>JAJHSB010000033.1 GCA_022684035.1 Candidatus Acetothermia bacterium | reverse complement strand
CAGGCCCAGCGACTGAGCGAAGAAGTGGTCACCACGGAAGGGCTCGATAGCATCGAAGTCGGGCTTGCCCAGGCAGATGAGCCCAATCATGGCTGTAGCCACCTCACCGTGGCTGATCTCCGGAAATGGATGTCCCGGCAACACCACCTTATCTAATCGCTCCCGAATATTGGTCCTGTCCAGTATAGCACCTATCAAGGCTAAGCCCGAATGACTGGAAAGTTGTTCGTCTCCCTGCACTATCTCGAAACGCATCTTCACCTTTAGGGTGAAAGTCTTCAGCGGCTTCCCCACACTTGCGTATAGCAGGTTTCAGATACAAAATGCAAGGAAAAGTCCAGCTAGCCTCACGGATTCAGGGTTCTGTGAACTGATAGGGTAGATTTTGCACGAGTGGATGTTATAATTTGGGACAGTTATAGAAATTTAAGTGATCGTAGTGAGTATCTTATGATGGAAGATTTTGTTTATGGCTACTAAAAACTTAGAACAAATCAGCGTTGATTCTTAACAGTGAAAAAACTCTTCCTGATAGAAGCAGATATATGAAATCTTAATATTTTTACAAGGAGTTGAATCGGTCTTGGAACCAATACTTGATCTGCAAATTTTAAACCAGCTATGGCTGGCTCTTATGCTGTTGGTGCCTGTAGTACTTATTGCACGGGCTGTGGTGACAGGGACTAGATATTCACCGATACTGATTATCGTGATCTTCGGCCTTGTCGCAGGGTTTCTTCTGGTGGAAGGCGGTGTATCCCGAATTGGATTGCCTGAATTTCCGATTATCGGGATGGTCGGCGGAACAGCGATCATTGCATTGGCGGTCGTCTTTTTTGTTGGTGGGCAAGAATTGCGAAAGCTGTTCGGCAAGATGAAATTCAAGCAAGAAGAGATGATCATCTCATCGCAGGAAGAAACTTTCTTGGGTACTATGAGAACCCAATTGGTCTTCATTATACAGGCGTTGCTACTTTTGCTGGGTATTGAAGCGTTGGAACGTTTGATTCTCGGTGTTGGAGCCGCTGGGTTGAGCAAATATTATCCGCTTATTGTCTATATCTGTTTAGCCGGAGCGGTCATCTTAATCGACAGCAAGGCTTCCATAACCGATAAACGGTTGTATTTCAAAAAAGGGATTGTAGAGATCATTGGCGTCGTCATAATATTGGTCCTTTCTTATTGGACGGCTGTATGGATTAAGCCAATCATTCCGCTTCCACAGATCTTCTTCGTAATGATCGGGTCGGTCTCTTTGGGAGCAATTTTGTATAAATGGCGGTTTGGCCCGACCATTAAATCATTATTATTCGCCGGGATCCCGGTGGTTTTAGCGGGTAATTTCTTGGTCGGCGGCTCACGGATCAGTGAAGTTTTTGCTATTGTCGGTATGCATTCAGTAATCGCATACGGATTCTTTGGTCAGATACTCTGGATGTTCGGTGGCATTGCGCTATTGATAGTTTTAGGTAAAGCAAACCATGTCCGCAATCTCGCGCCGGGGATGGCAGGATCTCTGTCTCATGCCGGTCTAACCGGAGCTTGTACTGCGGGAGATTTTGGGACGACAGCTGCCAATCGAGCCCCGATCATGATTAACATACCATTTTTCGGTCATGTTTTCGTATTTTCAATCTTGGCAGCGAGTATTGGTAGAGGTTCTCTGATGCTCTGGCCGTCACTGGCCGTTGTATTGGGTGGCATCATTTTAACGATAATAGCTCTAAAGACTCTTCGCAAAGCTAACGATGACGATGATACTGAAGTAAAGGGGTTAATGCAGTTCTCCTTTGGTTGGCAATTATGCGCGATGTTCGGCGGTCTTTTACTCTTACACTTTGCTGCAATGCCGCTTGCACACGCTGCGATGAGCCAATCTTCTGCCCTATCTCACTTTGGGTTATTTGCCGCACTGCATGGAGGGATGTTTGGCCCAGAAGGAGCTGAGTTGATCCCCTTTATCTTTGCCATGCCTTTTTTAGTGCACCCAATGGTCTTTTTTACTTTCGGCAAGGCAATGGGACAAGGTGGAAAGATGTCGGAAAAACTAGTTTTCGCCTTGACTATTATTGGATTCCTCGGTGTTATTTACGCTCTTGCCGCTCTATAAGCTATAGTCATGAGTCACGAAATAACATGTACGGGCAACGCC
Organism: Candidatus Acetothermia bacterium; assembly: GCA_022684035.1. Classification (GTDB taxonomy): domain Bacteria; phylum Bipolaricaulota; class Bipolaricaulia; order UBA7950; family UBA7950; genus UBA7950. The sequence continues at coordinate 54,768 of JAJHSB010000033.1, read as the reverse complement.
GCGCCGCCTGGCGGGGCCTCTTCGCATGCAGAGACGTCATTATGAGTCTAAGTTCTGAGCGAAGCGAGGAGCTAATTTTCAACGGCGATTGGCAAGGTATTTCTCTACTTCAATCGCGGCTACGGCACCGTCGCTTGCAGCGACGACGGCTTGAGCATAGCGATTTGCCCAACTGCGAATATCGCCAGCAGCAAAGACTCCCGGAATATTCGTCTGCAACTTGTCGTCAGTAATAATATACCCTGATTCATCGAGCGCCAGGGTCCCGCGGAGAAAGTCAGTGGCAGGAATATGACCGATATTCACAAATACTCCGTCAGTTGTCATGATTTCTTCTTTACCGGTTGCCAAATCCTGTAATTTAACTGCTTTGAGATGGGTTTCTCCCAGTACTTCTGTGATCACTTTATTCCACACGAAATATACTTTGGGGTTCTCTTCCGCCCGTTGGCGAAGTAGCGGTGCAGCGCGCAACGCATTAGGATCATGTTGCGGGTGGCGGACTACGATTCCTACTGATTTTACTAATTTACTTAAGAATAATGCTGCAGTTAAGCCGGCGTCACCTGCTCCTACTTCCAAAACATCTTTATTACGGAAGAAATAACCATCGCAGGTAGCACAGTAGGAGAGACCGCGACCTTTGAATTTAGCCGCTCCAGCGGCAACAAGTTCACGCGGCCTTGTGCCAGTAGCAACGATAATCGTACGGGTAAAATAAGTCCCTCTATCGCTCGTCACCGAGAGTGATTCCCCTTCTGCGGCGATAGCTGTGACAGCGGCAATTTCGATTTTAACTCCGAAGCGCTCTGCCTGACGTTTCATTTGTCCCATCAACTGTGGGCCGGCAATCTTCTCTTCAAACCCAGGAAAATTCTCTACGTAGTCGGTCTCGTTCAGTTGACCGCCTGGAAGGGTGCGTTCCAGCAATAATGTATTGAGCAACGCTCGTCCGGCGTAAATAGCGGCAGTCAGCCCGGCTGGCCCAGCTCCGATGATGATTAGATCATATTGTCGTGTATTCATCTTCTTTTTGTCTCCAACAATTAACTATTGTTAAATTCTAACCCAAACGGGCCAGAAAGGAGGTGAGCAGTTGGGCGGTTAAGTATGAGCAAACAAGCTAATCCCTGATCTATACCCTTTGACCGCTCTGACCGTCTTACCTCTCGTTTGACTGTTGGCTGTCACTCTCTTTACCCTACCCTCTTCCTCCCTAAGCTATATATCAAACTCTGCCAGCGAGAAGAGACCATCACTCTCTTCCACTACTTGTCGAATCGTCGTCTTTGCTCTCTCCAGTTCTTTCTTTACCGCAGCAGCGATCTGCACGCCGGCGGCAAATAGCTCCAACGCCTCTTCAAGTGGCAATGCCTCCTCTTCCAGTCGCTTTGTAATCTCTTCCAATCGGGTCAGTGATTCATCTATCTTGATCTTCACTTGTGGATTATCGTTCTGTGTAGCTATTATTGAGCACCTCCTCTATCTGAGCAGTCAGTCGTCCTTTATAAAGCTGTGTTGTTATGTATTCTCCAGGACTAATTTCATCGGCACTGATAAGTGGTTTGTTGCTCCCAACGCGAAAGGTGAGTGAATAACCGCGCCGCAGCGGCCCATAGGGATCGGCGATGCGCAAAACTTCTTCCAGTTGCTCTCGCTTCTGAGCGTGTCTGCGCAGTCTTTCTCGTAACGCCCGACTGATCCGATCACCGAGCAGATCGAGCCGTTGTTGCTCATCATATATCTTGCGTAAGGGAAACCGGAATATATAGCGGTGTAAATTATCATCCAGCGTTTTGTAACGACGGGTAAGGTGATCAGTTATCGTTCTATTAAGCATTGCTGTTAGCTGGGATAGCCGGTCGCGTAACGCATGCTGGTCAGGAACAGCAAGCTCGGCTGCGGCTGATGGTGTTAGGCGCACGCAGATCAGCTACAAAATCGGCAATCGTAAAATCGATCTCATGCCCGATCGCTGCGATTATTGGAATGGTAGATGCGAAAATTGCCCGTGCCACTGGCTCGCTGTTAAACGGCGCTAAATCCTCCAGTGATCCGCCACCACGAGTTAGAATTAATAGATCGAGCGGCATCGTTGTCGCACTGAATCGCTGGGCAGCATCGAGAGCGGCAATAATCTGATCGATCGCTTCTTCTCCTTGCACCGATGTTTCAAAGAGGAAGATATCCACTATCGGCGCACGGCGGGAAAGAATGGAGATCACATCTCTGACTGCTGCTCCTGTACTTGAAGTTATCACTCCGATACAGCGGGGTAGCACAGGAAGTTTTGCTTTCAGTTCAGGCGCAAATAATCCTTCTTTGTGGAGTTTAGCTTTCAATTGCTCAAATTGGAGTTGCAGTTGTCCAACGCCGGCCGGCTTGATTAACGATGCGATGAACTGATAACGACCGCGCGGGTGATAGATCGTCAAATACCCGTACGCGAGGACTGAAAGACCGGCCTTGATCGGAGATGAAAAGGCTCTATTGCCCCCGAATTTAACTACGGCGATTTCCGAGCTCTCATCTTTGAGGGTAAAATAAAGATGGCCGGATGGAGCACGTCTTAGGTTCGATATCTCTCCTTCCAACCATAATGCACCGAAGTTGCTTTCGAGTAATTGCCGCGCGTCCTGGTTTAATTGTGATACAGTATAAACTCGTTTCTCTTCCATTCTCTCTTCCACATAGTTATTACCCGCACTATTGTACGAACTTAAGGAGTGATTATTCTATTTGCAAAGACTTCCGCCATCGATAGATTAATATCATGCGGTCGTTCTCTGATCAGGCTCTTACCAGTTATGGTATAAATTAAATTTCTCTCTGATCCCGAGATAAAGGAGAGGTAACGAGTTTTTTGGCCAGCCTATCTTCTACTTTCCTTGTTTTGGCTTCCATGCGTCCCGACGCGTTTGCACGGTCGTCGATCCGGATAGTAGTAAGGACACGGTTCGCTTGTTGGCGCATCGCTGTATGACAATCTTTAATCAGAGCGAAGACTTCATCAAATTCTCCTTCCACGATCGTTCCCATAGCAGTAAATTGGTAGGAGAGCCCGCTTCTGTCAACCAGATCGAGAACTACTGCTACATCTTTACTTAAACTCTCTCCCTTTCCGAGCGGGACGATACTGAACTCTGCTAACATAGTTACCTCCAAATAAAAGTGACTAAAACTCCAAAGATGGAGCCGGTTCCAACGACGGATCGTGCTGTTCATTAAGATGAATGTATCGGAATACTGCGGTCGCTGCGATCATCGCTCCATTATCAGTACACAGATCAAGTGGAGGGAAGAAAGGCTGAATGCCGAATCGTTTCCCATGTGCAGTTAATCTCCGGCGCAATAGTGAATTCGCTGCCACACCCCCCACAACGGCAATCTGTGTCAGTTTGTAGCGACGAGCAGCTTTCAATGTTTTGTCAACGAGGACATCGATCACAGCGGCTAAAAACGAAGCAGCAACATCTTCTACTTTAAAGGTTGGATTTTCGCGCAGGTAGTAAGCAGTAGCGGTCTTCAGACCAGAAAAACTAAAATCAAACCCGGTGTCACCTAACATCGGTCGAGGAAAGCGGATCGTTGATTGGTCACCTGCTATCGCCAGTTTGTCGATCTCTTTGCCGGCTGGATAATCAAGGCCGAGCATCTTTCCTACTTTGTCTAACACCTCTCCAGCAGCGTCATCACGTGTTGCGCCGATCGGTTGATATTCACCATACCGTTTTACTTCCACTAAACTAGTATGACCACCCGATACGATCAATACTAAAAACGGCGGCTTGACTGTCGGATAGGCGAGCCGATGGGAGAAGATATGTCCTTCTAAATGATTGACTCCTAAGAAGGCTGCTCCACTTCCGCAGGCGATCCCTTTCGCGGCCGAGAGTCCGACAAGGAGCGGACCGACAAGCCCGGGTCCGTAAGTAGCGGCAACGAGGGAAAGATCGCTGAACTTTATCTTGGCGTGTTCCAGCCCTTCTTTCACCAAATAAGGGAGTTTACGTAAGTGGTTACGAGAGGCGATCTCAGGCACGACTCCACCGTATTTTGCATGCAGCCCGGCTTGAGAATAGACAATATTGGCTAAGATATCAGTTTCGTTGCGTAGGATCGCTATCGCAGTCTCATCACAAGATGTTTCAATTCCCAGTGTGTATATTGAACGTTCCATGAGTAATTTCCCCTCTCACCTGTACTCTGGTTTAAGGAGAGCGATATGGGGAAAGTTACGATATATTCCGGCATAATCCATGCCATAGCCGACGACGAACAGATCTTCTTCGAGGAAGAAGCCGACATAGTCCATTTTGATTGCCTCTTCCCGGCGAAATGGCTTATCCAACAAAGTACAGATACGGAATGATGCTGGGTTACGAGCCAATAAGCCGCGTTTAATGTAGTTAGCGGTAAATCCAGTATCGATAATATCTTCCACAACCAGCACATCACGTCCGGTGATGGGATGAGATAGATCTTGCAGTAGCCGAACTGCCCCGGGAGAGGTAGAGTTGCCGTATGAGGAGATCGACATAAAATCGTACTCCACTGGGATTTCAATTGCGCGCATCAGATCTGCCATGAACATTACCGCTCCCTGGAGGATGCAAACTGCAATTAGCGGACGGCCTTCTCGATCTTTCGCTGCTCCCGTAGCTTGATAATCAGAGGATATTGCTTTGCCAATATCCTGTACTCGTCTTTGGATAGTCTCCGCGGTGAAGAGAATCCGCTCCATCCGTTCATGCATCGTTTTCTCCCAATATAGATAGAAAGGATTCAAGGGCTTATTTTCTAAGAATTTTATTAGTGCCTTAAGGATTCTTTCAACTTCTCCTATATCTACCTGAAGTTTCTTTAATTTCTCTTCAGCTTTAATATAACCTAAATCTCCAGATAGCAGTATTTGAGTTTCTAATTCGCAGTTTGAACCATAAGCTATATATATGGTTCGAGGATTCAAGGGTTCAAGTATTCCGCTTGACCCCTTGACCCCTTGACCCCTCGAATCCTCATGATCTTACCAACTTTTTTGGAGATGATCCGTTTATTCTAACTTTGCGTATTGCAATAGTGCGATATCAGGTCAATACTCGTTGGCTTCTTACTGTAAACTTATTTTCCAATTCTTTCATCCGCTTAGTGATACCTCCATACTCTAAGTCCGAGTAAGGGAGCATCGCTGCGCCGGAGAACCCCTGTCGTCTGATCTCATGTGCTTTGGTGCAAATATTATTTCTCACCCAGTCCCAGTAGGGATGTTCAAAGAGATCGCTTGGTTCAGTGAGAATTCCATTGTGAACGCAAAACGCCAGGCAAGAGACACTCGGCGGTCCATCGAAGAAGGATATTCCACTGCCTCCCTTTACCGGCATCAATGGCCCGGTGTGACTACCACGCATAGAACCTGCCACAAGATGGCCGATTTCATACGGTGCAATGATCTCTCCAGTAGCGGGAAAATCTTTCTGCGTGCGAATGAGCATAATAGGATCATCTTTACCGACATATTTGCCGGCGATGTTCCGTAGACGAGTAGTACTGCACGCCACAACTTGCTCGCCGGTAGTACGCGTATGAATCGATTCTACGACGAAACGACCATTATCACGTAATAGCGCAACGAGATCGTACATCTCTTCCGGGGTTACCAGTTCGATCACTCGATCACCCTTTATGTGTGAGACATCGATCACGGTAAAAGAGAAACCTTTGCTCATCGCCGGCGCGAGGATTAGGCCGGAGTTATACATCGGATCAGCAAATCCCAGATAAAGAGGCAAGTTGAATGCTCCCGGCTCTGTTTTATCTGCGGCTATGAGGAGGAACGGCTCATTCTCCCGCTCGTCAAAGGTCATCTCAGCGATTCCAGGGCCCAACCCGCAAATATTCCCGGCGAATGAGTCGGCAAGCAAATCTTGCCCTGCTCCGTACAAGCCTTGTTCTTTAGCAACCTCTGTTCCAGCGTGGAACGCATCCCACGCTAACCGGTGGATCTTTTCGCTATCTGAACCGTGCTCATGACTAAGAAGGATTGTGATATCATCACCGATATTACTGATAAAATAGTCGAAGACCAGATCTCCTACTGCTTTGTCAATATATGTTTCTACTTCCATTAAGAGATCGACACTGGGGGCAATATGTCCTCCAATACTGCCAATATCTGCTTTGATTGCGCTTAATGTTATTTTCACTTTCCCTCCTGGAATAAAAGAAGTTCGCTATCTTAACCACTATCGTGTTACATTATTTTATAACCTTAAACGACGCCATATTGTAAGTTATGCAGCCATTTAGGTTGAAGACCGAAGGTTGTAGTAGCCTTCTACATTCTACCTTATTGCGCGGCGATACTCCAGCAATGCCAGAGTTCTCTGCATCTCATTGAAGACGATCATCAGTCCTTCATCAACTCCCATTCCTGGTTTAGCAAGTATCTGGTCGGGTTGCAACGCCAAGGCGATATGGGTGCACACCTGGGCGGAGCGATCGGTCTCATTGCTCGTTCCACCCAAGTAGGCGCCTACTCCTTTCTCTTTACAGTAGATGATCGCTTCAATTGTATTGTCTATTCCGCCTAAATCCGGTGTCTTGATCTGAATTACATCAGCTGCCGCGGCAGCGGCGAATTCACGTATATCTTGTAAAGTATTACACCACTCATCAGCGACAATTTCCACTCTCCCGCCGCGGTGGTGAATCTCCTCTTTGAGCTGATATAGCTGCTTAATCTGTTCCTCTTTACCACCGGCATCGAGTGGCCCTTCGATGCGCAGTCGATGGGGCGCAGCTGCCTCTTCCAATTTCAATAGGTATTCAGCGATGCGTGGGATATCATTCTCAAAGAGGAGTCCGATCGTCCCGTAAACATCGATATGAAATATCGGCTTATACGTTCTGCCTCCCAGAGCGATGCAACGGTTCTTTAACCAACGAATATACTCATGTAACAACTCACCTTGTGAGCCTAATTTGTCGCACACATTGTTAATAAGTCCATGGGGAAGAACCTGTACCCGTTTGAGAATCGCTTTATCTGCACCGGTGTAGCGATCATCTCCTGTCTGAGCGAAGATGGGAACCGGCTTGATCTCGTTCCAGGAGAGTCCGTATTCCTCAATGATTACCTCCGTCATTGTCACTCTCCGTGCTTTTGCTGTTGCATCGAGTAATGCTTGCGATATTCCGTAGCGGATGGCGGTATGAAGAGAATCTCCATTACTGAGGCGGAAAGCATCGTATTCGGTGGTAATCTCTCTAAATGAAGAGAGTCTCCGTCCCACGAGAGTCGGAGCCAAATCTTTTTCAATCAGCGGAAGATAATGGCGTGCAAGGAAGAGTGGATCACGGCCACCTGTGCCGGAATATTGAACCGCAGCACAATCGCCGTATGCTATCTGTCCATCTGATAGTATGAGGATGATCGATATCGATTCTCCTTGTTGGCGGATCTCTCTAAACCCTGCTGTCAACGGTTTGCCACGATAAGTAAAACCATCCGGCTGCGCATCGGCTTTAATTGCCTTCTGATCATCGAAATAGAAGCCGGTCAATCCAGGGGAAGCCAGTACGTTGGTGATCTTCATCTCGCTGCTCTTTTCGCTTGCGGAAGACCGACCAGACGTCCCTGCCCAATGGCATATACGTCATCTATGACCATCTGGAAGTTAGGTTCGCGATCTTCTTTCTTTCCTCTCGCAGTTATTTTCTCGCGATGAAATTCTTTCACCTCTTGATCAAAGGGCAGATTACCGAAATCGAGGAATCTGATCGCGCCTTCTGAGTCACGTGCCGGCAGCATAGTTCCACGTGTATACCGGCTGGGAGCAAACGGCACATCAATGATTCCCGCCGCAAACCCTCTCACAGCTCCCTTCGCCCAATCACCCTCTCCCACTTCCAATACTTTATCAATCATCTGTTTTACTTCAGATCTGATCATTCTCTTTTCTATGTCCATCTTCTTTGTCTGTTCAATTGATTGTGCTTTGAGCATCTCCACAATCTGCTTGGTTGCTCTTAGCCCTTGCGCATTCGCCTCTTTTGTTGGAATTCCGACTGCTTCATGTGGAGTTTTCACGATTATCTTATTTGCTTTGGCTAACGCGGCTACAACTGCGCCCCAGGCGATCACTGCAAATGCCCGTGCCTCATCCGGCGGGAAACCACCCATCCATTGATGAAAAACCGTTGTCACCAGTACATCGGGGAATCCTTCCTGTGCCAGATATTCGGTTGCTATCTCCTGTAATGTTTGGATGGATGCTATATCTTGTAAGAAATGTCCATTCTGCCCGCAACCGAAGGTGATGGATTTTACTCCTTGTTTGGCCGCTAAAACTCCTTCAATAATTCCGACAACGTGGGAAATCGACGGGGGAATCAAAGTGCCGGTCAGTGTTCCGTACAGTTCGCGGTTGATCGCTATTCCATGCTCATAATAATAACCGACTAACCGATCGACGTATTGCCAGGCAGTAACCGTAGATTCAAGTGAGATATCTTTCGCATAGGGAATATTATAACCGATCCCCCCTCCCTCAAAGTCAGTGAATCCGCCGGCAAGGGAGATCTCTGCCAGTAAGCGAGCATCAGGGGTGCCATGACGAATTTGCAGCGGCCGGTCAAGCTCCTCTACCAGACGACGACACGCACCAACACCGTAGTTGACCGCCGGAAATCCATTGAGCACTGAACGTCCCATATTTTTGCTCATTTCGATCCCTTTTTGGGCTGCGTCATACTGATTTTGACGGGTATAACTGTCGATTGTCGTCGGAAGAATGTCAGCTCCGCCCTCATCTTGCAGATAACGAAGGAGTTTTATCTGGTCTTCGAGAAGAGTTACTCCAGCTCGGGGTTGAATGAGAGTCTCTCCACAGCTGACAGCACGCATCAGTACTGCCGCCACGTTTTTTTTGTCGGGAAGTTTGTTATGGTAAGAGATTGCCTCTTCTATATCTACCTCTTGACCTGTCGGCCATTGAGAGAGAACTTTTTTACGCATGCCGAGAAATTCTTCTTCCGGCAATCGTTGATCGCTGAGCTCTGTCTCCATTATTCTTTCTTTATCCTCCCATATATTCCAAAAGTATTGTATTGTATTGTCAAAGAATTAACCACAAAGAGTTAACCGCAGAGGACACAGAGAATCTTTACTAGAAATTACACAAGATTCTTCTTTCCTCATGTAACTTCATAACAATGTAAATTACAGTTTTCAATGTAATATGTCTCTATTTTTATGACTTCTTTTTATCCTCCTTTAGTTTAACTATATGAATGTGACCTAACCGGGGTTACTTCCGGCGATCGAGAGCGCCACCTTCCTCAGTGGCGAGGAAGAGGAGCTTCTCAGGGTAGACGTCGCCTCTGCCGTTCTCCTGGATCGTGTTGCCCTTGCCGGCGACATAGCCGGTGAAAACCTTTAAGGCCATTCCATAGTGGGTGTTCCTGTGGATCAGGTTATTCTCGATCGTGGCATGGGCACTGCCTCGAACCTCTACACCTTGCTCATTCCAACCATGTGCGCCGGTGATCATTAGGCCTTTAAGGACCACTTAGATTCCTTCCCCTTCGATCTCTACCAGCGGCCCTGCTTCAACGGCTTTGATCACCGTATTCTCCGGCCCCTGACCTCGCAGGGTAAGGGGCTTTGTGATCTTGATATTCTCCTGCCAGGTTCCTTCCCAAAGGTAGATCACCGCTCCTTCGGGTGCCCTGTCGATCGCCTCCTGGATCGACTCCTCTGGCTGGACGAAGATTGTATAAGTTGGCCTCTGCTCTCCTATCCCAATGATCGTGATCGCAAGGAGCGCTGCCAGCACCGTTAACGTAACGTAATATCTCTTCATCGTTACCTCTTTTTTACTTTTTATATTCCTTAAATTTAGGCGGGTGAATACGTTCAACAACAGGATCTGATCAAAAGTTTATATCACCGCTTAAGCCTTCTCCACGCTGCGCTGTAACATACGACCCATACTCTTAAAGTAACTGTTACTAATGACACATTCTCTGATAAAGTGGAGGAGATGCGGTAGAAATCTTATCTCAGTTTATTCGCTAATTTACGCTAAGTCAAGTATCGGTTCTGGCAAGTTCACCTCACGATTGATATAGATTCGCAGCGCAAGATATCCCAGCGCCGAATCTCTCCTCTGTTCATTGCCGACAGGGATCGTTACAACTGCTGCTTCAATTTAGCAAGTAACTCCAGCGCTTGCAGTGGGGTAAGTTGATTAGGATCGATCTTTTGTAGAGACTTAAGAACAGGATGGTCTTCAGTACCAAATAGCGGTAATTGGACGCAATCTGCTCTCAGTTTCTTGCTTTGCGCATCACCGAGTGCACTGAACAAATTATTGCTGGTTAATTTGGCCAATATTTCGTCTGCAGTAGCGATCACATCTTTGGGTAAACCGGCCAGCCGGGCAACATGAATCCCATAGCTTCCGGTAGCGGTTCCCTCTTCCACGCGGTGGAGAAAGACTATTTCGCTTCCTACTTCTTGTACGACAATATGCGAGTTACTAACGCCGGGAATTTCATCTGCCAGTTTGGTCAGTTCATGGTAATGAGTAGCGAAAAGGGTCTTTGCTTTGATGGTGGTAGCCAATTTGCGTGCCACGGCCCAGGCGATTGATACGCCATCAAAGGTACTCGTTCCACGCCCCAGCTCGTCGAGGATGATCAGAGAGTTACGATCGGCATTACGCAAAATCGACACTGTTTCTAACATTTCCATCATAAATGTACTCCGGCCTTCTGCTACCATATCAGTTGCTCCGATGCGAGTGAAGATACGCGTTAAAACAGGTAAGAGCGCTTCTTTAGCCGGAACGAACGATCCCATCTGTGCCATCAGACTAATCAGCGCTGCCTGGCGGAGATAGACGGATTTTCCTGCCATATTCGGACCAGTAAGAATAACCAGGTGTATTCTCTCATCCATAATAAGGTCATTAGGAACGAATTCTGTTACCTGTTCTACTACGGGGTGACGACCGTCGAGAATCTTGATCCGATGTTGCGCAGTAAATTGCGGGCGTGTGTAGCCATATCGGCCGGCGACAATCGCCAGAGAGAGATAGACATCGAGCGCGGCGAGCGCATCAGCGACTTTTTGTAGCACTTCGAGCTGTGCAGTCAGTTTCTCTACTGTAGCAGCGAATATCTCATGTTCCAATGCGTTTATTCGTTCCGCAGTCAACGCGATCTTCTGTTCATAATCTTTTAATTCTTCGGTGATAAATCGCTCTGCATTGGCTAATGTCTGTCGCCGTGTATAGTCAGGTGGAACCTTGTCGAGATTGGCTGTTGTTACTTCGATGTAATAGCCAAATACGCGGTTATATCCGACTTTCAGAGAAGAGATACCACTCCGTGCTCGCTCTCTTTGTTCCAACATCGCTATCTGGGAACGGTATGCACGTGCCTCCTCACGCAGTGAGTCAAGTCGCTGATTCACTCCATCTCGAATCAAGTTCCCCTCCCGCGGGTCAACAGGGGGATCATCAACGATTATTCCGTCAACATTAGAGCGCAGTCTTTCCAACTGTGGTGCGTGGAGATGGATAGCGATCTCTTCTAATGCATGGGAAGATGAATCGGCAATAGCTTCTTGCACGCTGCTGTGCAATGCAGGAAGCTCTTTTAAACTATTAGCAATCGCTAATAGATCGCGGGGAGTCAGCCGCTTAGTCCCAAGTTTTCCGGCCAGTCGTTCTAAATCACTCACTCTTTTAAGTTGCTGGATTAATTCTTGCTGGAGTAATTCTTTACGCAGCAGCGCCTCTACCGCGTCCAACCGTCGCTTAATAGCCGTTTGATCTGTGAGAGGCGCCAGAAGGAATCGCCGCAGTAGACGCCGTCCCATTTGTGTCGTTGTCTGATCGAGAACAGCGATGAGTGTACCACGACCGCTTTCACCCCGCATTGTCTGCACTAACTCCAAACTATGTTGCGTAAATGGATCGAGTTTGATCCTTTCCTGTGGTCGTCGATAAAGAAGCGGCCGGATATGAGGCAGACGGCTGCGCTGCGTGCGGGAGATATAGGCAAGAATCGCACCGGCTGCTTTAAGTCCGTTAGAATCTGCCGGAGCTTTGATTTCCGCGCTGGTGGCCAACTCAAACCAGCGTGATACCGCTTCAGGGTCAAACTCTTCGCTCCGCACTTCTGTAATTGCAACTGATGATAGTGAGATCAATGGACCAGTAAGATTGGCTTGCAATGTAGTACGTAACTGATCTTGCTTGTTGGAAAGCAAAATTTCCGCCGGAGTAAGACGAACCAGTTCACTCCATAATTCCTCGATATTCGGCAGATCCTGACAACTATACTCGCCAGTAGAGAGATCGAGAACTGCTGTTCCTATACCATTACCATCTTCACTCGCATAGATTGCGCAGAGATAGTTATTTACTCCTACCTCAAGCGCCTCATCGTCGAGGATCGTGCCGGGTGTTATAACCCGCACTACTTCCCGCTTGACCAGCCCGGTTGCTTTCTGGGCATCTTCAACTTGTTGACACAACACAACTTTATGCCCATGCCGCAGGAGGCGGTTGAGATAAATATCGACTTTCTTTACCGGTACTCCCGCCATAGGAATACCGTTCCGTGCGGTAAGGACGATATCGAGTCGCTGCGCCGTCAACTTAGCATCATCGTAAAAAGTCTCATAAAAATCCCCCAGATGGAAGAACAAAATTGCATCAGGATGCGCTGCTTTTATTCGCAGATATTGGTCCATCATCGACGTCGGTGTGCTCATAAAAGATCAGTATACCAGTTCCGCCTAACTATGCAACGATCGTGCCGCAGATGCTTTTACAGTATACTATCCAAATTATGGATAAATCTCTGATCATTGCTAATCTTACTGCCGGGCGTGGTCGCGCCAAGAAGTTGATTGCGCCGGTGCGCCGTGAACTGGAACGGTTAGGCATCAGCTATGAACTCTATTGTACCCGTCAACCACACGAGGCAACAGCAATGGCCCAACAAGGGGTTATCGCAGGTTATTCACGTATCATCGCTCTGGGAGGCGACGGAACGATCAACGAAGTGATAAACGGCTTGGTGGATAGCGACGTTATCGTCGGTGTCATTCCTGCCGGAATGGGAAACGATTTTATTCGCATGACCGGTATTCCGCGCAATCCAATCCAGGCAGTATCTCTCCTTCATTCAGACGAGATAATGACTGTCGACCTTGGATTGTTCAATTGGGTAGGGGGAAGTCACTACTTTGTTAACTGTGTTGGAATTGGAATCGACGCGCAAGTGGCGCAAAATGTTCGGAAGATGAAATGGTTGCGCGACATACCTGCCTACTTGTATGCGTCATTGAAGGCAGTAATGACGTTCCGTGCTTTTTCCGCTCACGTGAGTGGTACGGATTGGCAAGACGAACGTCGCTATATCTCCCTCAATATCGCCAATGGTAAATATTGTGGTGGCGGATTCAATCTCGCACCGTCAGCCAAAATCAATGATGGGTTGATCGACCTCTGGGCAATTGGTGACTACTCAATCCCAGAACGGATAATCTATCTTCCTTATGCAAGGAATGGCGAACATATCAACTTTTCTAAGGTCCATCACTGGCAGGATAAACAGATCACAATCGATTCTCCCGCACCGCTGATTGCACATATCGACGGTGAACCACTGAGCCTGCCGGCAGGCAAGTATACAGCAGATATTATTCCGCAGGCGATTAAAATTCTTACTTGCAAAAAGAAACAGAATTAGCATTCCGATATGGTATTTATCGCAATAACCTGTCTGGTGTGGATCCGCACAGGTAGAAAAAACTTTTACCCACACGTAAGACCGTGGCCTTCTTTTCCGTCATTGCGCGAAGCTGTAGCCCCGAATGCAATGAGGAAGCAGCGATAAAGCAATCCCGAAGGGTTTGTTTTGCACCTCAACGAGAATTGTCTGTTTGGGATTGCTTCGCGAACTCGCAATGACAGAAAAGGCATAGCGTGTCTTCTTTATCTTGTCATTGCGAGAGTTCGCAGAACTCGTGGCAATCCCGAATCAGAAGACAGTAGTCAGTAGTCAGTAGTCAGTAGTCAGTAGTCAGTAGTCAGTAGTCAGGAACCAGAAGCCAGAAACCAGAAACCAGAAACCAGAAACCAGAAACCAGCTACTAGCCACCAGCAACCAGAAGCCTCTACTAACGAGATTGCTTCGCAGACTCCATTACCAATTACCTAATCCGGATAAACTGGAAATCCCAATGACCAAATCCCAATAACCAGTTTACTACGTGAGGCAACGATACGATTTGGAGTGCTTTTTTGATGAGGCAATGCGGGCACTTGACATGGAGCGAAATTGATGCTATAATAAACTTTGTTCACTGAATTAAGGAAGTGAGTGGCGATGGGCTACCAGAATCTCTGCAAAGGAAGCAAGCGGTTGATCAAAGATCTCAACCGGGCGATCGTCGTTAACTTTATCCGCGAGAATGGTCCTGTTTCCCGTGCTGCTATCGCTGCTTATACTAATCTGACCCAACCCACCCTTACTGCGATTATCAATGTTCTCCTTAATACGGGAATCATCCACAAAAACGGTAAAGGAGAATCGAGCGGTGGCCGCTGTCCCGCGCTATTCGAATTTAACTCCCAGTATGGATTTATCGCTGGGATCAAGATCGAAATCGATCGCGTTCTACTCGGCTTAATCGATTTAGGCGGTAAGCTCTTAACACGCCATGAAGAGGCTTTTCCGCGCGGCAGCACTGGCAAACAAGTCCTCAAAGTACTCAAGAGAGGATTGGAACAGTTGCCTAATCCCGGACGACTGCTGGGCATCGGTATCGGAGTCTCGGGGTTTATCGATATGGATCGAGGCGTGGTGATCTTTTCGCCTGTACTGAACTGGCGTAATGTGCCGATCGCTGCACCGCTGGAAAAGCTTTATAAGGTTCCTGTGTTATTGGACAATGATGTGAATTCGCTCACCCTTGCTGAACATTGGTACGGCGCTGGTCGACCATATCAGAATTTTGTCTGCGTAACTGTGGGGACCGGAATTGGCTCCGGCGTCGTGATCGACAATAAGCTCTATCGCGGTTCAGCAGGTGGAGCAGGAGAGATCGGGCACATGATGATCGATCCGGATGGTCATCTCTGCGCATGCGGTGAGCGCGGCTGCTTGGAGGCAGTTACCGCTGATTCCTTCCTCGTTCGCACCGCACAAGATAAGGGGATCGCTCATTCGATCGAAGATTTACTCACTGCTGCTACAAACGGGGATAGATGTGCGCAAGATATCTTCGTGATGATGGGAGAGAACTTAGGGATCGGAGTGAAGAATATCATCAATCTCCTCAACCCGCAGGCGATTATCCTCGGCGGAGAGCGGATGAATGCTTCTCCCTTCTTTTTGCCGGCGTTCACAGACATGGTACGGCACCATTCGTTTCCTGATGTCGCACGCGAGCTTATTATCACTGAAGCGCAACTGGGCGAAGCAGGATTCCTCATCGGCGCGGGGACATTAGTTACGCAAGCAATCTTCGAACCACCACTTTATACCGGTCGAAAGCCGGGAAGGAATATCATTTATGCCACAACGTAAACTGATGGAATTTATCAACGATGGAAGATCACCGGCCCTCGTTTGTGATGGCCGAAAATGGATTACGGATTTCGGTGCCTATTTTCCGGTAAATGGAAAATGGCTCGACAGCCGCCGAACCGATAAGAATAGTTTTCAGGAGCATGTGGGAGAGGATCGACTCGGCCGTTACCAGGCGTATGAGACTGATTATCATATAGAACCAACCCCAATTATCCGCTTTACTATCAAGGTCTACCACGATCTTTCTGCTGTTGTCACTGAGGCAGAGACACTGACAGATCTGCATGGCCTACACAGCAAAGATAGTTTCTCTGACAGCACATTCAACGCTCCGACCTTTCACATTGCTGATGATCTGAATTTTCTTCTTTACACCTTCGGCCTCGATCGAGCGGGCGATGATTATCCTGGAGGCTACTGGCCGGAGGCGATCTACGGACGCAGCAGCAAAGAGATTCCGCTCAATAAACCATTTGTTCCACTCATCTTGTTCCACGGGACAGAGAAAGGAGATATCAGAACTGCCGACCGACCGCGGGTGCTGATCGTTGCACCGTTTAACTTTTACATTACAAGTCCACTGCGACGCTTTGCTGATGGATCTATCGGCCGCGGTTTGCATGGTTCGGTCGATAAACTTTTACGCGGGACAGTGACAAAGACGATATTCTTCTTCGGTGATGGCTTGGCAGCGACGATCTGCGCCTTTGGCGACCTTCTCCTCGCCTTCTCGGGCAAAGAGCGACCTGTAACAAATGATCACATTCTTCTCGAACGCCTCGGTCATTGGAACGCCTATGGCGGCTACTATGCGGAAATATTCCACGGGCTCGATGAAGAGAAACTCCACGAGTTAGCTGCTTATTTCCGCATGGAGAAGATCCCGGTCAGCTACTTTGGGCTTGATTTGTGGTATAACTTCGATCACATCGGCTTAGCTCGTTCATACAGTCCGCAGAGGAGGAAGTATCCGCGTGGGTTAAAGAGCGTAAGTGATGAGACAAAACTTCCTTATGTGTTGCACCTCTCTGCTTTAGACAAAGAGCATCAGTACGGTTCAGATGGAGATTTTTCGCAGATTTACCGCCGGATCGCCGCTCAACTGACAGAAGAAGGGGGGATCACTGCCTGGCACGATTGGTTGCGTACTCAGCAGCATCTGACGGCGAAGCTCCGCTGCGATCCGCAAGCAGCCGAAGAATGGTTCTCCGAAATAGCACAGGCTTTCTCAAGTGAATCGCTTTCCATGCTTCTGTGCATGGAGACGATGGGGATGAATTTAGCTTCCACGCAGCAACCGAACATTATTGCAGTGCGCTCGTTCACTGATTACCTGTTTGGACAAGCAGGACAATTAGCGGATTTAGCCGATCGCAACTTAGACGGTTTTAGTCGCGAATCAACGGCGAAACGGGAATTCATCAAACAGAATCTTCTGGTGGGAATGTTCTGCTGGGGCTTGGGCCTTTATCCGTTCTATGACCTGTTCATCACCAACCGGCACCATCCAGAAGGGTTTGCCGAGCCGCAGGCCGCTGAGGAAGCGCTCTTACGTGCTCTCTCTACCGGACCGGTAGGGATCGGTGATAAGATAGGAGAAGTTGACAAAGAGATCGTTAACCGCCTCGTCTTCCCTGATGGGATATTGGCCAAAGCCGATCATCCACCATTTGTCGTGCCATCAACGATCTTTGGTGACCTGCTGGTGACCTACACCGAGAGTCGGAGCGCTAATCTGAGCACCATTTATCTGTTGATCTGCAACGTGGGAGAGAAGGACCAGGAATACATAGTTGATATCGACATGATTTGCGACGACGACCGGCTGATCTACGATTACTTTGCTGAAACGATGGTCGATCGCGTATGCGGTTCTCTGCCGCCGGCTGGGATCGCCTATTACATCCTTCCTCCGCGTGTGGGTGGAGTCGCATTGCTTGGCTTTATCGACAAATACGTCACTCTGCCTGCGGCACGGATAAGAGATATCCGTGAACTATTAACCGGTGGAATGACGGCTACATTCCATGTTCCGCCGCTTCATCGGTACGCCATTGCAGCATGCGGAGGCAGAGATTTACAGATCACAGCAGAAAGAGCCATAATTCGAGAAGTTATGACGAAAGAGGGTTATCAACGGATAGTCGTCGAACCGACGCAGGAGGATTTTACACTCGTGATCACAGAGGGATGCCGATGAAATAAAAGAAGTTAAGTGGGCTGTTGCTCGTCTTTATTCGCTTCGTAACTGCATAATCGGTGGACCTGTGAGGTCAAGGAGGGGAGCATGAATTGTTCATCAGGAGGTAGACAAATGCCAGAATTGGATCAATCGAAATTACACGCACGTCTTTCTAAATCAAATCATTATCGGATTATCTCTCTCCTCGGACTCATCGGGGCATTGATCTTCGTTCTTATCGCTGGTTTGGCTGGTACGGCCCAGATTCGGACCGCGCTCATTGAGCACAACACACATAATTTACTATTCCGGTATCCGTTCGGCGCTGTGCCGACCGGCACAGAGATCCGGCTGCGGATTCGCGTTGGAACTGGCGATGCAGAAGCGGTCACCATCTCCTATTGGGATCACACGCAGCGGATCAGAAAGATACGCGGGATGGAGATCGTCGGCCACTCGCCTGATCGGCGCTACGACTACTGGGAGGTCAGACTCATTTCTGAAACGCCGACAGTCCTCTGGTACCACTTCATCATTAAAGGTAGCGATAAGACGGTCTATTATGGTGATCCAGGTCAAGACGGAGGCACAGGTCGTGTGGTCTTGCGCAACCCTGATGACTTTCAGTTGACGATCTACTGCCGGTATTTCCGCACCCCGGACTGGATGAAGAATGCGATCACCTATCAGATCTTCCTCGACCGGTTCTACGACGGTGATCCGACGAACAACCAGGCAGCAGATAAACGCGGCTTCCGCGGCGGCACCCCACTTGAGCATCGGGAGTGGGGGCAATTGCCCGATAATCCGCGCGAAAAGGGTGTAAACCCGGCCTACGACGGTGACGGAATCTGGAATAACGACTTCTTTGGTGGTGATCTGGCCGGAGTGATTGCCCAGCTCGACTATCTATCAAAACTGGGAGTAGGGGTAATATACCTTAACCCGATCTTCGAGGCAGCGAGTAACCACAAGTTCGACCATGGTGACTATCGGAATATCGACCGCGCATTCGGTGACAACGCCCTCTTCAAGGAGCTGGCGCGCCGAGCACGAGAACGTGGCATCCACCTGATCCTCGACGCCTCGTTTAACCACGTCGGCGATGATTCGCGCTACTTTGACCGTTACCGCAGATGGCCGGAGTATATCGGGGCGTACGAATATTGGTCAGCGGTCTTTAATCTGATGGCCGCGGAAGGGCTCTCACAAGCTGCTGCCAAAGAACGAGTGCAGAATGAGTTCATCACCCAGGGCCTGACTGATTTTACGTTCACCGAGTGGTTTGAGGTGAGAAACCGGGTGGTGAACGTCGGCGGGGTCGGGGTCTATGGTGCAGAGAGGCACGACTATCCGGGCTGGTGGGGATTAGAGAGCATGCCGGTAATAAGCGCCCCAGGCGGGAGCGAGCTCAACCTGACATCGTTCGCCGATTATACCATCCGCGCTGAGAATTCGATTGCCCGGCAATGGATAAGATACGGATCGAGCGGCTGGCGGCTCGATGTCTCTCCGGACGTGGCGCATGACTTCTGGGCTGAGTTTCGCACCTACATAAGGAATATGTGCTTCCCGCATGGCATGCCGATTATGATCGCTGAAAACTGGCATGATGCTACTCTTGATCTGCTCGGTGATACATTCGACTCAACGATGAACTACCGCTTCCGCAATGCGGTGATTGAGTTCGTCCTACATGGGGACGCCTATCACTTTGACCGTACCCTGACTGAGATTTATGAGGATTACCCGGCCGAAGCGTTCTACGTGATGATGAACCTAATCGAATCGCATGATACAGAGCGTATCTTGAAGACGTTCGGCTATGTTGAAATCGATACGTTCGCCGACCGCGAGCGAGTTGCAAGGATGAGACGAGAAGAGATTGAGGCCGCGAACGCACTCGCACTGGCGCGGGTGAAGATGATGGCGATATTCAAGTTTAGCTATCCCGGATCACCGACGATCTACTACGGAACCGAAGTCGGCTTGCCTGGGCATCGCGACCCCGACTGCCGCCGTACCTTCCCATGGGAACGGGTTACCGAAGAGAACGTGCTGCTTAATCACTATCGCAGGCTCGCTGCGATCCGCAATGAAAACCCGGTTCTACGGATAGGCAATCTTATCACTCTGCATGCACAGGGCAGAACTTATGTTATTGGCCGGCGGATACTCGGTGATACCGATGCGCTCGGCAGGAGCGAGTATACGATCAACTATCATACTGGTGAGATGATCAGGATCGCGGAGCAGAACGCACTGGCAATCGTCGCGATCAGCCGAACCGGAGAGATGGGGTTACGCCTTGATCTATCTCAATTTGTGCGTGACGGCGCTCTCTTTGTCGATCTGCTGAACAACGGCCAGGAGTATGTGGTCGTAGATGGAGGGATTACCCTCGATCTACCGCCTTGGTGGGGTGCGATCTTAATCGCGCGTCACGGCCCGCAGGATCTCCTTCCACCGGAACCGCCGAGTGACCTTGTTGCCGTCTCGCATGATCGACGGGTGGAACTCACGTGGGAACCGGTCGCGGATGCTCTTTTCTACAACGTCTATCGCACGACGATCATCGGCGGCCATTATGAGCGGATCGCCACTGGTTTGATTGGGACAAGCTTTACCGACCTTGGGGTCGAAAATCTAAGACGCTACTTTTACACTGTTACCGCCGTCGATAAAGCCGGCAATGAGAGTCCTTTCTCTGGTCATGTGGCAGCAGTTCCTTCGCTGCCGCTCGACCGGATAACAATTCTTCCATTTGATCTTCTTGGAGAGGAACATATAATCAGCGTGGGACGCAAAATCGAGCCGGTGGTCGTTGCAGTCTATATGACAGGGGTGACTGACCTTCCCGGTCGCGGTAAAGGGATCAGCGCTCAATTTGGCTTCGGCCAGGATCCTGACCCCACAACCTGGGTCTGGATCGAGGCCGACTACAGCGAGGATCAGGATAAAGTCGATATATATGTTGGCCGGTTCGTACCGGAGCAGCTCGGCAAATGGTTCGTCTCGCTCCGCTTTTCCACCAATGATGGGATGAGCTGGAGAATCGCTACTTATCCGGACGGTACCTTGCCGTGGTTCACTGTCATCCCGACTGATGATCTCACTCCGCCCGCGGCCCCGCACCTTGATCCGGCAACGACTCTTCACCGACTCGATACGCCAAGCTTCGTCGTATTACAGTGGGAGATTCCGGACAGAGCAGGGATCGATCATCTCCAGGTCCTTCGCCAGCGCGGCGATCGACCATGGGAGGAGTTGACGCGAC
Organism: Candidatus Acetothermia bacterium; assembly: GCA_022684035.1. Lineage (GTDB taxonomy): Bacteria > Bipolaricaulota > Bipolaricaulia > UBA7950 > UBA7950 > UBA7950. The sequence goes on along the minus strand of JAJHSB010000033.1, from coordinate 33,694 downwards.
TTGCAGCTGGCGCGACCTCATTTCTCGATCAGAGAGTCGCGCACGGGCAGAGATACCGCTACCAGGTTATCACAGTCGACCGCTCATTCAATCGCGCACATTCGAATGTAATAGAAGTTACACCCGGTCTCCTTCCGCTCACACGGGTCAGTCCGATCTTCTCTCCATTAGGTGAAGTAAGTCCGATGATCGACGGGACAGCCGAGATAGGTGAATGGGAGAAGGCAGCCAGGTTTACTGGTGAAGGCTTAATGGAACAAGCTTTCATCGGTTATGGCACGCATAACCTCTATCTGCGGGTCAACACCGTTCTTCTGCCGACTGAGCTGATCGGAGAGGAATACCGCCTCGTCCTGTATATCGGTTTTCACACCGGGGCTAATCCGGGCACACCGATCAACGCCCGCACACGGTTTGCAGGGGAGGAACTCGGCTTTCCGCTTATTCAACTCGTGCAAGCGCGGTTCGATCACATCCGACCGGACGGTCGCGGATACGTGTTTAGGTTCGTCGCCGACGGCATGGAAGGCTGGCGGTTTGACAGCGATATCCGGTTGCTCTTAAAGCGCATCGTCCGCGTCGATGAGACGATCGAGATCCAGGTCCCATTTGCGGAACTAGGGCTCGACCGGACCGAAGAGTTGACCGTCTGGATGCGACTTGCAATGGAGAAAGCAGGCAAGATAGTCGGCACCGCGCCGCTGCGGCCGGTGATTGCACGTCTCCCAGCCCTGGTCGGCAGTGAGGTAATCGCTTCGTTTACCGATCCAGTCGGCGATGATCACGGCATGGGAACCTTTGTCTATCCGACCGCGGGTGTATTCGACGTTGAAGGACTCTTCGACCTGTTGAGCTACACAATCTTCGATCAGGGAGATAAATGGCTCCTCGCCTTCGAATTTGCCGCACTCCCCAACCCATGGGGCGGACCACACGGATTCAGCCATCCGATCATTAACCTTTATTTTGACGTGCAGCCGGGCGGTTTGACCGAGGCACACCCAGAGGGAGATGCAATGCAGGTCAGATTTCACCCCGACCATCCATGGGATCTCTTTATCAAGGTGGCGGGCTGGCCCGAATATGGCCGGCACTTGTTTACTGCATATGATGAGATGCACCTGATCGATGTCTCCGCTGATCCAGCGCGGCGACTGGTATTGGTGCGGATTCCGAAAGAGTTGCTGCCGGAGATCCGCGGGGCTCATTACGTGATGATCGCCTCACAAGACGGCTTCGGGCCAGATCATATACGACCGGTGGCCCGCACTGCCGGAGAGTGGATCGGCGGAGGGAACCCTGCTCCGCCCGTTGCCCCGCTCGTCTTCGACTATTTAGCACCAGAGGGATATTCGCAAGAAGATATTCTGTCCGGATTTGATGTTGTGGCGAGAACGTTCGCTGTCCTCGTGCCGATTATCATAGAATAACGGAGGTGATGTAATAAATCAGCAAGAATAAATCAGCAAGAAAATTTTGCAGATAACACTACAACACTACAACAGGAGGTAGTTTGAATGAAAAAGTTTATTACATTATTACTAAGTTTTATCTTACTTGTCGGTATCACCGGCACAGTAGGAGCGAGTGTGCCTGGGGTGCTCACTATCTGGGCCGATGGGACACGGGCACAAATACTGGAGCCTATTGCGGCAGAATTCGCAGCCGCATATGGCATTCAAGTAATCGTCCATGAAATCGGGTTTGGCGAGCTCAAACCTAAGTTCCTTATCGCTGCGCCGGCTGGCGAAGGGCCGGATATACTGATCGGAGCACACGACTGGGTCGGCGAGTTGACCGCAGCCGGCCTTCTCGCCCAGATTCACCTCAAACCGGAAGAAAAGGAACTCTTATCGCCTGTTGGCATCAACGCCTTTTCTTGGGGAGGAGAACTTTTCGGCTTTCCGTACATCATGGAGGCTGTAGCTCTCTTTTACAACCGGGCGTTAGTTCCAGTACCACCAACTACCTTTGAAGAGTTGATCACAATCGCGCGGAAGTTGACCGACCCAGAAGTCGGTAAATACGGTTTCTTGTGGGATGCGGCTAACTTCTATTTCACATTCCCTTTCTTGAGCGCCTCTGGTGGCTACGTATTTGGTGTTGACGAATATGGCGCGCTCAATCCGCGTGATATCGGTCTAGCCAATGAAGGAGCGATCCGCGGCGGAGAACTTATACTCCGATTAGTGAAAGAGAGGATAATCTTCCCTGGGGTTGACTATGGGGTAATGGCTGGTCTATTTACCGCTGGTAGAGCTGCGATGATCATCAATGGCCCGTGGTTCATCAGTGATGTGCGTGCCGCGGGGATCGATTACGGTATCGCCAAGCTCCCCACGATCGACAATAATGTGATGCGACCGTTCGTCGGCGTGCACGGATTTATGATTAACTCTCTCAGCAGGAATATAGTTATCGCTAACTATTTCCTCAGAACATACGTTTTCACAAAGGAAATTCAACTACAGATCTGGCGGGCCGACCCACGGATTCCCACTTTCTTACCGGCTTTCCTCTCTCCTGAGGTGCAGGCTGATCCAGATGTAAAGGCTATCGGATTGAGCGCAGCTGACGGCATTCCAATGCCGAATATCCCTGAGATGGGAGCAGTCTGGGCCGTTATGGGAGCGGCACTTGGCCATATCATTACTACGGAACTGTCACCGGCAGAGGCGCTGACAGCCGCGGTAGAAGCGATAAAAGGACTCATTAGGTATTAACGGAGGTGAAGGTTGCGGGTCGGTTATCTTATAACCGGCCCGCAGAGAGAGATGAGAAATGATAATCTATATCCGCTGATATTAAAGATCATCCTCTTATCGGGGATGTCGGCAGTTGCTCTATGGGCAATGATCATCCTGATCGGTATGGAAGAGTATTGGCTGGTCGGAGCGCTGGCAGCGGGTGTATTGTGCATTAATTTTGTCTTCTTGAATCGTCGCGCTTATCCTTTCCGCTATATTCTGCCAGGGTTGATCTTCTTCGTCGCGATGGTCATCTTTCCGCTTGTGTACACTGTGCGCATCGCATTCACTAACTTTGGAACGGGCCATTTTCTCACCAAAAGACGCGCGATCGAGGTCTTGGAAGGTCGTTACTACCGGCCGCAAGACCCCGTGCGTTACACCTTTCAGGCATTTCAAAATGAAGCAGGCGCTTTGCGTGTCATTCTGACTACTATTGATGGCGACTCATTCATCTCTGACGCTGAGCAATTGATCGCTGTCGATCTCTCGCAGGTACGCTTTATCGATGATAATAACGACGGACTAATCGACCGGTTTGATGGCTACCGTCGCTTGACACGGATGGAGATATTCAGGAATTTAGCCGCCTTAGAAAGACTTAGGCTATCAAAGGATGAGTATATTGTCAAGATGACTTCGCCGGCGGAGTTTACGCGCTTTCACCAGCGATTCCGCTATGACCCTATAGAAGAAGTAATGATCGATCTGAAGACTGGAACGATCTATCGACCGCAATATGGTATTTTCACTTCCGCTGCTGGAGAGAGACTCACGCCAGGATTCAAAGCTGATATCGGATGGCGTCATTTCCGGGAGATACTGCACAATCCTGCGATCTCTCGTCCATTCTTCCGAGTCTTTTACTGGACATTTCTCTTTGCTGGCCTCAGCGTTGTCACTACCTTTGCGCTCGGTCTCTTTCTTGCACTTACCTTTAACGATCCGCTCTTGGGAGGGAAAAAATTCTACCGCTCAATATTGATCATTCCCTGGGCCATCCCCGGTTTTATCTCTGTTTTGATCTGGGCTGGTCTCTTTAACACCGAGGTAGGTATCATCAACCAGTTGATCGGGCATAGAATCCCGTGGTTTCAGGATCCCTTTTTGGCGCGGACGGCATTGATCCTTGTAAATCTCTGGCTCGGTTTCCCGTTCATGATGACGATCTCTTTGGGAGCGCTACAGTCGATTCCGCATGAACTCCATGAAGCTGCTTATGTCGATGGCGCTTCACCATGGCAACGATTTCATAGCATAACCTTTCCGCTACTCATGGTCTCACTGGCACCGTTACTCGTTGGTTCATTCGCATTTAACTTCAATAATTTTGCGTTAGTCTTCCTGCTAACCGGCGGTGGTCCGCACATTCCCGGGATGCCGGGCGCAGCAGGAGCGACGGATATTTTGATTTCTTATACCTATAAGCTCGCATTTGGTGGCGGCGGATGGGGTATCCAATACGGCCTCGCTTCTGCTGTTTCCATTATTATCGCCCTTATCATCGGGACGATCAGTCTGATTAACTTTAAGCTCAGCGGAACTTTCAAGGAGGTGACGATAGATGTTTAGACGATCATCCCTACCGCGCAGAATCAGCAAACATCTGATCATCTGGGTATTTATCGCGCTCGTTTTCTTTCCAATTGCATGGATCTTTTCTGCATCGCTCAATCCGGCCAATACACTGATTGGCCAGGAGTTGATTCCCCCGAATGCCAACTGGGATCACTTTGTAAATTTATTCACCAATCCACGCCATCCATTTGGGCGGTGGCTGCTAAACAGCGTCAAAATCTCTGGTATAACTGCTATCCTCACTGTTGCTATGGGCGCGCTGGCTGCGTATGCCTTTTCCCGGTTTCGCTTTCGCGGGCGACGAACCGGTCTTGTTACAATGTTACTCGTGCAGATGTTCCCATCAATGATGGCGATGGTAGCGCTCTTCCTCTTTCTTCAGCGGATTGGCGGACTCGTTCCGTGGGCGGGATTGAATACGCATGCCGGACTGATCCTCATCTACCTGGGAGGAGCGCTGGGGTTCAATGCATGGCTGATGAAAGGGTATTTTGACACTATTCCACGTTCGCTTGAGGAATCAGCACTGATCGACGGAGCTACGCCGTTCCAGGCATTTATCTGGATCATTCTCCCTTTGGTACGGCCAATATTAGCGGTGATCGCAATATTAACCTTCATCGGAACATATGGTGACTTTCTCTTACCCAGTATTCTATTGACAGGCACTGAACAGTATACCTTTGCCGTGGGGCTGCGATTATTCATTGTAGGCGAATTTGATACCCGTTGGGGGATTTTCGCTGCTGCAGCATTACTGGGCGCTCTTCCCATTGTGATTATCTTTCTTCTCCTGCAAGACTTTATCGTCTCCGGCCTCACCCGCGGAGCAGTCAAGGGATGAGAACAGAAAGACTTACAACACCAGACTGGATCCGCGATGCGATCTTCTACCAGATCTTTCCCGAGCGGTTTTTTAACGGCGATCCAGGGAATGATCCAGATGGGGTGTGGCCGTGGGGAGACCGCCCGCAGAGTCATTCCTTCTTCGGTGGTGATCTTGTCGGCATCGTAAAGAAGCTCGACTACCTACAGAGGCTCGGAGTAAACACGCTCTATCTCACTCCGATCTTTACTGCCCCGTCGAATCACAAATATGATACCGAGGACTACTTCCGAGTCGACCCGGCATTCGGAGGAAATGCCGCTCTCCGCAGACTGATTACGGAATTACACGATCGCCAGATGCGCATCGTCCTCGACGGAGTCTTCAACCACTGCGGCAAAACGCATCCGTTTTTCCAGGATATCATCGCACGCGGGCCGAGCTCTCCTTATTGGAACTGGTTCACTCTCTCCGGCGAGCAAGTTGTTTACAAACCACAACCAAATTACGTCTGCTGGGCCGGGGTTGCAAGTATGCCAGAATGGAACCATCGTAACCCGGATGTTTGGGAATACTTGCTCTCTGTGGTGCGCTACTGGATCAATGAGTACAAGATCGATGGCTGGCGGCTTGATACGACTGAGTACCTCCCTCCGGATTTTGTCCGTTCTGTTCGCAGTGCTGCCAAGGAAGAGAACCCCGATGCCTATGTTATGGGAGAAGTGATGGGGCTCGCCACTTCGTGGTTTAAACATGATGCGCTCGATGGAGTGATGCACTATAAATTGTGGGAAGGGCTCGTCTCCTTCTTTGCAAAGGGCGAATGGGATGCAGGGCAGTTCAGCAATTATCTTCACGGTATCTGGAAGAGCTACCCCAAGGAGGCAAACTACACCTCTTATACCCTCCTCGGGAGCCATGACAAACCCCGCTTTCTCACCCTCTGCAACGATGACCATCGCAAATTCCTTCTTGCTGCGGCGTTCCTCTTTACCTTTCCTGGTGTGCCGGCAATCTATTATGGAGACGAGATCGGTATGAGAGGAGAGGAAGATCCGGATTGTCGCCGTACTTTTCTCTGGAACGAAGAAAAGCAAGATAGGAATATCTTTGGTGTTGTTAAAGAGTTGATCAAATTACGGACAGAGATAAGAGCGCTGCGCCGGGGTGAATTCGTACTAATCCAAGCAGAAGAGGCGATTCTCGCTTATCTGCGGCAGCTGGGAGCAGAAAAGATTCTCATCGTAATCAACACCGGCAATAAACCGGTCTCAGTTAAGCTCCCCGCCTCCATTAAAGAGAATTTTTATGATCTTTATCTTCAGGAGAATACTTCGTCACCAATTGAGGTTCCAGCAGTCGGTTTCCGTATTCTGCGCTGCAGTGGGTAAGGATGCATTCAGTATGCCGACGTTACATATAACGAAACAGCTCATAGAGCCAAAGATCTACGTTCGCTTTGGTTCGACAAACCTGCACTCAACCAGATATCCTATTCGGTGAAGATCGATTATGACAGTTCTGAAGATTCCAAGTTCAGAGAAGGATCTCCTTGCCGAATGCATTGTAGAGAGATTCCGCTCAAGTGGTCCGGGCGGGCAGAATGTCAACAAGCGGGATACAGCGGTGAGAATTCGACACCGTCCGACAGGAATCGTTGTGACGTGCCAACGTGAGCGCAGTCAATATCGCAATAAACAGATCGCATTGGCGCAGTTAAGACGTAAGTTGGACGCCCTGTTACAGGTAGATCCACCCCGTATTCCGACTGCCATTTCCCGTGGCGGGCGGGCGCAACGCCGCATCGACAAAGAACGACTGGCAGAGAAGAAACAACTGCGGAGAAAGCCTGATATTGAAGCGGAGGAGAATCGAACTTAAGATGGAATTCACTCATTGTGAGGAATCTTGATCGTGTTCCCCCCGATGAATTCCCTGAGTAGAGCATCCCCAGGAATGAGGCGATGATCCTGAATCTGCGTCATCGGTAACCCTTCGACTGATTGCAAGAGCGATCCCAGTCGCTCATAGCGGATGTACGCATCGAGAAAAGTTCGATATTGCGTGAAATCTTCCTGTTTCGGCCAGTACCTGCTGTTGCCGGCAAAGAATGGTTGTAGAACCGGCAGGTCAAACGGCATGCCGCCATTGATGATTATATCGGCCAACCCCTTCAAGGGAATGATGCTGGATAGCTCGCCTGCTCGCACATAATGCCAGTGGAGAAACGTTGACAGAGGGCTATGGTTACGGTATTTTGCGTCGCGCAATGTCCTGCGAAGAAGGCGGATATCTTCAAATCGCGTCATCTTTCTTTTGTTTGCTTCCTTGCTATTACCATCGTTCTCATACAGGACATTCATCGCTTCGATGTACAGACGGAATATTGAATACGAATCGATTCCTTTATTGATCGGCGGGTAGAACCCATGCAGGCAATCGAGCAGGAGTATCTGGTCGCGTTCCAATTTTACTTCCTCAGTGCCTATCCGGCGGCCTTCTGTGAAACTATAGATCGGTTTGGCCACTCGTTCGCCGGCAAGGAGTCTTAACAGGTGTTCGTTGATCAATTGAATATCGAGCGCTTCCGGCGTCTCATAATTACGATCATCGATCCAGTCTGTTGGATGCGTGATCAACGGCAAAAAATAATCATCGAGGTTAAGCATGAGAAATTCCAAGCCGTGACAGCGCAATCGTTCCGCTAATTTTACGGTAGTCGTTGTTTTACCCGATGAAGAGGGACCGCTGATCCAGATAAGTTTAATCTTATCGCCTCCATTGATGCGCGCGATGACCCGTGCTACTCCTTCATCGAGCGAAGCTTCGTAGGCGGCCAAACCAGCATCGATCAACTCTTTGATCTTTCCGCTGCGGGTGATTTCGTTTAAGTCAGCGATCGTAAGGCAATGATGATCGCGGTTCCATTGCTCGATCTTTTCTATATGTGCCGATGGATAGCCATTGCGAACGAACTGTTGAGGAGTGATCGCTTTCTGGCGCACCCAGTGATTACCCCAGCGAAAAGATTCATAAGCGTCGGCAGTGATGGTAAATCCGTAGCTGCGCAGAACATGGAGAACAACATCTTGTATCTGTTCCACGTTCGGAGGGAAATTAGAGACAAGATGGTAGGGATTGGCATTGAGACAGGTTACGACCAAGTCAGAGAGAAAGTCGGCAATTGTTTCATCAGTTGCTGTGCCTGGACCGCCAGTTTTACAGGAGTCAAAGATACGGCCATTGATCGCCGGCAGATAATCACGCTCAAAACCACCGATCGATGCAGCGGCACGGGCCAACGCCCGCACTATCCGACTTTGGTCGAAGGAGACCAGTACACGGTCTCTGTTCATCACTTTACTGATCTTATTAATGACTGCCATAACTGATCAAATTGTAGCGCCAGAGAGACTGATTAGCCAGCTGGCAAGAGAGAAGCAATTGCGTAATACTGCTTCTGTCTATATAATCTCACAATCAGGAGGAATTAGATGAAGGCAAACGAAATATTGTGCGCGCTCTCCGATAGCTTCGGAGTACCAGGTTTTGAAACCGAGGTACAAGAAAAGATCAAAGAGTTGATCAAACCTTATGTCGATGATATTAGAGTCGATCGATTAGGTAACCTGATCGCCTACCGCCGCGGTAAGGGCAAGATGAGATTGTTGCTCGATGCCCATATGGATGAGGTTGGATTTATCGTCAAGTACATCGAAGAGAGTGGATATCTGCGGTTTGTTCCGCTCGGAGGATGGGATAACCGGATTATTCCGGCCCATCGAGTAACGATTCAACTCCGCTCAGGCAAGAAGGTCTACGGGGTAATCGGTAGTGCTCCTCCCCATATTCTTGACGATAAGGATCGGAAAAAGGTCATTTCAATCGATGAGATGTTTATCGATGTCGGAGCAACATCACGTAAAGAGATAAAAGAGATAGGGATACACATCGGTGATCCGCTCGTTATCCACTATCCGTTCACAGAACTTACACCAGGATACGTTACTGGCAAGGCATTTGATGATCGGGCTGGTTGTACAGTGTTGATCGAAGTTGCCCGTAAGATCGCCAAGGTATCACTCGACATCGAGCTTGTCTTCGCCTTTGTCATCGGCGAAGAGGTAGGGTTACGTGGTGCACGGACAGCTACCTATCAAATCGACCCGGATATCGCGCTTGCAGTCGAGGGAACGATTGGGGCGGATATGCCTGGTGTTCCTGAAGCACGACAGCCGGTTCGTCTGGGTAAAGGGCCAGCAATCACGGTGGTTGATAACTCAATTATCATTCACCCGCGAATGGTCCAGGCGTTAGAGAGGGTGGCAGAAGAAGCAATGATTCCGTATCAATACAAGTTGCCGACTTACGGCGGAACCGACGCTGGCGCGATTCACTTGACAAAAGCAGGCGTTATCAGCGGTGTCGTCTCTGTACCGTGTCGCTATATTCATTCTCCTATATCAGTATTGCGTCTCAATGATTTGGAGCACACTATTCACTTTGTTACTGAATTCGTTGGTAAGTGCCACCAACTGTTAAGTCCGGTATAAATTAGAATTGGTCGCAGCATCAACCGAGAGATGGAACGCGTGAAAAATAGAGTGCAAGAGGAAATGCAGCGGTTACGGCGCGAGATTGAACGCCATGATCATCTTTATTATATCCTCGACCAACCAGAGATCTCAGACACGGAATACGACACGTTATTTCGCAAGTTACAAAGGTTAGAAGCGGATTATCCCGAGCTATGTACCCCTGATTCACCGACCCAGCGCGTCGGTGCGCCACTGACAGGCAGATTTGCATTGGCAACAATCATCCATTCGCTGCCGATGCTCAGCCTTAGCAACGCATTCAATGAAGCAGAGATCAGGGCGTTTGATCGCCGGGTACAACAGGAAGTGAAAGAAAGTGAGATCACATATGTAGTCGAACCTAAACTCGACGGCTTGTCAGTAGAACTTATCTACCGCGACGGCCGCTTTGTTCAAGGTGCGACGCGGGGGGATGGAATAAATGGTGAAGATGTCACTGCTAACTTGCGTACGATCAAGAGCATCCCTTTACATCTGCATAAACTACACGGAAAAATACCTCCCCTCGTTGCGGTGCGGGGAGAGGTGTATATCGACCGTGCCGATTTTGATCGTATCAATCAACAACGGCAGCGAGAGGGACTCTCGCTCTTTGCCAATCCGCGCAACTTCGCTGCCGGTTCCCTCCGGCAGCTCGATCCGAACGTGACTGCAATGCGACGACTGAAGATATTCTGCTATGATATCGGAAATAGCGAAGGGATCACTGTGGAGACACAGCACGATCTTCTCATATCTCTGTCCCATCTTGGACTAAGGGTAAATCGACTTTACCGGATCTGTCGTGGCATCGATGCTGTGATCTCTTTTTATCAGCAATTGGAGAACGAGCGTGATGATCTGCCGTATGAGACTGATGGTGTCGTTATCAAAGTGGATAATTTTAGCTATCGTCGTGTTTTAGGGACAGTCTCGCGCTCACCTCGCTGGGCAATCGCAGCTAAATTTACCGCGAAAGAGGGAATCACATCGGTCAAAGATATTAGGGTCCGTGTCGGCCGGACAGGAGTCCTTACTCCGATTGCTATTTTAGAACCGGTTCGCATACGTGGGGTGGAGATCTCGCATGCTACTCTTCACAATGAAGACGAAGTACGGCGAAAGGATATCCGCATCGGTGACAGTGTAGTGGTGCAACGGGCAGGAGACGTGATCCCCAAGATCATACGTCCGTTGATTAATCTTCGCGGCAGCACTGAGCGATTCTTTATAATGCCAACGCAATGTCCTCATTGCAACGCAGCAATCACTCGCATCGCCGGCGAAGCAGCCCATCGCTGCACTAATATCTCCTGTCCAGCGCGAATCAAGGAGAGTATCTCCCATTTCGTCTCGAAAAGCGGGTTGGATATCGTCGGCTTTGGCTTTCACCTCGTCGATCAGTTGGTAGAAAAAGGGATCGTAAAGCGGGTAAGTGATATCTTTCATCTTACACAACATCAATTATCAGGGTTAGAGCGGATGGGTGAGAAATCAGCAACAAAATTGATCACAGCTATTGAGGAGAGCAAACGAGTCCCGTTTGTTCGGTTCCTTTTTGCAATGGGAATCCCATTTGTCGGCGAACATACCGCTGCAACAATAGCCGATTATTTTCGCGATCTGAAACATTTTCTGATGGCAACAGACGAGGAACTGCGCCAAGTTCCGGGGATTGGACCACGCACCGCCGCAGGGATCATCGCTTATCTAAAGCAGCCGGCCAATAAGCAGGTAATCGATGAACTCCTTGCCGCTGGCGTGATCATCACAGAGAGAGAGCGATTGTTAGAGGAATTAGCTGGGAAAAGGTTCGTCTTTACCGGCACCTTGCAGTCGATGACCCGTGCAGAAGCAACGGCGAAAGTCAACGACGTTGGTGGTCGGGTCGCATCATCGGTCAGTACCGACACTGACTACATCGTTGTCGGAAAGAATCCAGGTGCAAAATACCAACAGGCTATCAACCTTAAGATCACGCTATTGACCGAGGCTGACTTCATCGCCCTTATAACTGAAAATGAGTAATTCACATACTTTACTTGAATTTGATCGGCGCCGGTTGGCTGAATTTCTTGCGGCGCGTAATGAACCGAAGTTTCGTGTCGCACAGATATGGCATGCGCTTTATCGTGATCTGGTCTCTAGTTACGCTGAGATAACAACGATCCCGGCCTCTCTCCGGCAGGCGCTAATCGATGATCTCCGATTCGATACGATTAGACCGATCCACACCGCAGTCGACCGCTGCACGGAGAAGGTTCTGTTCCAATTAGCAGATGGAGAGATGATCGAAGCGGTCTTGATGCGCTATGACCAACGCAATACTCTCTGTGTATCTACTCAGGTCGGCTGCTCCCTCAATTGCCGGTTCTGCGCCACCGGTCAGAGCGGATTCAAACGCAATTTGACCATTGGAGAGATAATCGCCCAAACCCTTTACTTTGCCCGCCGTCTGCGCACCGAGGAGAGGAAGAATCGTAGTAAAATCTCTAATGTTGTGTACATGGGAATGGGTGAGCCGTTCTTAAATTACTCCGCCACGATCGCCTCGGTTAAAATCTTAAACGATACCGATGGATTTGCGCTCGGTGAACGACGGTTTTCGATCTCTACCATCGGGATCATTCCTGCGATCGAGCGATTCAGTCGCGAGAAGATGCAGGTGAATCTTGCTGTCTCCCTCCATAGTGCAAAGGATGCACTACGAAATGAGTTGATTCCGATCAATAGAACTTATCCTCTGGCTGCGTTGATCAAAGCTTGTTCAGCCTATATTCAACGTACCCGACGACGGATAACCTTTGAATATGCGTTGATCAACGAAGTAAATGACTCTCTCTCTGATGCACGACAGTTAGCCGAACTTATACAAGGTCTACTCTGCCATGTTAATTTAATTCCGCTCAATCCAGTGTCGGGAGTAGATTTACATCCCAGTTCAGCTAAGAGAAGAGACTCGTTTCAAGCTGAGCTGAAAAAAAGAGGTATCTCTGTATCGATGCGACTGGGGCGGGGGCTCAGGATCGAGGCCGGATGTGGGCAGTTACGAGTGCGAAAGGCGTAACAGCAAAATATATCGGGAATCCTTGCTCCTTACCGTAATTTCACGTAAGATCATAAAGTTTTCCGCTCTGCCCGTTGCCAGGTAGATGGTAAACGCAGTCTATTGCTCAATCATTGAGCGAACGGAGAAACTCCATTGCATAACGATCCCAAGTCTCACTGAGACGCCCTAATCCTTGATTTAACAATTGGCGAACTCTTTCTCGACTCACACCGAGTTGACGGCCGATCTCTGCCAGTGAATACGAACGAGCATCATGTAATCCATAGTAATAGCGTAATACCAGCGCTTCGCGGAGAGGAATCTCTTTTAATTCGTCTTCCAATTCCTCGTGCAAGATGAGTCGCAAAGCCTCTTTTTCCGGCGCTGGAATCGTTTTATCCTCGATCGTTTCGTAGCGGAGATCATCACTCGTATCTCCCACCAATTGATCGAGTGACAATACCTCTTTCACTTGTGCTTCGATTTGACGCAGAGTATCGACTGATATGCCAATCGCGTTGATAATCTCCTGTTCATCAAGCGGCTTTCCATCGCTACGAGTACGTAACTCTTCGAGTGTGTTGATCGCACGGAAGATGTATTCTGGGATGCGAATCATACGCGAATATTCGGTAATTGCATTGCGGATCGCCCGTCTGATCCACCAAGAAGAATATGTGCTTAAACGATATCCTTTTCTCTGATCAAACCGTTTCACTCCCTCGATCAAGCCGATGTTCCCTTCTTGGATGAGGTCAAGGAGAGCGATACCGGAACCACTGTATTGGCGAGCGATGGTGACAACAAATGGCAGATGCGAAAGGACCAATTCCTCATACGCTTTTATGTCCCCATCACTTTTGCGTTCTGCCAGCTCTTTCTCTCTCTCTTCTGTCAGAACCGGAAACCGCGCAATTTCCCGCAGGTAAATGCGAAGGATATCATGAGCACCGGAATATCCTTTCGTCGCTTCTTTTACGATACTATCGACATCAAAATTTATATCTGCCATCATTAATCACAAAGTGATTTTACGGCATATATGTGTCACAATACAAGATAATACAAGCATGAGGGTTGGCTCACCAAAAATGTTGGATTGCAAGACCTGATTCCATCCTTATTCTCCTTGTTAATTGGACTAATATCAGTGGATCATCTCCAAAAAAGTTGGTAAGATTATGAGGATTCGAGGGAGATACTTAAGAATTACAAAAGGATGCGAGGAGTCAAGGGAAATGCTTATAAAATCCTTACTAAAAAATAAGTACTTGAACCCTTGAATCCTTTTTAGCAACTAAATTGGAGAAGAACCAAAAATAAGAACTCTCTATTCTCTGCATGCTCGGCGGTTAATTATCCATAACACACGCTAACGAGGAGGAAAAGATAACTAAAGACTTAAGTAGGCAAATATTCTATACTTTCCTATACACATAGAAAGGAGGAAGAATGAAGGTTTATATCTCAGTTGATATGGAAGGAATCGCTGGTGTAACCCATGGCGATCACGTTAAGTTAGAAGGACCGGAATACGAAAAGGCACGCAAATGGATGACCGGCGAAACAAATGCAGCGATCGAAGGAACGTTGGAGGCAGGAGCAACCGAGGTGGTTGTTGCCGACTCACACGGACATATGCGTAACTTATTGCTCGACGAACTCCATGAAGCTGCCATCATTATTCAAGGATCACCACGTCCATTAGGGATGATGGCGGGAATCGATAATACATTCGCTGCTGCTTCTTTTATTGGTTATCACTCCCGCGCAGGAGATAGAGCAGGGGTGCTTGCCCATTCGTTCACCGGGCAGGTATACAACCTCCGGCTCAACGGAACGACGGTCGGTGAAGGAGGGTTCAACGCTGCCATTGCCGGACATTTTGGTGTTCCGCTCGCCTTTGTTGCCGGTGATGATACGATCGATGCTGAGATTGCCTCCCTGTTGCCATCGACCAAGCGGGTGATCGTAAAATGGGCGATAAATACTACTGCTGCTCGCAGTCTCACTCCAAAAAACGCGCAGAAGGCGATCCATACAGGAATTAAAACGGCACTCACTAATCTGGGAAATATACCACCATTAGTGATCAAAAGACCGATTCGCTTGGAAGTAGATCTTATCCAGCCCTTATCCGTCTATTCAGCGCAGGACATCCCAGGTATAAAACAGATTGATAACCGTACACTGACCTACACCGGCGCTGATATGATGGAGATTAACCGTATTTTAAGGTTGATATTCAATGCGGGGAAGTAAAGGAGTATCAATATAATCTGCGTATCGACCCTCAACTGAAACAGAAAATGATTGATTGGTTGCCGAGTAATGCCACGGTTGTGAAAGATAGTACTCGTCGGGCAGTTCGAAAAGTGAGTCGCTTTTCTAATGCTCAGTAGACTCGAAATTTTCATGACGTAGTTGCCGATGATGGTAGATGATGGTATAATATAAGAGTAAGATCAACCAATCGAATAATGATAATTTCCGTCTTTATTGGCAAGGAGGGAAAATGGGCAGGAGAAAGAAGATAATTGTGAGAATAGTCTGTATCCTGCTTGCTGCCGCTGGGTTGCTTTCCGGCGTAATAATCGGATCAGGAGGAAGTGGATCGGGAGGAAGTCTCTACATCATTCCCATCCGCGGAGTCATCGATTGGGGAGCAGCCGGTTTTGTCAACCGCGCGTTGCGTGAGGCAGCGCGAGCCAATGCTCGTGCGGTGATCGTAGAGATCGATACTCCGGGAGGGCGGCTCGATGCAGTGATAGATATCAGCGCCCGTATGTTGGCAAGTCCCGTTCCGGTGATCAGCTTCGTCACCCGCGAGGCGACCTCTGCCGGAGTGCTGATCACTATCTCCGCTCGCAAGGGAGTGGTGATGGCACCAGGTTCAACGATCGGTGCAGCAGAACCGCGACCGCTCGATGAGAAGGTGCTGTCGTATTGGAAATCCCGCCTGCGAGCAGCAGCAGAGGCGACAGGCAGAGACCCGAGATTGGTGGAGGCGATGGCCGATGCACGGATCGAGATCGAGGGGGTCGTCGAGCGTGGAAGAATACTGTCGCTGACTGCGGAAGAAGCGGTAGACTTGAAGCTTGCCGATCACCTCCTTGCTACTCGGGAAGCGGTATTGCGCCTCTATGATTTAGAGCAATATCAAGTGGTGGTGATCTATCCCGCCTTTTTCGAACACGTTGCCAGTTGGGTAACGCATCCCACTATCAGTGCGCTCTTGTTCAGCTTCGGTTCGCTTGCAATAACGACAGCGATTATGACTGGTTCCTGGGCGATAACTGCGCCGATTGGGGCAGTAGCACTCCTTCTCTTCTTCGGCGGCCACCTCTTTGCCGGTTTGGTCGGATGGGAGATACTCCTCCTTATTATTGCCAGTATTGCGCTCTTGATCGCGGAACTTTTCGTTCCCGGTGGTATATTGGGAGTACTGGGAACCAGCGGGATTATCGCCAGCATCATCATGGCTGCTCCATCGCCAGGGTACGGAGCAATCTACCTCGGAGCCGGCTTTGTGGTCAGCGTGATAGGAGCGATCGTTGCAGTAAAGGTAATGGGGCGTGGTAGTCGACTATTCGGCCGCTTTGTGCTCCAGCATGAGGAGAGCGTTGATTCAGGGTATACAGCAGTACCGGAGCGATCAGATCTCGTTGGAATGATTGGCCGCGTAATCACTCCGCTACGCCCGGCCGGCACTGCGGAATTTGGTGATTCCCGCGTCGATGTTGTCACTGATGGCGAGTTTATCGATAAAGGTACCGAAATAGAAGTGCGTAAAGTCGAGGGCACACGCGTCATTGTGCGTCGCGTGCGCCAAAAAGACTAAAATTAAAAGGCTCTAGATGTTTTTCTGGAAATGGCTACTCACGGGAATAGCTGGGACAATTGTTGGCATTTTTTTAGAGGAGGTTTTTCACATGAATGGAGGGAATATCACACTAATCCTTATTGGAATAGCTGTCGTTGTCATACTGATCATCGGCAGTTTTATCCCGGTCAGGCTATGGATCTCTGCCTTGGCAGCCAAAGTACCGATCGGAATCGGCGCTCTAATCGGGATGCGCTTGCGTAAAGTACCGCCGGCACTCATCGTACTGGCGATGATCAAATCGGTCAAGGCCGGTTTAAAAGCAGAGAGCGACAAGCTGGAGGCCCATTTTCTGGCAGGAGGGAATGTAAGTCGCGTTGTAGATGCACTCATTGCCGCACAGCGCGCCCAGATACCATTACCCTTTGAGCGCGCGGCAGCGATCGACCTTGCCGGACGCAATGTTCTGGAAGCGGTGCAGATGAGTGTAAATCCGAGAGTGCTCGAAACACCGGTTGTGGCGGCAGTGGCCAAAGACGGCATCGAGCTCAAGGCTAAATCCAAAGTTACAGTACGCGCCAATATCGAGCGGCTGATCGGAGGAGCCGGTGAAGCAACTGTCTTGGCCCGTGTTGGCGAGGGGATCGTTACCACTATCGGTTCAGCAGAGAGCCACAAATTAGTGCTGGAAAATCCGGATTCGATATCTAGGCGTGTTCTGGAAAAGGGGCTCGATGCCGGCACCGCATTTGAAATCCTCTCGATCGATATCGCTGATGTCGATGTAGGGAAGAACATCGGCGCCGCACTGCAGATAGATCAGGCAGAGGCTGACAAACAGATTGCACAAGCAAAGGCAGAAGAGCGACGTGCAATGGCCGTGGCCAAAGAGCAAGAAATGCTTGCCCTGGTGCAGGAGATGCGGGCCAAAGTTGTCGAAGCCGAAGTCCTCGTGCCGCAAGCAATAGCTGAGGCGTTCAAAGCAGGAAATCTGGGGATAATGGATTATTATAACATGCGCAATATCATGGCTGATACTGAGATGCGTACCTCCATTTCGAAAGTACCCGCAGAAAAAGAACCCGGTGGAAAGAAATAACCAGGAAGTAAGTTAACAACAGGAGATCGGAGTAACCGTTGACCCAATATAGTCTTGCTTCTGAAATCTTGCTATCGGATCTATTTTGGTGGTTAATATGATGCGACTCCCGTTGCGCATTCCCATAGATGACATAACTCACGAGGATGTAATCTTCCTGGAAAGAGAGGATTACCAGAAGATCATTATCGAGATACAGCGACTGACGCAAGAGAATGCCAGGTTCAGGGAAGAGAATGCCAAACTGCGGAAGGAGAACGCTGAGATTCAGAGGAGTTTGGAGCTCAAAGATAGGCAAAAGGTTCCGCGTGACTCTCTTTCCCGCCGCAGCGAAGGTATTACACACTTGCTGCGTAACCGGCGGACTCTGATTGATGCTGTCATTTTAACGGAGATCATCGGGCCGCCACGTGCCCGGCGTTCTCTACAGCGGCAGCGACCAGTCTAAAAATAGAGGGGTGCATAGTTGTTATGCTCACCTGATTGAGTTTAGTGTCACTTTATTACTGCAGAACGTCTCTCTTTGTGTACCTGCGCCTGATGGAGAAATGCCTCTAATCGCGTACGGAGATTGGTCTGTTCTTGGCCGTCGAATGTGAGGTTCAACCAGGGTAAGTGATAATCACATTTTATCAACGTAGAGACGGCACTGACCATTGCGCCGGGCATACATGAAAAAGGCATTACATTCAAAATGCCATCAAATCCCTTGATCGTATAGTCGATCGCTTTACCGACTGTCAGTACTGGTTCTCCCCGATAGGCGTCAGAGATATAGGGATCACTGTGGGCAATGACTTGCGCAGTCAATGGTTCTTCCAGATCATTCGCTGATAATTGTTCTTTGAATAGACGTGCGATCGCATGTTCATCGAGCGAGAGAAACTTCTTTTCAATCTGTGCTTTGAGATGGGCTTTGATCTCCCGCTTCTCCCATGTATCCCCGACCTTTTTATAGTTAGTGTAGGCAATCCATTCGCTCATCGGTGCAACACGTGCTTCGCCGCCCAGTTCTTCGACCAGTCGCGCAAGGTTGCTGTTGCTGAACTCATTGACGCGCAAGTAGATCTCGCCTACTATCCCGATCAATGGTCTCTCTTCCTCAATCTGCTTTATCGTCTTGAACGGGGTAATAATTTTGGGTAATGATGAAATCAGGCCGGCGCGGCCGTTGCTTATCAGCGCAGCACGAATCTCTTTGAGTGCTCGTTGGTATACTATATCGGTGCTACCTCGCTCGGCTTCATAAGGCCGGGTCTTCCACAATAGTTTCTGCAGCATATCTATCGCAACTATTCCATCCCAAGTCGCCCGCCTGAATGACGATCCTAAACTTTTCATTGAGTAGCCACTGTACGACTCAAGTGTGACAAGGTCAACCTTAACGCCCAGTTTGCGCATGATCAACTTTTGCGCGGCAAAATAATGGCAAAAGCGACATGGTCCGCTGCTCGTTGCCATAAACAGAGATGATTTTTCCGGATCAAAATCCGGCTTTGTGACGAGTTTGATAAAATCACCCGCAGTGATGATGAATGGTAAACACTCTCCACCAGTGGCATATTGACGGCCTAAGATGATACTCTCTTTATCGGGCGGCGGAAGAGTCTCTGCGTCGATGCCAAAATGGATCAATGCCCCTTCAATCGCGTGATGATGGTCAAGCATATTGGGCAGATAGAGTTTCTTGCTGGGATCGAGTTCTGTTTTCGAATGGGCGGAGACGGGAGAGGATCGTCCTTGTCGGTTGACTCGCTCTTTCGATAACGTCAGTGAGTCGAGGAACGCTTCACAGCGAGTAATTACTCCTGCGTCAGCACTGTGTTCATCGAGTTCAAGATTGAGGAATGGTTTGCCGGTTAAAATTTCTTTGACATAATGGAGAATAAACGAGTCTGGTCCACAATTAAAGTGCGAGAGATATAAGCCGTATAGATTATCCGTTTGCTGAACGAGTTTAGCAGCGGCGATGATCCGCTTGCCGCTGTGCCACTGCATATGCGGGTAATCTCTATCGACATCGATCGTATTCCAAGGGAGAATATCGATTGGGATGGGAAGAACGCCGAGCTTGCGTAGCTTCTGCGAAATTTCCAGACTGATCCCATGATCACAGCTATTATAAGGGCGTCCTAAAATGACTATCCCCAAACTTCCGGTTTCTATGCAAGCAAATGCCTTAGATCCAAGTCGCTGCAGAGCAGTATATGCATTTTGCTGTGCGTTAAACCCTGTGTTAATCGCGTGCCTGACTGTTGCTCGATTTTTAATGAGACTACGTCCCAACTCTGTTAATTCCTTCCTCACTTTCGCTTCATGATAGAAATGGAACGGAGTCTCGATTAGGTTGACGCCGTGCGCAGCGAAGTCAAACTGACTTTTTATAATACAGGGCTGGGTCTGGATAAGTGGGCAGGTGTAATTCGTGCGCGTCTGTGTATTGGCGTGATCAATGTCAATCAGAGCAGGGAGGAAGATATGATCAATCTCTTTGTTGAGCAGCATCTCGACATGACCATGAGTTATCTTTGCCGGCAGGCAAATATTCGGCTCTGCCGCCTGCACCGAATTATGGATAATCTTTTGCCCGGTCATCGGCGAGAGAATGATCTCATAGCCGAGCACACGGAAATAAGCAGCGAAAAAAGGGAATTTATCCCACAGCGCAAGGGTGCGTGGAATACCGATACGACCGCGGACTTGCCCGCTATACGGAGGTAAAGATATCTCTTTTTCGATTTTTAATCCTGTATTCTCAGGATCGAAAATAATCTGATTGCGCGCCGCAAAGAGATCAGGATGGTGGTGGGTATGCGCCTTTTCAACCAGGCTGTCGAATCGGCCACAGCGTGCTCCATGGTAGAGTGACTCTTCGTCTTGCAGAGTAACTCGGGTAATTTTACAGAGATTGGAGCATAAATCACAGGTAAAGTGCGCTGTTTTATATGAGTGTTCCGCCAATTCAAAGCCACGGAATTTTGTTGTTGTAGTCATTTCATCTCCTCTTGCGTTATCAACGCAATACCATACGCTCCTGTGAGTTCATGGTGTTCCGGAACTATTATCTCTCGACCGAGCAGATTGCGGAAAGCGGCAACAACAGCGTCATTTCCAGCTACTCCGCCTTGAAAGAATACGTGCTCGCCAATTGATTTGTCGCCCACAACCCGGTTTAAATAATTATAAGCGACTGAGTATGCCAGTCCGGCAACGAGATCATTCTTTGATGAACCTTGTTGCTGGTGATGGATCAGGTCGGATTCAATAAAGACCGTACACCGTTCTCCCAATCGATTCGGCTGATCACTGTTAAGTGCTAACGCACTGAAGTCCGCGATTGCGATTCCTAATCGTGCTGCCTGTTCTTCCAAGAATGATCCTGTGCCTGCGGCGCAGACTTTATTCAACGTAAAGTCAACGACGATCCCGTTTTCCAGACGGATATACTTTGAGTCTTGTCCACCAATTTCAATTATCGTATCCACTCTCGGGTCGATAGCCACAGCGGCGCGGACCTGTGCGGTAATTTCGTTTTTTATTATATCAGCGCCAACGAATTTACCGATCAACTCCCGTCCGGAGCCGGTCACACCTACCCCGCGCACATTACGCAGCATCGTTGCTGCATCCTCGTGCAATTTGGATAAACATCTTTGTACCGCCTGCAATGGATCACCAGAAGTACGTAAATAAACACGCGCTATCAGTCGTCCTTCTTTATCGATCGCCACCGCTTTAGTACTGATCGAGCCGACATCTATACCTAAGTATGCGCACAGTTGACCGTTAGCGGTCGTACGCGCAATGCGGTAATTGTTACCTACTTTTATGGGCATCGATAACTTTGTATGGGGAGTATGAATGTAGTTTGTCTGCTCAGCGATTGCATCAGTAAGAGATTGCAGATAATTGGCGGCGATATTCGGTGATTGATCGTTGTTGGTATGACCCCGCCGACTCTCACGCGCACGCCGTTCTTTGTCGATAATAACCGCCCCGAGCGCTGCCATCAAAACATTGTGTTCGGGGATAATCAATTCTCCTTGCTCAAGATCAAGAATCTTCTCAAATGCCTTGATCATTCCTTGATTAAGTGAGACTCCACCTTGAAAGAGAATCGGCTTGACGAATTCTTTCCCCCGTCCGATATCACTGCGGAAATTACGCGCCAAGGCGAAGCATAAGCCGGCCAAGATCTCATTTAGCGGTGTTCCCACCTGCTGGAGGTGAATGATATCCGACTTGGCAAAGACAGCGCACCGTCCGGCGATATTGGGTGGATTCTCTGCCTGTGTAGCACGATGAGAGAATTCCTCGATCGTAAGTTCGAGCCGCTGGGCCTGCTGTTCCAGGAAAGAACCGGTACCAGCAGCACATTGTGTATTGAGTGAGAAATCTTGGAGTATCAGTTGACCTCCTTCCTCGCCGAGAAGCAGAAGTTTAGAATCTTGTCCACCGATTTCAATTACTGTACGCACTTTTGGGTAATACCGTTGTACCGCTTTTGTTTGCGCAATTAATTCATTGATATGATTGATCTTCAATATCTGTGCCAGCTTGCGTCCTCCTGATCCCGTGGCGACAAAACCATTAATATCTGCCGGCGCAATCTCGGTGAATAATTCTTCTAAGGCTGCTTTGGCAACGGGCAGCGGTGATCCGTGAGAAGGGCGATAAATCTTTGCCCGTACCTGATCGGCATCATCCAGCACAACTACTTTAATTGTAAGTGATCCGATATCAATTCCAATATGGTACTTTGACATTAAAATTCTCCTCACTGCAAATCGCTTTTACAGATTACCAGTCTATTTCTGAAATATAATCATCATTCTGTAATGTGATTATAATCAATATAATTATACTTTATGATAAATAACTAAACAACTCGCATTGTCACATTGGCTCTTTGAACAACACGTAGGGGCACGGCATGCCGTACCCCTACGTTAGCCTTTCACCTTCAGACTTTAAATCTATCCACCTTAAGTAAGTAGTCAATAGTAAATGAGAATATCAACGGTTTGATAAGGCGATAGTTGCCAAAGGGAAGTGATTTCTCTTCACCATTCCCCATTCATCTTTTTAAATTCTGTCCTCTTATTTCTTTCTTTGTCTCTTTCTTTGTCTCTTTCTCTTCTTGCTGTTGGCGGCGCAAGAAGGTTGGAACTTCCAGATTGGTCGTTGATATTCGCTCGCGCTTCTTGTAGGCGGTGCGCAGCGGTTTTTCCGTGACCGCTTGAAAGGCGGTAGCAATCACCGTAATTTTCAGACGACCTGTCAGTCGTTCATCTACCACTGCACCAAAGATGATTTCACATTCAGATATAGTTGCTTTACGGATCAGGTCAGCGGCTTGCGTCACCTCATCTAAAGTCATATCGGTGCCGCCGGTTACATTCATGATTAATTTCTGTGCTCCGCGGATCGTTCCACCGTCAAGTAGTGGATTAGAAGATGCTAACTTTGCTGCAGTAAGACCGCGTTGTTCTCCTTGTGCCTCACCTATTCCCATCATTGCTGTTCCTGCACCAGCGAGAACACTACGGATGTCGGCGAAATCAAGATTAACGATTCCCGGAATCGTTATTAAATCAGAGATTCCACGTACGCCTTGGTGCAAAACACTGTCAGCGAGCTTAAATGCTTGAATCATCGATAATCCTTTTGGAGCTGTCTCTAGTAAACGATCATTGGAGATTGCAATCGTTACATCGGCAGTCTGCCGCAATTTGAGTAATCCTTGCTCAGCTCTCTGTTGGCGAATCATCCCCTCAAATGAGAATGGCTGCGTGACTACCCCGATTGTCAATGCTCCTGCTTCCTTCGCAATCTGGGCGATCATCGGAGTAGCACTCGTTCCTGTTCCTCCACCGAGGCCGCAGGCAAGAAAAACAAGATCCATTCCTGCAAGCAGGGATGAGATTTCCCAGCGAGATTCTTCTGTTGCTAATTCACCTTTCTTGAGGTCACCCCCAGTCCCTCTGCCAGCTGTGAGCTCCGCTCCCATTTGTACTTTCTTGTCGGCTGAGGAGATACTCAGGATTTGACGGTCGGTGTCGAGTGCGATCAATGTGACGCCGCGGAGACCTTGTTCTTTCATCCTGTTGATCGCGTTTAACCCGCCATCTCCAATTCCTAATACAGCTATCTTAGTATACGGCTTCTGTTCCTTCTCTGTTTGTCTCTCTTCTTTTCCTAATACAGATAACTTGGTATGCAGTTTGGGTTCCTCTTTTACTTGATCGAGTTCTTCGATCAAAGGCAGTTCTGTGATAATGACATAGCGTTTTCCAAAAATTTCTCCCACTATCTTCTCTAATTTAGCCAGTTTTTGATAGCAGTACTCTTTCTTAAATTCACTATCCACCCTGATCTTGACAGTATCTTCTCCCAGGGCAATGTGCTTTGAGTTGTGCGGGAGGCATGCTTGAAGAACACGATCATTCAACAGAGAGCGTGCTTTGCGCCATAGATCGCTAATTTGTGCACTATCCAGTTGCTGCTGTGCCATCACTTCCTCCGGATTATCTTTGCGAGAGATTAAATCATATCCAATCATTTTATTCTCTATTGAAATAAGGAAAAAGTCAATAGCGATCTATAACCCTAAAAATTTCCCGTCTTTACCGACCTTGACACCAAATAAGTATCTTTTTACCGTACTTAATACCGAGATATACCACTCCGCCGGCAAGAAGCCCTAATAATAACCCATTTCCAGTGCGCAACAGCGAGAGATAAATCGGTGTATGGGCATGGGCAAAGGTGTTGATGATTGATACTTGTCCTACCATTCCCAGCACGACAGCGATGCTCTTAAAACTACTCACTGTACTCGCAGCAGCGAGGAATAAGAGTGGGTGGCCGAACAGAAACTCCTTGAATCGCGGCCGCGCGTAAAGCGTCTCTTCCAATAATTGCCGGATAGCCATTTCAAATTCCAGATATATCAAGCCGTAAGCACCACTGCGGAGAATCACGATCGCTAATACCACTATTAGTGCAGCAATAAAGAATAACTTGCTCGGTCGACGCAACCGGGATAAAGGTTGGTAAAACAAACTGAAACCACCATCGCGATAATAGATAATCGCAGTAAAGATAAGCGGAAGAGACAGAGCAAGTTTTACACCGCGAAATTGATGTACCTTGACGAGAAAAGCAGGCGAAGCTAAAAGAGCACTGATGAGTAATCCTGCGCTTAAGGAGATAAGAGAGAACAGAACAACCGTCATTATCCCCGCTTGCCAACCTTTGCGGTTGCTTAATCGCGGCAGCAGCAGGAGTATGGCAAAAGGAGGCATAAGTAGGGCGATCAGCAGGGCGATCGTCTGTCGCGCAATGACGCTATCGAGCGGAAGCAAAAAAGCAAATCCAATTATGATTATACTTCCCAGTAGGTAAATAGTTGCTCTTTGCGGTTGTAGCTTCAGGGCGATGAGGAGCAGCAATGCGCTTACACCAATACCGATCACGAAGGGAATGAGCGGACTTTGCGGCGATGGCAGGGATATTGGCGCTCTCGATTGAAATCCCATCGCACTTACTACTGAGTGTACTTGGGCGAAATAGGCGAGGTTCTCTGCTAAAGATAGGTGCGGAAGTGGCTGGAGAATAAGGCCACGGATATTTCGTTCCCGCACAGCGCGACGCCATCGGGCGATTATCTCTCTCTCTTCCATTGGCAGCAGCTCTTCGATTGTTATTTCATGGAAACGGATGACATCGCGCCATCCCTGACACCACAGGTACTGGATGATAGTTAAGTCAGAAAATTCGATCATTCCCAGTTGAATCGCAGACTGGTCTGGTAGGGATTTATCAGTAACTACCGCTGCAAGGCTGCTTATCCCATCTTGCAACTGGAGAGTGGAATCTAATATGATAATTTGCGGATGCACCAGATTGATCAGCGATTGCCACTCTTCCTCTGATTGCCGCGCGTGATCGACAAAGAGGTAGAGAGAAAGACCTGCGGCATTTATCTCAGCCGCAATAATTGCTATATCAGCGATACTCTTTGAAGTGGGAAGCAGAATGCTGTCTATTCCCGCTTGTGCCAATTCAGTAAATGAAAGAGACTTACTGTTATAAGACCGCTGATCAAAATGAACTGCCAGAGTGATACCGCGATATTCTCTCTCCCAAGCGTTTCGCTCTTTGTTGGCCCACAAAGCCGCGCTCAACGCCAACGCAAGCGCTATCCATCCTCCTATACTGATAGAACGCTGTATTTTCATCAATCAACCAACTTCTTTGCAGCAATCAAACCGAACCAAATGCTTCACGTACTTATTCGACCATCTTTGGAAACTCAATTATAGTTCGCATAATAGATCCGCTTTGCAAATATATCGTATATCTATTTTACATCATACCCGCTAAATAGCTTTCTTACACGTGGCTTTAGTCTACGGATCGGGCGTGATAATTCCTAACATTACGAGAGTTCGGAGAACTCGTGGCAATCCCGAACAGAAAATCCTCGTTGAGGCACAAAACAAACGACGGAGGCTAAAGGAACAGGATTGCTTCACAGAGACTCACAATGACGGACTCTGGCTCTAACCCGTGAACCGTGAACCTCTCAATCTCTCTGTGTGCCGTGCCCCTACAGGCTATAAGCCATAAGCCTCTTCTGCCCCAATGAACTAAATGAACTCTTTCTAAACTCCAAGCTACGAAGAACCCAAATAAAAGAAGGGGCGAGCCCAATGGCTTCGCCCCTTTTATCTAAGTGTGATTAGGTGTAAATCCTAAATCTTATGTGGTTACTCGATCTTGATATCGATTGCCGCTGCCTTCTCTTTGATTGAATCGCGGAGAGGAACGACTACCTGCAAGATTCCGTCTTTGAATTTAGCGCTGATCTTTTTGTGATCACCGACTTGCGACGGGAGGGGAAAGACCCGCTGGAACTGCCCGTAACGGCGCCCGATGCGGAAGTAATTCTCATCTTTCACCTCTTCGCTCCGTTTGATCGTACCACTGATGAGTAGTTTATCGTCCTCGACTTTGAGTTCGATGTCGTCTTTGGTTGCACCTGGAAGTTCGGTTTCAAAGTAGATCTTCTTATCTTTTTCGTAGATATCGGTGGCCCCAAACTTGGTACCTACTTCTAACCCGACCTCAGTGAAGTCACTGACTAACTCATCCAACAAGCGGCTCAGGTAACTGTGAATCCCAAATGATCCTATTGCTGGAAGTCTTGTAATTCTCATTGTAGCCTCCTTTTTATATTGTCAATTAGCAATCTTAGCTCTTGACTGCTAATTATATTATAATATATTCACCTCCTGTGTCAAGTGCCAAAAATTTCACTTTAGAATATGCTCGAAACAGAGAGGGTCTACAAATCATTTCACTAAAGAGTGCTTCTTATTATTACTGTGCGGTCGATATATTCGAAGTTGTTGTCTATCCGGAATTGTTAGTCTTCCACTTTTAGTCTATTCACTTGTGCAGTTACACAAATTTTGCGATGCTTGTTGAAAACAGTTTGCATATTTATTATCCTTAAGGTTATTGGTGTCATAAATATGAAGTGGCCTAACTGGTAATTACTGAGTTTAACGTGAAGCTGATTATTGGTAGTTGATCTATCAAAGGAGTCAATGGATGTAGGATATGGAGACTAAATTACTGGAACTGGGTACCGGAAAAGCAGCAGTGATCAAGCGGATAGAGGGAGGATACAGCTCCCAGAGACGCCTTACGTCGCTGGGTATCAGAGTTGGTCAGACTATTCGTAAGGTTGGTTCTGGGCCGTTTAACGGTCCGGTTGTTGTTGAAGTGGATAGAACCAAGGTTGCCATCGGCAAAGGAATGGCGATGAAGGTTCTTGTCGAGGAATTGCCAACGTGAAAATACTCTTGATGGGAAATCCCAATGTGGGCAAAAGCGTTCTCTTTTCCCGTCTAACAGGCATCAATGTTGTCGCTTCTAATTATCCCGGAACAACAGTTACATTTAGAAAAGGCACCTTAAAATTTGGGAGTCTTAGTGCACAAATAATCGATGTGCCAGGAGCTTACACGCTCGATCCCACCAACAAGGCGGAAGAAATAGCGGTAGAGATGGTCAAAGAGGGTGATGTGGTCATTAATGTAATTGATGCCACTCATCTGGAGCGGAATCTACGCCTGACACTTGAGCTACTGGAGCAAGAAATTCCGATGGTTGTGGCGCTTAACCTCTGGGATGAAGCTAAGCACAAGGGGGTAACAATCGATGTAGAGAAGCTGGAAGAGCTGCTGGGCGTTCCAGTTGTTCCTACGGTTGCGGTAACAGGTGAGGGAATTAAGGAGCTCGTCCTACGGATTCCAGAGTCCAGATCACAACTCTATCAAGGCACCGAAGATGAAAGATGGAGCGAGATCGGGAATATAGTGCGCCAGGTGCAAACCTTAACTCACCGTCATCACACCTTACGAGAGAGAATAGAGGATGCGGCTATTCTGCCATCTACCGGCATCCCAGTTGCGATTATTGCTGCGCTAGTGGCATTTGGGGCAGTTATTGGGATTGGGATGGGGCTGAGGCAATTTATTTTGCTACCCTTTTTTGAAACTTTAATCTTCCCACCCATAAGAGATGCTGTTACCGCAGTTGTTCCTGAGGGGTTTATACGTGAGATATTGATCGGCCATTTTGGAGTGCTCATCGATGGTATTGGCTGGCCGCTCGCACTAGTTTTGCCGTACTTACTGGCGTTTTACCTCGTCCTGGCGATACTGGAGGATACTGGTTACCTGCCGCGATTAGCCTGCATGCTGGATACGCTGTTTCACAAGAGCGGTGTTCATGGGGGAGCGGTTATACCCTTCCTGCTTGGATTCGGGTGCACTATCGGCGGAATCTTGTCGACAAGGATGCTGGAAACGCGGCGGGAGAGAATTATCGTTGTTGCCCTAATGTGCCTGGCAATTCCCTGTGCCGCCCAGACCGGAGCAATTATTGCCCTTTTGGCGGAAAAATCAATCGCTGCCCTGGCCTTTGTTTACCTTATTGCCTTCCTGTTTATCTTCATCGTGGGAATGGCATTAAACAGAATGCTTCCTGGCACAACACCCTCTTTTCTGATGGAGATTCCGCCATACCGCATTCCAAATGCCACCTCGGTTGCCAAAAAGGTATGGATGCACCTGAAATCATATCTTCTTGATGCGGTACCGCTGATTATTTTTGGTGTGTTTATTGCGGCAATGCTCTATGAATCCGGAGCACTTTACCACATTGGTCTATTCTTACGCCCGATTGTAGTTGATCTGTTGGGACTGCCGGCTGAAGCGAGTGTCTCGCTGATTTTGGGAATTGTGCGGCGAGAGCTGGCTGTTACCGCCCTTCTCGGTTTGGATTTAACTCTGGTGCAACTGATTGTGGGTGCAATCGTTGCGTTGTTCTACATCCCTTGTGCTGCGGTTCTCCCGGTGTTAATGAAGGAATTTGGGGTGAGGTATGCAGTCGTTATTGCCATGGCGACGATAGTAATTGCATTCATCATGGGAGGGATGTTAAACGTAGCATTCACACTGTTCTTATGAGTTTCCGCCAGACAATGATCGTCTCCTTGCCGAGAGCATGGGTTACACATCGGTGTTCACACTCAAGGTCGAGGTCATCTGGAGCAAGCCAGGGGTAGAGCAATGTGAGCGGCCCCCGGTAGTTGCGGTAAAGCACGCACGCTCCGGGTCTCAAGGTTTGCAGTGCCCGGATCACAATTCTCTGCTTGTCGTTTACGACTAACGATACCCAAACCGCGTCAAACGGGGAGCAGTCAATTTCGCTCCCGTCTGCCTCCCATACAGTAATACGCTCATCCAGCAACCAGCGTCGAACTACCTCGCGGGCTGAGCGCACCGCAGCCGAGCCATAATCGATTGCCACAACCCGAAATCCCATTTCCGCTAGATAAAGAGCGGTCATGGGGAAAGGGCCACAGCCGATATGAAGCACCATCGCCCCAGGCTTCAAGCAGGCGGATTTCAGTTCTCTCTCTACCAGCCGGTGGTAAAATCTGTCGCGGTACCACTTGCCGTACCTCTGACCTCGCGCTCCCAGGCTCTCGATCCAATTCAAGATGCTGTTAGCCGGAGCAAGTAGCCTGTTTGAGCGCCGCTCGGGGGAATATCTTGCGGATCTTTCTTCCTTGTTCATAGAGGATCCGTATGCTGATGACCACGCCTCACCTTCAATGCCGTCAGACCGGCTGCTATAGCCGAGAGCCCAAGCGGCAGCCAGAAAGTCACCAGGCGAGCAAGAAGAGCTACCGCCAGGCCCTCACTAAACGACACGTCCATAGAGCTTAGCAGTAAGGCCATGGTTATCTCGAAAGAACCCAGTCCTCCGGGGAAGGAGCGGCAGCATGCTCACCAGATAGGCCGCATAGGTAGCAGTGGCAACATCTGCGAATTCCACCTCCATACCAAGCATCTGTGTCACCAGCAGAACCTTGACCGGGTAGAGGATCCAGACGATGGAGATCAATGCCAGAAAAGTGAGGCGCCTGCGCCGAGAAAGGAGATGACTGGATTCTCGTCTGGCCTGTCTGAGAAAGGCAAACACTCGGCGAATAAGCGGAGCAAAATGCAACACTCCACCTGATATGTGACCTGTCCGTGGTACGGCTTCCTCCGCTGTTCTCTCAACGTGGCAGATCCAGGCCAGCGCCCCGGTAAATACGCTCAGTGCCAGAAAGGCAACGGCTGCTGGGAAAACGATCTGCCCCTTGACTGCCTCCCAGGCGAGGAAAAGTCCGGCAAGTGCCAGAAACGGCAGGAGGGTGAGCAGTTTGGAGACCAGAGTGACGGCAGCCAGTTGCTGATAGCTCAACCCGACGTGTTGGTGCAGGAGGTGGATTTTAGCTACCTCCCCACCTAACTTACTGGATGGTGTAACACTCTCAATGAAGGAGCCGGCCAAGTTGATGCTCAGTGTCTCTCCAAATCTGATTTTGCCGCCGGCGGCACGGATTGCAAGATGCCAGGCGAGGGTAGTCATGGATATGGTCAGTAGTTGAAGTAAACTGAGCCCAACTAACCACAGGGGATCGAATAGGACTAGAGCAGTGGCAACCTCGTCAAGGCCGGATGCCAGCACAATTGTGGCAAGCACCAATATCGCCACGATCCAGAGGATACCCTTTCTTACTGAGATTTGTGTCACTTTCTTCTATGCCTTTTGTGTGAACAGAACCGTTCTGTCGAATGTAACCATGTTGTGGCTGGCCACGGATTGAGGCTGGGCGCTACGGGGCAATTGATCATACTGATTAGCGAACTTCGGTCTCGGCTCGCGGAACATGATGCGCGCCCCTTTGGGAGCGCTTTTCAAGAAGTGTTCCAGGATGTCCCTTTTGGGTGCGGCCTGGAGGGCAACGATCCACACAGTGGCATCTTCGTACTGAGGCGCATCTGCCCCATCGCCCCACACAACCTCTATGATTTCCGCAAGACCACTGGCCCTGATGTATCTGCGAGCGCATTCGGCTGCTTCCCTATCCCTGTCCAGTGCAATAACCCTGGCGCCAGTCAAGCGTGCCAGGTAGATGGCGGTAAAGGGAACAGCCCCGCAGCCGATGTTGACTACTACATCCCTATCCGTAATGGATGCTAATCTGATCTCCTGCTTAACGACTCTGATGTAAGGGCGGCAGTAGAGGAAGGCCAACGGGGGCAGGCGTGAGAGCACTTTCTCCAATTGCCTGATCAGTATATTATCAGTCCATATCTTTTCTACCCAGTTCATTCCTTTCGAAAATAACCTCGAATCTTCGTCTTACGGTTTTCGCAAGCGTATTGGAGATCCAATCTCCGTGAATGCCTCACTTGACCAATTGTTACTATTGATGATACGCAATTATTCTGATCCAGCAGGATTTAGCTGTCAATGCCTTCTCCAGACAAGCTTGGATGGGATTGACAAACCTAAATCCTTAGTTTATAATACTAATCAATTTCATTAGTAATATCAAGTCAATGGAAGAAGCCGGATATCGAGAAACCATACGTAGATCATTGAATAGTATCAGGATGAGGGTTGCCAAGCAACGATCCCTGCTTATCGAGATTATTCGGAGAGAATCATCTCGATGATGGTAAAATTTATTGTCGTGCCTAAGAGGTAAGATTGTCTTTGAGGGTCTCTGTTATCTCTCGTGCTCGGGCGAATAATTTTTCTCTTGTTTATTGCAAACAGTTCGCATAAGTATACTCAGGCAACAAGCTCTTCGGTTGATGGCTGCGCCCCGGTACAGAACCAGACGGAGGTGAGAGAAAGGCGCTAAATTAAGGACAGATTAAGTAAAGAAGAGCTAACACATTTGCGATGTTAACTTTAACAAAAGTTTCACATCTAAACACAAAGGAGAGAATCAAATGAAAAACAGAATTGTAAAGATAATTTCAATCGTTATGGCACTCAGTTTGATACTAACATTGGTAGTCAGTTTGATACTAACATTGGTAGTCGGATACGCACACGCGGAGGAGCCGACAGTCGGGCACATCCATATGACTGGTTCCGGAGGCTTTCGGGATACCATGGTGGCATTTGTAAGAGAGCAGTTTGCTACACCGGTGACACTCTTTGCTACTGAGTCAGCAGATTTGCGTCGTTACCTGGGGAGAGCACTTGAGATAGGAAGAATTATGAGAGGAACACTCTTTTCTTATAATCACCGTGAGGTTCACCGGCAGTTTGAAATGGCCCGGCCATTTATTGCCGAGTTACCCGGGCGCTTTCCAGTTCGCGAGGAGTTGGCAAAATTGGCTGATCCACGCGGAGAGTTGCATTTAGTCTGGGTTAATGCTTATGTCATCATATATAACCCTGCTTTGATTGCACGAGCCGATGTACCATCTACAATGGAAGCCTTAGCCAATTTTGATCGAATAATTGGCGTTCCCACTACCGGTTGCATTGGAACTTGGGGAATGATGGCCCTCTTTTATCACTTGGGAGCGGAAAACTTCACGCGACTCATGGCTATTGCGGCAGTCAGAGGTAGCCAAGGACATGTTACAGAAGCAGTGAAGAACGGTACGGTGGCAGTGGGTATTTCTACTCTACAGGACGTAAGGGTAAGAGATGGCAAGGTAGGGGTGATTTGGCCTGAAGAAGGGGCGATTGCCAAACCGGGTCTTCTGGTAATCCCAGATAATCCGACTGAGTATCACCTCCGGCCGGCTGATATCATCATGAGTCCGGAGGGAGCCGAGTTGTTTGCGAGAGTATTCAATAAGGCTTCAGCTCTCCCTGGTGGTCCTGCGCCAGCAATAGTGGAAGAAAATAACTTTAACTTTGTTTTCATTCCGACACAGGCCATCATATGTTTGGAGCTGGAAGCGAAGGTAGACTGGATTGTAGCACGTTAGTTAAGACTAATACAGCACTTTCTGCCTACTTGAAGGAGATGAGATGAATGGCCGGCAGCAATCGTGCAAGTTTTGGTCGCCGGCCTTTCTCTCATCGTTAGTCAAATAAATACAACAGGCTGTCCAAACAATTTAGTTGCCATAAAAACTTTGGAGGTGACAACAAAATGGCATCATGTTGTTCCGCTAATCACAAAGTCAAATTGATCATTGGATTATCGGCAGTTGTGGTCATTGCGGTAGTTGCACTCGGCCTTTATTTTGCAGGAATCTTCGGCGAAGAATCAGCACCAATACCAGAACAGGTCGAGACTATCCCGCACCGGATTCATTTACGAAATTTCCTCGCTGATACTGCATTGACATTTATTCCAGCTGCAAAGGATGATTTTGCCTATTACACGCTGCATACCGCTGATCGTCGGTTGGCTGGATTCGTCTTCCTCGGAACAGAAGTGGGGTGGGCTGGACCGATAAAGTTGTTCGTGAAAACAGATACAGCGGGAATAATTCAGCGCGTCCATGTGTGGCATCATACAGAAACCCCCATTTATGTAGTTGGACTGGATGCATTCCTCGTAACATTTGCTAATCATCGCGCCGAGGCAGAGCTGATTT
>JAJHSB010000066.1 GCA_022684035.1 Candidatus Acetothermia bacterium | reverse complement strand
TGGAGAGCAGGATCCAGGAAGAGAGAAAAAGGGCGGTGCAGCGGTGAAGTATATGATTATAAAAGAGAGTCTTGAATCTGGAAGTCAAATATCAGTAGATCGAGCCACCAGATTACTGGGCGTAAGCAGATGCGGGTTCTATAAATGGTCGGGGAAAGGACCGGTAAAGAACGAGGATATAGACGTTAGAGATGAGATCCAGAAGGTCTCCCTAGAGTATCCTTCATACGGATACAGACGGATTCTAACAATCCTCTTTAAACCGCCATTTTATATAACGCCTTGAGTATATCCGAAGTTCGAGTAAAGCGAGGAATTTGGGTAAGGGCGTAGCCCGAAACAGATATACTCTGTAGCGGAAGTGCCACTACAATATCTTGACATAAATTGCACATAGATTGCCAAGTTCCTATTCGGGATAGCGGCTAATTCAATATGGTGGAGTCTAGGGGGCTCGAACCCCTCACCTCTTGCATGCCATGCAAGCGCTCTCCCAACTGAGCTAAGACCCCAAATACAACATTATAAGTATGGGTATTCTATAACCGATTGACAGATTATTGTCAAGTATAACAGCTTGATAAAGTATCCGTCGAATTAGGCCCCTGGGGTGGATACCATGTCTTGGCCCAGCACAGAATACAGAATACAGAATACAGAATACAGAATAGAAGAAATATAGACTTCCAGTAACTTGCTGGCTTTTTCAATTGGTAATTAGCAGGTTCCCTTTTCATTCTGATTCCTGAATTCTGGCTCCTGGCTTCTGAGGAGTTTATATCAATATCATAATTACGCTTGACATCCAGCATAGTTGCTGGTATATATATTATTGAATGAACGTTCGTTCGAGAAAATTTAACGAAGGAGCCTTACATGGAACAGGCCATCCCCAAACGGAAAAAATGGATCATCGAGGCAGCGGTCGCTGCGTTTGCGCAAAAAGGATTTCACCTGACGAGCATGCGCGAAATCGCCAAGAGCGCAGCAGTAGCAATCGGCACTCTTTATCACTATTTTGATAGTAAGGAAGAGATGCTTAACGATATTCTCCGCGCAGAGATCGATGTATTACAACGAGCATTGGCAGAGATCACACAGAGTAACCGCTCGGCAAAGGAACAGATCGACGCTGTCTTGCAATTGTGCTTTGCTCGGCTGGCCAAGGACAAGTCATTGACGAAACTGATCTTTTGCGAAAAAGTAATCGCGCATGATAAATTCAGAGATAATTTCCGCTCGCTTCAGGATACGATTATCTCTCACCTGCAGAAAATCATTACTCGCGGTATCGCAAAGGGAGAAATAGCACGTTGTAATCCGTCACTTGTGGCTGCACTCATCATGGGAGCGATTACAGTAATGGTCGGGAAAATAGTCGATACCGAAGAGTCAAGTGAAGGGATAAATCAACACGAAGTTGCACAACAATTGCATAACTTGCTGTGGCAAGGTTTAACGACCAAGCTGAATCCGGCTTTTACATAGTGAATCTTCATTAAGGAGGAAGAGGATGAAAAGAAAAATCAGCCTCGTTACACCAATTGTGTCACCTTTTATAAGGCCAAGCATACTGGCAATGATAATAAAAACCCGATATCGGCCCTTGCTACGTAGAAAACTGGTCAATCTTGCTGAGCGTAGCATTCACCGTAATGTAATCTTCACCCCCAATCGGCCCGAGCAGATAAACTGGGACCGTTATATTACCGCAAGGAGTTTGCTCCACTCTGCTGAGCGGGCGCTACAGAGCAGAAATATCTCTGACCACGCACTCCAAAGCGCGGCCACGGTTGTCAATGCCGCGGTTAGTTCTGCTTCTACTACTACCAGGGAGCAGTTCGCGGCCAAATACGAAGATGGTCCGCCGGGATTCCTTGTCATCAGTCCTACTAAAATGTGTAATCTCAACTGTCCCGGTTGCTGGGCCGGAACAGAAGATAATCCAGCCACACTCGAATTTGATCTCTTCAATCGAATAGTCCGTGAAATGCGGGAATTATGGGGAGCACACTTCGTTGTGATCACCGGGGGAGAACCACTCCTTTATCGTAGCGAGGGAAAGGATCTGCTGGATGTCGCGGAAGCCAATCCGGAGTCCTATTTCATGTTCTATACCAACGGCACCGGCTTGACTCAAAAGGTAGCAAAGAGGATCGGCAAAGTAGGGAACATCTCTCCTGCTATTTCTGTGGAAGGAGGGATACAGTCAACTGAAGCAAGGAGGGGAGAGGGAATCTTCGGCAAACTCCTTGCTGGATTTGAATATCTTCGCCAAGAAGGAGTATTCTTCGGTATTGCGTTAACCGCGACGCGTTATAATTGCGATGAAGTACTGATCGATGAGACGATCGATTTTTACTGCAACAAACAAGGAGCGATGTACGCCTGGATCTTTCCCTATACACCGGTAGGAAGAGGGTATAACCTTGATCTAATGATGGATCCGGTTCAACTGCGGCGGATGCATCACCGGTTATGGGAGGCGATCATTCAACATAGAATTCTCATAGCAGATTTCGGACAGAGCAGTACTGCCTGTGGCGGCTGCCTCGCAGCTGGACGGCCTGCCGGACAATTTTACATCAATTGGAATGGTGATGTTGCTCCGTGTGCATTCGCTCCCTATGCTGGGTGCAATATTCACGACATTTATGAACGCGGCGGCAATTTGAACGATCTGATGGAGATAGAGTTCTTCGCTGCTATCCGTGCTTGGCAACGGAGCTACGGTTATGGTTCCCCTCCTACTGCGCAACACAACTTAATTCGGCCTTGTCTCTATCGCGACCACTTCGGAGAGCTCAGCAAGATGCTGGAGAGATATAAACCCGTTCCGTTAAATCAAGAAGCAGAGGCCATTTTAGGTGATGCTGCTTATCGGGAAAAGCTTGTGGCATACAATAAAGAGTGTGCAGCAGTATTGGATCCTGTATGGCAACATCAATACTGTAGGCCTGTTGCTTGTGAGATAGATGCAGAGAACCTTGTCGAGACTGTGCACCGATAGTAATCTTCGCTATTTCGCCTGCCTGTGCCAGTGAGGTAGAGAGGAGAGAGTAACTCAAGCGAAAGGGTGAAGCGACAAGCGCGCTGGTTACTTATCTTTAGAGAACACTGAACTTAAGAGCCAATGCTTTATTACCGCAAACCTAAATGTCGAACAGCATGATCAGTTGCGATTCTACCCTGCAATGTTCGTTGCAGAAATCCTTGTTTGAGTAAATATGGTTCATAGACTTCGGAGATCGTCTCTTTCTCTTCCGAGAGCGCAGCGGCGATCGTCTCCAAACCTACCGGTCCACAGTTGAACTTGGTGATTATCGTAGTGAGAATCTGTCGATCGAGGTTGTCCAATCCTTGTTCATCTATCTCTAACATGCGGAGAGATTTCTGGGCTGCAACGTGATCTACTACTCCATTACCCTTAATTTGCGCGTAATCACGGGCTCGTTTGAGAAGACGAATGGCGATACGAGGAGTACCACGTGCTCGTGCGGCCAGTTCGCGTGCTCCTTCCGGAGTCACTTCAATACCGAGGGTTCTTCCTGCCTGCAGGAGGATTGCTTCTAATTCCGCCGGCTGGTAAAAATCGAGATAGAAGATGACTTCAAACCGGTTGCGCAACGGTGATGAGAGGAGACCGGTGCGAGTAGTTGCGCTGATCAGGGTGAACGGCGGCAGATCGATCCGCAGTGATTGCGCATTGGGTCCTTCGCCTAAAATCACATCGATCTTAAAGTCCTCCAGTGCTGGGTAAAGGATCTCTTCCACATTCCGGCGTAGTCGATGGACTTCGTCGATAAAGAAGACATCTCCCGGCCGGAGATTGGTAAGGATAGCTGCCAGATCTCCTGGTCTTTCCAATGCTGGACCGGAGCTTGTTTTGATCTCCACTCCTAACTGGGCAGTGATGATATGAGCTAACGTAGTCTTACCGAGGCCGGGAGGACCATGGAGGAGTACGTGATCTAACGGCTCACCGCGCTCTTTAGCAGCGGCAATGTATATTTCCAATTTCTCTTTTATACTCGTTTGACCGATAAAATCACGTAGATTTCGCGGCCGCACAGAGGCAAACGGCGGATCATTTTCCTGGCGTTGCGGGCTTGTTATTCGTTCTATGCGCATCTTGCAGTAATTGTACTTGATAAGCGGATAACAGGCAATTGATATCTTGCGACATCTTCAGTGATCGCCTAATATTAAGAAGGTGGAAGACTAATCGGGATAAACTACGCATGATCACGAGATGGCTAAAATACTTCAGCCTTTAACTTAAATAACTTAAGTAGTTACGGATGGAACAGAAAACTGCAATCACACTGGGGACATTTGATGGAGTCCATATCGGTCATCAACAGGTATTGAAACGAACACGAGAGATTGCGGATGCCGAACAGCTGCAGGCAGTCGCTTGTACATTCACCTTTCCTCCCCGCTTAGCAAATAATGATCGAGCACTTCTTATGCCTTATAGGGTGAAACACGCTATTTTACATACTTATGTCGATAAAGTAGCAGAGATTGAATTCTCCGCGATCTGCAATCTCGATAGCGAAACGTTTGTTCGTACTGTGATCATCGACAGTTTTCATGCCCGCTGCGTTGTTGTGGGAGAGAGATTCCGGTTCGGCCGAAACCGCACGGGCGATCTGTCCACCTTGATTAAACTCGGTGATCTCTATGGTTTGGATATAATAAGTGTCCCCTCGCTTTGCCGTGAAGACGAACCACTCCAACCGGTAAGTAGCACATGGATCAGATCTTTGGTTTATGCCGGTAAGATAAGTGAGGCCAATCGACTCCTCGGCCGGCCATTCTCCCTGATCGGGCAAGTTATCAGAGGAGATCGTATGGGGCGCGAAATCGGCTATCCTACTGCTAATCTTGCCATCGAAGACTCATTGGTACGACCCGCAGCAGGAATCTTTGCAGTACGTATCCATTGGGAATCTTATGCTGCAGATGGACTCTTGTACATCGGGCAACGCCCTACCTTGCAGCAGAAACAGACGCGAATAGAGGTTCATTTGCCAGGAGAAGATAAAGGAGACCTATACGGCCTCATGATGGAAGTTCATTTACTGAAAAAGATCCGTGATGATGTAAAATTTTCCACTATTGAACTTCTTCGCAGCCAGATCGGGAAAGATGTCGTTGAATTACATACTGTGATGGCCGAGAAGGAGATTAGAGAGAGTGTGTCAACTATCACTTCCTGGAACGATTCCTTTCCCTCCCGCAAAATTGATAAATGATGATTGCATTAGGAATTGACACTGCGGAAGCAATAGGAGGAGTAGCAATGGTCTCTTTTTCTGTGGATGAAGAGGAGTTCTGTGATGAATTGCTCTTTGACGCTCCGATGAGCCATGCAGCGAGATTGCCCGCTGCGATTGAGCAGCTATTAGCCCGTAGAGAAGTTAAGATAACAGATATCGAGGCAGTCTGTATCAATCAAGGGCCAGGGTCGTTTACCGGTCTTAGGATTGGAATAGCCTTTGCTCAAGGGTTGTGCCAATCACTCGACATACCGCTTGTCGGAGTCAGAGGAATAGATAGCTATCGCGCGCGCACAAATGCAGTAAACCTCGGCGTATTGATCCAAGATAGACGTGACATTCTCTATGTAGCTTGGTTTAGAGGAGGCAACCAGCGAGGGGAACTTGAAGCAATGAATATCACTGAGGTGATAAACCGGGCTAAGCAGGAAGGAGAAATGACTTTCATCGGTAGTGGAGCAGATCTTTTCCGTCAACGATTGGAAACGGTTCCCGGAGTGATAGTTGTTGATAAGCGATTCAACTCTCCTTCGCCGGTGCAAATCGTTCGGTTGGCCGCGGCGATGGATTTTAAACCTAATTTGCTTTACACTATAGAACCGTTCTATGTGACCAAGCCTTTAGCAAAGATGCAATTACAGTAACCATTTGGGCGGGGAAAGCCTTTTGGTGTGCGCCTGGCAAACAGAAGTCGTTATCCGTAAATGGCCTGCCGGGAGATGGAAGAAGATTATCGAGGTTGATTTTGAAAATAGAAGTTACTACTTAAGGTGAATAGACTGAAGGTAGAAGGATGAAGGATGGCGAAAATACTTCACCCTAACCCGGACAAGCCGGAAATCCCAATGACCAAATCTCAATTTCCAAACAATAACCAAATCCCAATAACCAAACTTCTATGAGCGATTTGTCAACAATCGAGGAAAAGACTCCGGCCTTTCTGTTTGAGATTTTGGTC
>JAJHSB010000051.1 GCA_022684035.1 Candidatus Acetothermia bacterium | reverse complement strand
TCCATCCGTTGCCGCTGAAGGCATTCTCAGGGTTCGCTAAATATTCTTGCTTCCACTTCACCACGTGGGATGGGTGAATCCCGTTCTCCCGTGAGACCTGAGCAAGTGCTTTCTCACTCTCAATCTCTCGAACCACTCGGAATTTAAAATCTCGTGTGTATTGCCGTCTTGTCTTCATATTGCATTGCACCCCCTATTATTTATTTTATTTCTTAACTTACTGTCTACTTTCAGGGGTGCACTCCATCCTTGCACAATCCAAACTAAAGAAATAAGTATGGTGTCCCTTGATTTCCGAATTCTGATCTCTGGTTCTGACACCTTGCCGCAAAAAGTTTACTTGTGAGCTTGTCTAAAAAGTCCAATTTTGTCATTGCCCGACTCCCTGATCAAATCAGAGGGCAAGCTTGATCGGGCAATCCAGAAGTTATTGAAGATACTGGATTCCCGCTTTCGCGGGAATGACGATTTCCTATGGAAGCAGCAGTTTTTAGACAGCCTCGGGAGATAATTTTATCATATTTTTAAACAAATGATAACCTCGTCTTCCTTAATACCAACAATTATGTTAAAATGCATTGGCGCTTTAAAACGTTAATGAGGAGGAGAAGTATATGTCAAGAGCAGTCGGAGTAAAAGTATGGGGAATCCGTGCTCCGGTAGTGAGAGAAGGTGATAATCTTCAGGAAATTGTAACAGAATCTTTTAAAGCTGCTATCAAAAGCGAAAATATTCGCGTTCAGGATAACGATGTTTTGGCGGTAACCGAGTCATTGGTTGCAAGGGCGCAGGGAAACTATGTAACTTTAGATGATATAGCCCAGGAAATAAATGAAAAATATTCAGATGAGATCGCAGTGGTTTTTCCGATATTGAGCAGAAACCGTTTTTCCATAATACTTAAAGCGATAGCGCGCGATGCTAAGCATGTTCATCTTTTTTTGAATTACCCTTCCGATGAAGTGGGAAATCAGCTCATGGATCAAGATATACTTGAAGAATCAGGTATTAATCCATATACGGATCTTTTGACAGAAGAAAAATACAGAAACCTTTTCGGAG
This sequence comes from Candidatus Acetothermia bacterium, assembly GCA_022684035.1. Classification (GTDB taxonomy): domain Bacteria; phylum Bipolaricaulota; class Bipolaricaulia; order UBA7950; family UBA7950; genus UBA7950. The sequence continues at coordinate 3,226 of JAJHSB010000051.1, read as the reverse complement.
AAACAATACTTCATCCGTTTACAGGCATAGACTATGTAGGCCTGTATAAAGAGATGGCAAGTAACGGAAACATCTCCGTTTATCTGTCGAACAACCCTAAATCCGTACTTGAAGTTACCGATGAGATCCTATGCGCTGATATACATTCCCGTCATCGTACCAAGCGCCTATTCAAGAAAGCTGGGGCTAAAACAGTTTACGGTTTAGATGATCTGTGTACAAAACCGTCTGCAGACAAGGGCTATAATCCTGAATATGGCTTATTGGGTTCCAATAAAGCGACTGAAGAAAAGATAAAGCTTTTTCCTCGCGATGGACAGCGGTTTGTTGATAATTTGCACAAAATCCTAAATTCTGTAACGGGGAAAAATATTGAGGTTATGATCTATGGGGACGGAGCATTTAAAGACCCTGTAAGTAAGATATGGGAACTTGCCGATCCGGTTGTATCACCGGCCTTTACTAAAGGTCTATCCGGTCTTCCAAATGAACTGAAACTCAAATTCCTGGCTGATGATCTGCTCAAGGGTTTAAGTGGCAGCGAATTGAATCAAGCTATGAAAAATGAGATCATGATGAAACCTAAGGATTTAGTAGGCAACATGGCATCAGAGGGTACGACACCGCGAAGGCTCACCGATCTTTTGGGAAGTCTTAGCGACTTAACAAGCGGAAGCGGTGACAAGGGAACACCAATTGTGTTTATACAAGGGTATTTTGATAATTACGCCACCGAATAAAAGCGAATAATCACCGTTTCCCGTGAATAACTTGTACAAGTAAACTTTTTGCGGCAAGGTGTCAGAACCAGAGATCAGAATTCGGAAATCAGGGGAAATCAGGGGACACCATACTTATTTCTTTAGTTTGTCGGAAATCAGGGGACACCATACTTATTTCTTTAGTTTGGATCTTGCAAGATACATGTATGACAAGATATTGTAAGAGTGATAGCGCCTGACTATTCGCATTATATAAGACACCGTGGAAACCGCGAGGAAGAAAAGCAGTAAGGGAAATATGGTGTCCCCGAATTCCCCTCCCTGTTTGAAAAGAGGTTCCATACAGCTGTGCCGGCTCGTCTTTTCACTTCCCGGCTGCGCTCTCGATACGAAACAGTCTCCAATGATCAGGATGCTCAGCCCGTCGGACAACCCAGCCTGAGGCGAGGTGTAGCTTCCACCCATCTCCTCCGACCTTCTCTTCCGATACGACAGTCGGGGCAGGAACGCGGACTGTCTCCCAGCCGGAATCGACTAGCAGCCCACCCTCCGTCATCTCCAGTGTCCCCCACGGCGCAATGACGCGAATCACAGGAAAGACTGTTCCTGCCTCTTTCAACGGGATAACAAGCCGAGGGTCATACGAGTACCGCACGCCACCGGCAAGAGGAAGAACCAACACCGGTCCATCTACAAGGCGCGCACGGTACTCGGCGAGCTGAGTTTCTTGCTGCTCTTTGCGGGTCAGTTCACGCTGCCATAGTTCATCGCCTTTGTACCTGCGGGCCCGCAGACGCGCAGCACGGTGGGCATCCGTTGGGATCTCAATCTTCAGCGCGTTTTGGAGCAGACAACCCAGGTCGTTGGAGGACTTGACCTCGGCGCGCCAGCCTTCGTTCGCTGCGTCAAGCAGGAGTCCATAGGCGGGGCCTGAGATGTAAGCGAAGGATTGCATAAAGCTGGGGAACCGCGTCGGGCCATTCTCAGTCTCCTGTGCAACGTCGGACTCAGCGATTCCAGCGAGCTTCACCCCGGTATACTCCGCAAGTCCTTCATGCATCTCCATCACCCGCTCTTCCACGGCTGCCAGTGGGTAGAGTGCGCGGCGGAGATGTCTGAACAAGAGGGCATCCGCAACGGCCCTGCGTCGGGGTACACCGGAGGCTGCAACCGCTTTCGCCAAAGCTAACCATTCGAGTTGAATCCAGTAGCGTCCTTCGAGGTCGTCCAAATGGGCGTTGATTTCGGTCGTGTTCGGAGAGGGAAAGCCCAGCCGCTCCTGTGCCCAGTGGAACGCCTCGTGGGCCAGGAGCCAAACTGCATCACGTGGATCGTCCGGCAGCAACTGCCACACGATCATCACCCACCGCATGCCCGCCCAGTCCAGGGCTGTATTGGCGATAGGGAGGTCAGCAGGAATGTGCCCAACGAACAGCGATTCCTCTGGGCTAAGCTGGCCTTCGGGGCCCGAATGGCTGGCGACGACCTCCCGCGTCTCCCGATCTACGAGGATCACTGGGGCAAGGAGCGAGATCCCCCAAAGAGCGCCGGCTTCGGCGCTGCATGCTCGGCTGAACTGGTCGAATACCTGTCGGACTTTTGGGTGATGGATCGCATTCATCTTCAACCTCCTTGTCTCTGTGTTTCCCGCCAATTCTACACTTTACCCGGGTCCGAACCTATGGGTGCACGTCCCACTTCCGAAAACTCTAAACCTTAACATTTTTCTTTACCTCCTCAATGTAAGTTTAGGTTTTTTCGTAGTAACAAATTCATATAGCACGAATCAACGGCGTTGTCAACACGCCGCATTGCCTTAACTAAAAAGGACTCTTAACAGGTTGTCTAAAAACCTTCTCTACCGGAGGCTAATTACCGGCCCTCAATCGTCTCCGGCATCTTAACTGTTATCCCTAGATGGAAGGCCACCACCCTCTTTCGACTACTTTTTTCACCCTCAGGGCTGATTTTACACCTCGGCTCCAACCAAAGCTAAGTCTTCTTCCCTGTATCCTAACATCGCCTCTTCGATCAGCTTGCTATACTTCCCAGGTAAATGGACAGCGCCCTCAATCACCCTCTTCACGATCTTCTTCACATTGTGCACCAGGCACATTAGCGAAAACTCCCCTCGCACTTTCACTAAGCCACGTAAGTCCATCAATGGCTTCCTGCCATTCCACTTTATCTCTCCCAAAACTGGTTCCACCGTGTATCCACGTTTCACATAGATCCGTTTTCCCCCTTACTTCTCAGCTTCTGCCTCATCGCCTCCAAAAGCGGTCCTCGCCCGTCTCGACTTACCGTCCGTGTCTCTCCCCTTGTACATCGCTCCCTTACCGAGCACTCCCTGCAAGACTCTCCTCGATTGACTATGAGTAGCGGCTTCCCATCACGCTTCTGCTCCACCCATCGCTTCAACTCCTTGCCTTCCGGGCAAATGTAGGTGTCTGTTAGAGATCTAAGCCCTTTACCCCGGCATATTCCAGATTATCACGGATGTT
>JAJHSB010000061.1 GCA_022684035.1 Candidatus Acetothermia bacterium | reverse complement strand
CCATTCCCCGCCTTCGCGAGGACAAGTTTGCGCAAGACTTCAGATTTTAGTATCTAAACGAGCATTATCTCTTTGAGATTGCCACGAGTTCTGCGAACTCTCGCAATGACAAGAAAACGAAGGCACGGCGCACCCCTTCTGTCATTGCGAATTACCTTCCTTTGTCATTGCGAGTCTACAAAGGAATCCCATCGTCCCCTCGCTGGTTTAATCCCAGAAACTTCAGGCTAATGATTGAACTTAGTTGGAGTAATGATGTTGCGCAGGTGGTCTTTCATCGCACGCAGTGCTTTATAGCGATGGCTGATCGCATTCTTTTCGTCTGATGTTAATTCAGCTGCCGTTCTATTATAACTTCGGGGGATGAAGATAGAGTCGTACCCAAACCCATTTTCGCCGCGCGGGTAGAAGGCTATTTCCCCATCGAGTGCACCCTCGGTGATATATTCTTGCCCATCGGCAAGATGGAGGACGGTTACGCACAAAAAACTGGCAGAACGGTCTTTCTCTCCCGCGAGAGCTCGGAGTAACGATAGATTGTTGCGCCGATCATCCTTGGGGAAGCCGGCAAAGTGAGCTGAATCTACTCCTGGCTTGCCATCAAGCGCGAATACTTCCAGCCCGGAGTCATCGGCAAGGACGGCCAGTCCAGTTTCATGCGCTATTTGACGCACTTTGATGAGCGCGTTAGCGCAAAATGTTTTTCCACTCTCTGTAACATCTGAGAATGGGCGCTCTCTGTAGGTCAACAAATTAAGACAAGGAATATCAGCGAGAAGAGATTTTATCTCTTTGATTTTACACTCATTCTTCGTTCCCAGGAGCAATGTAAACTGTTCCGCTCTATCTATACTTGTCATCGGACTGGTGCGGGATGTTGTTGCTGTTATAAGAACCGATGCCGCACACGGAAGTACTGATTAAGCATCACATTGCGCATTACAGCTTCGCTATTCTGCTCTCTTACCTTGTTTTTACACCGTGGAGTTTGAGCTGACGTGCAAAGTGGCAGAGGGAGAAATGATCATTACCCACATCTTCAAATTGCGGTGTATCAGTTTCGCAAATATCTTTGCGGTACTGACAACGCGGATGAAAGTAACATCCTGACGGTGTGTGAACTGGGCTTGGCACATCGCCGGCAAGGAGAATCCGCTCCATTGTGTAGTCGGGATTAGGTATTGGTACTGCCGACATCAATGCCTCTGTATACGGGTGGCGCGGATTAGCAAAGAGATCTCCTGTCTCCGCCAACTCAACGATTTTACCTAAATACATTACTGCTACCCGGTCACTGATGTGTTTGATTACCGCCATATCATGCGCAATGAATAAATATGTCAAACCGAATTCTCCTTGCAGGTCTTTAAGCAGATTGAGTACTTGAGCTTGCACCGACACATCGAGCGCCGATACCGGTTCATCCGCAACGATCAGTTGTGGGGAAAGGGCAAGGGCGCGGGCAACTCCAATCCGCTGCCGTTGTCCACCAGAAAATTCATGCGGATACCGTTTCATATGGTCTGGTTTGAGTCCTACGGATCCGAGTAACCCCCTAACGCGATCATCTCTTTCGCTTCCTTTTGCTATGCCATGAACGAGGAGTGGTTCACCGATAATGCTCCCTACAGTCATGCGTGGATTGAGCGAAGAATAGGGATCCTGAAAGATGATCTGCATGTCACGTCGCAATAACTTTAGTTCTTTTTTTCCTAACTTCGCGACATTAACCTCTTTGGTCGTTGAACCGGAGTTAGCAAGGCTCCGACTTTTGAAGTATATATCCCCGGACGTCGGTTCGATCAAGCGAAGCAGTGTTCGCCCGACAGTTGTTTTACCGCAACCGCTTTCCCCGACCAAGCCCAATGTCTCTCTGTCCTTGATGAACATATCGACTTCATCAACTGCTTTGACTTGAGCGACGACACGTTTTAAGATGCCTTTTCGAACCGGAAAGAACTTTTTCAGTTTGCTAAGCTGCAGCAGAACACCCTCTTTAAGAACATTATCACCGTTTGTAGCATTAGCAGTTGACAATCTCTATCACCTCTTTGCAATTATTCGATTATACGGTAATCAATCTCCAGTTATAATTTGGGTACATTCTCTTTTTCATCGCGACTCTTTTGTACAAATACCCCCAATTAATCGATGAAACCTGTTATTTGTACAACCAACAACGCGCCCAGTGTTCAGTTGCTACTTCTTCATTTGGAGGCATCTCGCGTTGACAGATTTCCATTGCATGTGGACAACGAGGCTCAAAGACACATCCAGGCGGAACGTCAAATGGATCAGGAACTACTCCTTTGATCGGAATCAGTCGTTCCTTCGTCTCGGCGATTGACGGAATTGAATTCATTAATCCTTGAGTATACGGGTGTTTCGGATCGTGAAAGAGCGAACGCACATTGGTATACTCTACTGCTTTTCCTAAATACATAACCACTACATCGTTGGCCATCTCCGCGATTACACCTAAATTATGTGTGATAAACATAATCGAGGCGTGGAAATCTTTGCACAATTTAGCCATTAATTCCAGTACCTGTGCTTGGATCGTTACGTCGAGCGCGGTCGTCGGCTCGTCAGCGATGAGGAGGTTAGGATTACACGAGAGGGCCATTGCGATCATCGCTCGTTGGCGCATCCCACCGGAAAGTTCGTGGGGATAACTGTCAATCCGCTGCTTGGGAATGGGTATTCCTACTGCTTGCAGCATTTCGATTGCCCTATTCCGTGCCTGAGCCTTAGTTAGGCGTTGATGGAGCATTATCGCCTCAATGATCTGATTACCAATTGTATATACAGGATTAAGAGATGTCATCGGCTCCTGGAAGATCATCGCGATTTTATTGCCGCGGATACTACGCATCTCTTTGCCTTTCGGATTTAACTTAGTCAAATCAGTTACAGTCCCATTGTGGTGGTAGAGAATCTCTCCACCATCGATCCTCCCGGGCGGCATCTGAACCAGCCCCATAACAGAGAGGGCAGTCACTGATTTCCCGCAACCACTTTCTCCCACCACCCCCAGTGTCTTCTCCGGCTCGATGGTAAAACTGACCTCATCAACAGCTCTTACTACACCATCTTCAAGGTAAAAATAGGTCTTGAGATCTTTTATTTCTAATAGCGGCAACTTCTATCGCGCCTCCTTTGAAGTCTAATCTCGTTAGTTTAAAAATACAACAATAACAAAGCCTAACACCATAAAGATAGTTGCTGAGACAACAGTAGCTGTTTTTTTAGGATCCTTTGTCTCATCGCGTCCAAAAACGGTCGTTGACATTCCTGAACCGAATGCTCCGCCCAAACCAGCATGTTCACTCATCTGAATCAGAATCAATCCCATTAATACTGCACAGTTCAAGAAAAAAATAATCTCTACAACAATTCGCAACATAATAATCCCCCTCGCTGGAGATGACTGTACTGTAATTTACCCAATAATTTTCGCCTTATTTAAGAATCATATATTATTATTTATTCTTTTTGCGCCTTGTCAAGTATCTCAATATTCTATTAATTTATTTGCGCCTTGTCAAGTATCGAATCATTTTTGCCCTCTTTTGAGTTCTCCCACTTTAAGAAGGCAATGATAAAAAATTGAAGTTAGTAACTGGCGCCAAACAACAGTCTCTTTTAGTCACGCAACACGTAAATTAAGGAAATAAAAGGTTGAACATCAATTTCGGCGTGGCATCACATCGAATATCTGTCTACTTGACATTACCGGCAAATTAAGTATAAGATAAAAGATCTTACCGTAATAGAGGTGGCATAAGATGGAAAAGATTCATCCTTTGTATCTGGCCCGGTTAAGTACTCGTCTTAAGTTCATATTCAGCACAACGGTTGCATTCTCTTGTCAACTATCAGACTTTCCTAATATAAACGCCCTCGGTGGGGCGCATATCTAATAAGAATCCCTTAAATTTTTACGAGTTTGTATGTCACTGGCTTCTGACCAGTCACTGAATGCATTGCGATAGGAGGTTTCTATGCCCATTACAAGTGAAAGCCGAGGTCTGATTTCTACAGAAAAAATGCGCTCGATATTGAAGATAAAGAGTGAAATTATCCATGCAGCGGGAGATTATCTCCGTGCAAACGGATTTATTGAGATCCTGCCGGTAATTCTCTCGCCGGTGACCGATCCCCTCAGACACACGGTAATGGCGGGCGAGGTTGATTACTACGGACAGAGATTGCAACTGACCAAAAGCATGATTCTCCACAAACAGGTTGCTTTGCGCACACTCGATCGTATCTTCTCTTTTTCGCCGAATATTCGTTTCGAACCGCCCCACTATGCCGATTGTGGGCGATACCTTACCGAATTTGTACAACTTGATCTTGAGGTAAAAGACGGAACTCGAGATCAATTAATCTCGCTGGGCGAAGAGTTACTGACTACAATAATCGGCCACCTGCAGAAAAATTGCAGCGATGAATTACATCGATTGAGTCGTGAACTTACGCTGCCCAGCATCCCGTTTGAGCGGATCACGTACGAGAAAGCACAGCAGACCTTCGGTAAAGAATTCGACATCCCGCTTTCGCAGGCGAAAAAGAATCCGATCTGGGTAGTTGATTTTCCCCTTGCAGTACGGGAATTTTACGACCGCGAGGATAAAGCACGATCAGGTATTCTGGTGGACATGGATCTCATCTATCCTCATGGATTCGGTGAGGCCCTCTCCGGCGGCGAACGAGAGTATACATTAGAACGAATATTGACCCGACTATCGCAGAGCGGCGTACCACACGCGCAACTGGCCGCCTATTTAAAGATAGTGCAAGAAGGAATCCCGCCTTCAGCCGGTTTCGGCATCGGCATTGAACGATTGACCCGTTATATCTGCGGATTAGAGCGAATCGAAGATGCGAGACTCTTTGCCAAACCACCAGGGACGATTCTCACGATATAGATTCACGGTTCATGGAGTTCGCAGGATTCCAAAAACAGGGAAAGAGATAGAATACTGGATCTTAAACTTTGAACCTGAAGTTTCCGGGGCTTGCCTCTGCTTAAGTGTGGCAGAGAGGTGGTGGTACCCTCAGCCGGCATCTCCTGTGTAATAATAAAGCAGGGAGAGAATTACGAGTTGCGGAAGGCCTCATTGCCCACTTATAAATCCAAGCGAAATCTTAGATCTTGATTTTTAGGCTTGTTTGTTGTGTTGTTTGTGCTGGTCCTTGACAAAACCTAAGAAGAAATCTCTGACCCCTTGCGGTGAACAAGCAGGCTGAAAGAGCATCCAGGTACCGATTGTCCGGATCAGCGATGCGAGGATGAAGACCGCGAGAAAACCCCAGCGGTGGTACAGGGCCACTCCAACGACGGGCATAAGGAAGCCGGCGAGGCCCATCAGCGTGTTGAAGACGGCCACATAGTCTTCTCGCTTACCGGCAGGACTGTAATCGAGTAGGGCGTTGAACAAGGCCAGCCCAAAACCCGCTCCAGCTACGCCGCCGATCACCATCAGGAACGCAATGGGCCAGGGCGATTGTACCAGTCCATAGAAGATCGGTAGGGGCACGAAGACCAACATGGAAAGGGCCAGGGCATACCGGCTCCCGCGGGCATCGGCCAGTCTTCCCCACCACTTGAAGGTCAACACCGAAAAGACCCCCCATATCACGGAAAGCGCACCGATCCAGCTCGTGGAAAGCTGAAGCTCATGGACGAACAAGATGATGAACAGGGCTACCGGCAGCTGGAGTCCGAGATGGAAGACAAAAGCTGCTGCCGTAAAGCGAGCGAACTCCGGAACCCGCAAGGTCTCGCAAACCAGGAGCACCATGGTCCGCGGGCGCCACCGGCTGTCCTGACAGCGCCCAGGTACCGGCGTCCCTTCCTGTAGCCTCGTCAGGTAGGCCCAGGAGGCTATAAGACAGGCAAAGGATACCAAGAAAAGTAAGAAGAAGTTAATCGGAAAGGCCACCCGGTCCAGGAAGGGACCCGCTGCTGCGGTAGCCAGGAGACTCACCATGCCCACGAGCATATTGCGCTCACCGAAGACCCGGCCCCGCAGCTGAGATGGAAACAGCTCTCCCATCAGAGTTGTCCAGCCTACCCCGGCCACGGTGGCCGGGAAGTGAGCTATGGAGAAGACGATCACAAGCAGCATGGCCCGGCCAGGTAAGTCCTGAGGCAGAAGCGCAAGGAAGGCCATGACCAGATAGGAGAGTCGATGCGCCATGGTGTATTTGAGGGAGACCAGTAGCCTGCTCGAATACCTATGGACAATGATCGCGGCCGGCACCTGGGAGATCATTGCCACCATGGCTGGGATGGAAACGAGCAGCCCTACCACAAAGTCGCTGGCGCCCAACTGAATGGCATACACGCCCATAAATGGCATAGTCAAGCCAACCATGACGGAGAAGAATACCCCATCGATCAGGCTGGTCTTGGCGTTATGCCGCGTGACCGGCTCATCTATGTAGTCAGCAAAACTAACCCTTTTCCGGAGCTTCACATGCCTCCTCATCGTGGTGCATGATCAATCCTTCTATACTCGTTATCCACGTCCACTATTGCCATCATCAAGTGCGTCTTCCTCGTTCCTGCGGCGTACTGGATCTCCGTGTAGTTGGTAAAGAGCGCCTCAAGCGGCTCCATCTTCCTTCCCTGCACCAGACCGAGCTTCCTCTGTTCCATTCACAGTTTTCTTCGCATCCCGCTTGGCTACAGCCTGCCTGATGCTAAGCAGGGAGGATACACCCACTCGTAACTCTTCTCATACATCGCTTCTTCGTCCTTACCACACGAACTTGCGGTACGCACGAATCGCAGATTCCCGGAGAGAGTAGCGGTGTGATTATAGCTAAGTAAATCATCTCTGCAAAGGACACTTTGAGCGGTCATTGAGGAGATTCTCGATTCTTCAATTTAGTAACTCTTTTTAGGTTAATCTTGTACTTTCTGGCCAAATCACGTATACTATGGTCACTATTTCGCAATAGTTGTCAAAGATAAATATTTGTTTGAGCGGTTGAGTGCTATTTCATAACTAACCACTATACCATAATCAGATGAAATACAGTAAATGTCAAAAAGCGAGGTAACATGTGTGAAAACTATCAAAGTCTGTGTTGGTAGTTCCTGCTTTCTTCGCGGTGCTTCGGAAGTTATTGATCTTTTCCAATCTCTGATCGATAAGCATGGACAGGGCAAAGTAAAACTTGCCGGCATGTTCTGTCAGGAAAAATGTACCAAAGGGGTAACTGTATTTGTAGACGAAGAAATTTTTTCAGGAGTTGGCAGAGAAGATGTGGCAAAAATATTTCAGAAGAAGTTTCTGGATAACAAGCGGGGCGAAGAGAAGGAAGAATAGGGTATGAGCATTATTGAAACGACTGAAGTCAAATGTCGTGATTGCTATAAATGTGTACGCAACTGTCCCGTAAAGGCCATCCGAATAGTGCACAGCCAGACTTTGGGTGGACACCATGCCAAAGTGGTGGATGAGCGTTGCATTTTAGACGGACAATGCTTGCTAGTTTGTCCTCAAAAGGCAAAAAAGGTAGTCTCTGACATTGACAAGGTTGAAAAAATGCTTTCCTCCGGGGAGGATGTTGTTGCCAGTTTGGCTCCTTCTTATGTTACTGCTTTTGCAGGAGTTTCACCGGAACAGGTTGTAGCCGGGCTGAAACTCTTATCATTTACCCAAGTTACAGAAACCGCTGTTGGTGCTGAGATTGTTGCACGGGAATACGAAAGACTCTTTAAGCAAAGAGACAAGCCGATGCTCGCCACTACCTGTCCGGTAATAGTTAATCTGGTAGAGATACATTATCCGGCAGTCATTCCGTTTCTGTCGCCGGTTGTTTCTCCCATGGTAGCTCATGCCAAATATCTCAAAAAGCACTTCCCCAAAGCTAAAGTAGTCTTCATCGGACCCTGTATAGCGAAAATCAAGGAGGCCCAACGACCTGAGGCCAACAATCTGCTTGATGGTGTTATTACTTTTGACGACTTAAAAGACTGGTTGGAGGAAAAAGATATAGACTTATCTTCTTTGCCGCCGGGTAAGGTTGACGGCGTTATCTCCCGCACGGCCAGATTATTTCCTATTGGAGGCGGCATGTTGAAAACAGCAGATTTAAGTACCGATATCCTTAATGAGCAAATTTTGTCTGTTTCCGGCATGGAAGAATGCCAGGATATTTTACTTTATTTCTTTGAAAAGAAGGAAGATCAACTGCCCAAACTGGTCGAACCTCTGGCCTGCAGGGGAGGCTGTCTGGGAGGCCCGATGATTCAAACTGATGAGGACTTATATTATCGTCGGGAAAAGGTGTTACGATTCGTGCAAAGTACGGAAGATATAGCAAAAAAAGAGAGAAAAGTACCACAACTACCAGCTTCTGAACTTGTGCAGAAATATCGTAATCTATCACTGGAAATTAAGGAGCCGGGAGAAAAAGAGATCCAGATTATATTGGCCAAAACCGGCAAGTTAACTCCTGAGGACGAGCTTAACTGCGGCGCTTGTGGTTATAACACATGTCGAGAAAAAGCTATTGCCGTTTTCAACAACATGGCAGACCCTGAGATGTGTCTTTCTTATATGCGCCAGCGGGCTGAAAGAAAAGTCAACCTCTTTCTTTCTTCTACTCCCCATGCTGCTATTGTGGTTAATTCCGCGGAAATAATTGTGGAAGCTAATGAAATAGCCAATAAAATCTTTGCTAAATCCTGTGACAACATAGTGGGGCATAAGATAAGCGACATTATGGACCCGACTAATTTTAGAAAAATTTTACAGGATAAAAAGTTTGTCAGAATCAATCAGGTAAAGCGGGGACAGAACTTATATACCAGAGAAACGTTTTTCTATGAACCGCAGGAAGACCTGGCGATGGGGTTGTTTCAGGATATTACGGCTGATGTCAAGGAAAGAGACCATTATATGCGGATAAAAGAAGAGACTATTGAAAAGACACAAGGGGTAATTTATAAGCAGATGGAGGTAGCCCAAAAGATAGCCAGCTTATTGGGAGAAACGACAGCAGAAACTAAAACTCTACTTACTAAGCTTGTGCGCGTTCTTCAAGAAGAGGAAAAACAAAATGACTCTTCATCTTGATATTGCCACGAAACATTTGAATAAATTCAAAGAAGAGCTTTGTGGAGACAGTGTTGAAATAGCCAATTCAGATGATTCGATGATTGTGGTACTCTCTGACGGACTCGGGAGTGGTGTGAAGGCAAACATATTATCCTCGCTGACCACCAAAATGGCAGCGACGATGCTACGAGGGGGGCTGCCGTTAAACGAAGTTATCAACACTTTAGCTGCTACTTTGCCCGTATGTGAAGTGAGGCGATTGGCTTATTCTACTTTCTCGATATTACAGATATTTAATGACGGGATGGCTTATCTGGTAGAATGCGACTCGCCGGAAAGTTATATCGGCCATCGGCGCAAATTACGTTATGTCCACCGGAAAGAGAAAGAAGTAAGCGGGAGGGTTATTAAAGAAGCATTCTTTCCGATCAAAGAAGGGGACTGGATAGTTCTTCTATCAGATGGTCTTTTACATGCCGGCATCGGCGGAGTCTGGAACCTCGGCTGGGGAGCAGCAAGAATCGGAAAGTTTCTGGAAAGCATAATGGAGACAGATGATGATGCTCACTCTATTGCTGAGGAGTTTATTGGTACTTCCAATCACCTTTATGCCTCTAAGCCTGGCGATGACGGGACTTGCGTAATCGTTAAAATAAGAGAAAAACGGGTTCTATCTATGCTGGTAGGACCGCCGATCAATAAAGATGATGATACTGCGGTTGTACAGAAGTTTTTCTCTGCTTTAGGAAAGAAAGTGGTATGCGGCGGAACTACCGCCAACATAGTTGTCAGAATACTGGGTAAAACTTTATCTGTTAATTTGCAATCAATGGATGCAAAAATACCGCCGATTGCTCAGGTAGAAGGAATAGACCTGGTTACAGAGGGTATGCTTACTCTTTCTCATACAGTGGAACTCGTTAAAAAGGGGGTGAAAAAAAAAGAAGTAGCTTGGCGTAAAGATGGAGCCAGTAAGTTGACTCACGAACTGTTATGGGCCGATAATATCCATATCATAGTGGGCCGGGCAATGAACCCGGCACATCAAAGCCCTGACTTACCAGCTAATTTTGCTCTCAAGCAAAAGATCGTTGAGGAACTATCGTTGCTCCTCAGCAAGCAGGGTAAGGTTGTATCTGTGGAGTATTGTTAAGTTAACATTGATGTCAAATAATAAAGGAGGGAAATCTTCTATGGAAAATAGTCCCTGTCAATGTATGGAAGAAAGTTATCAGGAGTTGGTAAAATTTATCAACCAATATGAAGGAGAGTCCGAATCGTTGATCATGGTGCTCCACAAGATTCAAGAGACCTTGGGATTTGTTCCGGTAGACCTGCAGGTTAAAGTGGCGGATGTTTTGAGAGTACCAATCAGTAAAGTCTTTGGGGTTATCTCTTTCTATGCTTTCTTTACGTTGAAGCCAAAGGGAAAATATCATATTTCTGTTTGCAAAGGGACAGCCTGTTTTGTGCGGGGCGCGTCTAAGGTTCTGGATGCAATCGAAAAGAAAATAGGGTTGGTTCCCGGTGACACTACTAATGATGGTAAATACTCTCTGGAGATTGTTTATTGTCTGGGTGCCTGCGGTTTGTCACCTGTAATGACAATTAATAAAGAAGTACATGCCCGTCTCACGCCGCAACGTATTCCGGAAATTCTGGCTGAATATACTTAAAGACAAAAGACTATGTGCGAGATTTCTCTGCATGTTCTGGATTTGCTGCAGAATTCAGCTGAAGTAGGAGCAGACCGGATTGACTTGGTGGTACGAGAGGATCTGCAAAACAACTCTCCCTGGGCGGTGGAGCAAGATAACGGTTGGGATGTTCCGCCGGAAGTACTGGAACATATCACTGACCCAGTGGCGGTTTTTTTCTCCTATCTCTTGACCGACCACCCGTGGAGGAAGATGGTAGAAAGAGTTACGATATTGGGGGGCGGAAGAACTGCGCTTTGCCTACTACAACTATCGGAACGAACGGCAATGGGAGTCGTTGACGACAGGAGGAGTGACTTTTGAAAACGATAGAAGATTTAAAACAAGCGAAGCAGAAGGCATTAGATAAGATAAAACTCAGACAAGGTAAAGAAAGCATCAGAATTGTAGTAGGAATGGGCACTTGTGGAATTGCTGTTGGAGCACGGGAAGTCATGATGACAATTTTAGATGAACTGGGTAAACGTAATCTGACTGATGTCACTGTAAGCCAAACCGGGTGTATCGGCATGTGTGCCAAAGAACCCCTGATAGATGTAAAGGTAGTTGGTCAGCCTGATGTTACTTATGGCAATTTAGATGAAGCTAAAGTCCGTCAGATTGTGGCTCAACATATAGTCAACGGCATAATCGTTAATAACTGGGTTATTAATAAGATAAGGGAATAATGAGGAGAAGCTGAATGGAGATCTATCGTTCTCATGTACTGATTTGTACCGGTACCGGATGTGTTGCCTCCGGCAGTCATCCTACCAAAGATGCCTTAATCGAAGAGATTAAAAACCGTGGCTTGGAGAAAGAAGTTAAAGTAGTTGATACTGGGTGTTTCGGGTTTTGCCAGTTCGGGCCTAACATGGTTATTTATCCCGAAGGAACTTTTTATTGTCAAGTAAAGCCAGAAGATGCCAGAGAGTTGGTCGAGGAACATTTGGTAAAGGGTCGTATTTTAGAGCGCTTACTCTACAAGATACCCGAACAACCTATAACGCTGGTTGAACAATCAAAAATTAACTTTTTCAAATATCAAGAGCGGTTAGTGCTGCGAAACTGCGGTCATATTGACCCGGAATCGATTGAAGAGTATATCGCTGTAGACGGCTATCTGGGACTGGCTAAAGCGTTAACCGAGATGAAACCGGCTGAGGTAATCGAAGTGATACAAAAATCAGAACTGCGCGGCCGGGGCGGTGGTGGTTTTCCTACCGGGGTTAAATGGAGATTTGCTGCGGCTACACCTGCAAAGCAGAAATATATTGTCTGTAATGGAGACGAAGGTGACCCAGGAGCCTTTATGAACAGAAGTCTCTTAGAAGGCGATCCACATACGGTTATTGAAGGTATGGCCATAGCGGGTTATGCGATCGGAGCAGACACAGGGTATGTATATATCAGAGCGGAATATCCTATTGCTATCGACCGATTGCTGAAAGCCTTGGACCAAGCCCGAGCAGAAGGTTTGTTGGGAAAGAATATTTTCGATTCTGGTTTTAACTTTGATATTAATATTCGTTTGGGAGCAGGAGCATTTGTTTGCGGTGAGGAGACAGCGCTGCTGGCCTCAATCGAAGGGGGTCGCGGTGAGCCTAGGCCTCGCCCACCTTTCCCAGCAGTCTCTGGCTTGTGGGGTAAGCCTACTGTGATCAACAATGTAGAAACTTTGGGGAACGTACCGCAAATATTGCGTAATGGTTGGGAATGGTTTGCTTCTATCGGTACCGATAATAGCAAAGGGACCAAAGTCTTTGCTTTGGCCGGAAAAGTTATTAACAATGGCTTGGTAGAAGTGCCGATGGGAATGGCGTTAGGAAAGATTGTCTATGATATCGGGGGCGGCATTCCTGGCGGAAAGAAGTTTAAAGCAGCACAGACCGGCGGTCCTTCTGGAGGATGTATTCCCGTAGAGCACCTCAATGCTCCTATAGATTATGATTCCTTACAGGAACTGGGCACTATTATGGGATCCGGTGGCTTGGTGGTCATGGATGAGGATACCTGTATGGTGGACTTGGCAAAATTTTTCCTGGAATTTGTGCAAGATGAGTCCTGCGGTAAATGCGCGCCTTGTCGGATTGGTACCAAACGGATGCTGGAGATACTGAGGCGTATCAGTTACGGCGAGGGCGTTATGGAGGATTTGGATTTACTGACAGAGTTGGCGGAAGGAATTAAGGTCTCTGCCCTTTGCGGGTTGGGGCAGACAGCCCCTAATCCGGTTCTTAGCACTTTGCGATATTTCAGGGAAGAGTATGAGACGCATATAAAATATAAGCGTTGTCCGGCTTCAGTCTGTGTTAATCTCTTCGTCTCACCCTGCCAGAATACCTGTCCAGCAGAAATAGATGTCCCTATTTATATCGATTTAATCAAGAATAAAATGATGCGGGAAGCCTATAAAGTTATACAGGCGGATAATCCCTTCCCTCTGGTATGTGGCCGGGTATGTCATCATCCCTGTGAAGATAAATGTCGCCGCAACCAGTTGGATACAGCATTGGCTATCAGGGCACTCAAACGATTCCCTGGCGATTATCTTTTGCGCAATGGTGGCATACCTGTACCAGTGCCAGCTGAAGCCAAAGAGGCGGAAGTAGCTGTTATCGGCGCAGGTCCGGCCGGCCTTTCCGCAGCATTCTACTTACGGAAAAAAGGATATCCGGTGACTCTCTTTGAAGCTCTTCCCGTGGCCGGAGGGATGATGGCTGTAGGTATTCCAGAGTACAGACTGCCGAAAGTAATCCTTAATCAGGAGATAGATGTTATTAAAAAGATGGGGGTCAAGATTAAGACAGGAGTTAAATTAGGCCGTGATATTTCTCTAAACCAGTTATTACTTGAGGGCTACAAGGCGATTTTCATCGGGGTGGGCGCTCATAAAAATCAGCCGTTAAACCTGCCGGGCGAAGAGCTTGAGGGTGTTCTTTCTGGTATTACTTTCTTGCGGGAAGTCAATCTCAATCAGGCAGCTGATTTAACTGGCAAAAGAGTGGCTATAATCGGTGGCGGTAATGTGGCAGCTGATGCAGCCCGCAGTGCTCTGCGCTTAGGAGCAAAGTCTGTTGCTATCTATTATCGTCGTACCAGGGCAGAGATGCCTGCTTTGCCAGAGGAGATTGTGGAAATAGAGAAAGAAGGCATTCAACTAAATCTCTTGGTAGCGCCGCAAGCCATTATCGGTGAGAGAGGTAAAGTTACTGGTTTGACTTTGAAACGAATGGAATTAGGGGATTTTGACAGGAGCGGCCGTCGTCGCCCAGTGGCAATAGCAGATTCTGACTTTACTGTGGAAGCTGATGTGGTTATTGCCGCGATAGGTCAAGTAGTGAAGACTGATGGACTGGCAGATAACCTTAAGTTTAGCAGGTGGGGAACAATAATAACTGACGTGGATAGTTTGGCCACTAATATTCCGGGGGTTTTCGCCGGTGGTGACTGTGTTACCGGAGCAGATACTTTGATTGCGGCGATAGCTGCAGGGAAAAAAGCCGCCTCGTCCATAGATAAGTTCCTGGGCGGAGATGGTGTAATCGTTGAACCTCTGACCATAAAGCGAAAGATCAGCGGTGTGATTATTGAAGAAAAAGCTTTACGACAGAAAGTGCCTATTCGTCATAATATCGATGGTTTTAAGGAAATGGAACTCGGGTTTACCTTCGAGCAAGCTCTGGCTGAAGCCGAGCGTTGTCTTCGCTGCGATGTAGTTGAAGCATAGATACGCTGAGGGAGGGGAGGGATACAGGTAATGGAAATGGTAACTTTATCTATTGATAACCAACGGGTTGAGATTGAAGCAGGGGCTACTATCCTGGAAGCAGCAAAAAAAATCAATGTAGATATTCCTACGTTGTGTTATATTGAAGAGATTAATGAAATTGGCGCCTGTCGTATTTGTGTAGTAGAAGTCCAACGAGCCAAGGCGCTGCAGGCAGCTTGTGTAACACCGATCAGCCAGAATATGAGAGTGTGGACCAATACTCCTGCGGTACGCAAGGCACGGCGGCTTACGTTGGAGTTAATCCTTTCCAACCATCCCAGGGAGTGTAATACTTGTATCAGAAGTTTGAATTGCGAGTTACAGAAGCTGGCTGATAGATTTGGTATCAGAGAAATACGCTTCTGGGGAGACGATCTAAGTTATACTATAGATGAGTCTACACCTTCTATTGTCCGTGATACCAATAAATGTATTCTTTGTCGCCGTTGTGTAGCGGTATGCGATCAAGTACAGAATGTGCGGGCGATTGCGCCGCAGGAGCGCGGGTTTAAGACTACAATAGCTCCGGCGTTTCATTTGGACTTAGCAGATGTGGCTTGTGTTCTCTGCGGACAGTGTACTTTAGTTTGTCCTACAGCGGCTTTACATGAAAGAGATCAGACAGAAGAAGTATGGGCAGCCTTGGCTGATCCTAAAAAGCATGTTGTTGTACAGACTGCACCGGCTACCCGGGTCTCACTGGGAGAAGAGCTGGGTATGGAGATAGGTAGTATCGTTACCGGACAAATGGTAGCAGCTCTCAGAAGGCTTGGGTTTGACAAGGTCTTTGATACTGATTTTTCGGCTGATCTAACTATTGTGGAGGAAGGAAACGAGTTATTGCACCGGATTAAGACCGGCGGTGTGCTGCCGATGATTACGTCCTGTAGCCCGGGGTGGATTAAATTTGTTGAACATTTCTATCCCAAATTCTTGCCCAACCTTTCTACTTGCAAGTCGCCGCAACAGATGTTGGGAGCACTGATCAAGACTTATTATGCTGAAAAAATTGGTCTGGATCCGGCAGATATCTTCGCCGTTTCTTGTATGCCTTGCACAGCTAAAAAGTTTGAAGCACAGCGAGAAGAGATGCGGAACAGTGGTTATCCGGAGATAGATGTGGTGCTGACTACGCGAGAAATCGGTCGTATGCTGCGTCAGGCAGGGATCGATTTTAACAAGTTACCAACCGAAGATTACGATGACCCGCTGGGAATTTCTACCGGAGCTGGACTTATTTTTGGGGCTACTGGCGGCGTGATGGAAGCAGCTCTGCGCACAGTCTACGAGCTGATTACAGGAGAAGAGCTGGAGGAGATAAATTTCACAGTAGTACGTGGTCTGGAAGGAGTTAGGGAGGCTTCTGTACAAGCAGGGGATCTGACAGTGAAGGTGGCGGTAGCCCACGGTTTAGGTCATGCCTGTAAATTGATGGAAGCAATCAAAGACGGCACATCCGGCTATCATTTTATTGAAATCATGTGCTGTCCTGGCGGTTGTATCGGTGGCGGCGGGCAATCCATACCTACCAATAGGGAGATCAGAGAGAAGAGAATTGCTGCTATCTATACGGCAGATGAGTTGATGACGATCAGGAAGTCTCATTTAAATCCGTCGGTGCAGAAGTTATATGAAGACTTTTTGGAGAAACCCCTGGGCAAAAAGTCGCACGAGCTTTTGCACACGCATTATACCGATAGAGGTACAGCACCGCATTTAAAAGCAAGCGAGTAAGACCTTGACATTATGTAGCCCATAAAAGCTTCCTGCTTTATTTAAGCCTTGCTATAGCTGTATCCCAGTTGATATTTTTGGATCATCTCCCAAAAAGTTGGTAAGATCATGAGGATTCGAGGAAAATGCTTATAAAATCCTTACTAAAAAATAAGCACTTGAATCCTTGAACCCTTGAATCCTTTTTAGCAATTAAATTGGAGAAGACCCGAATTTGTGATTGCATCTTCTTTCCATTCCCCGCATTCGAGAGGACAGGCCCGCCTTGGCGACGGGCCAAGGTTCGCGCAAGACTTCAGGTTTTAGTATCTTAAAATAGCACTACCAATAAGAAGCCGATAATCATTACGATCCCAATGATCAACTTGGCGATTATACTACCGGCGATTCCGACGAATGCACCGACACCGCCTTTTAGCGCTCGTTCCAATGAACCTTTGGCGAGAAATTCACCTGCTATCGCTCCCAATATCGGACCGATAATTATCCCGATAAATCCCAATGTAAAGAGACCGATGGCGATGCCGACAATACTACCGCCAATAGCTAAATGGGAACCATTGTATCGCTTCACTCCGACTGTGGCCGCAATATAATCGACCGCATACAGGAGCACGACAAGTATTGACTGCCCAATCCAGAACCCTAATTCCAGTTCGTAAAAACCCGCCAGCAATCCATAGACGACCATTCCAAGCAGAATTAACGGTGCCCCCGGCAAGATCGGTAACAGCAACCCGGCAAAGCCAATGAAGATAATGATCAATGCGATGAGGAGTCCTAACCAGTCCATCATAAACCGGGTAATCTTTATTACAGCAAAGCGCTCTCTTGGTGTGTTGCACAACAGAATTGCTTAATGTCGATCATACAATCGTTCCACAACGAATCGAGATCGTAAAATTGCCGCATTTCCCGTTGAAAGATATGGATTGCAACGTTGCCGTAATCAAGTAGAACCCAACTGCGTTCCGCAATTCCTTCCTTGTGCAATACTTGCAGTGGAAGAGCGGAGAGCAGCGCATTGACGATTCCCTTCACATGCGTTGGATTATCGCCTGAAGCAATCAAAAAATAGTTGACCGGGATAGAGACATCCCTCATGTCAAGCACGATCACATCCTCACCCTTTTTATCTTCAATGAGTGCGATCGCTTCTCTTAGTAGGAGAAGATCATCCACCAGGCACCTCGAATCTTGCTCCCACAATAAGGAGAAGGTCGGTTCCAGCAGGTACTCGCTGGCGCACTGCACTGTAACGCGGCCCGAACTCTTCCGGAGAGACAATCAATGTGCCAGGAGGCAGCACATCTTTGAGTAGTTGTGCTTTGCGCTCGACCCCAGTCAGAGTAATGATGTATGTATTTCGATAGTCAAACGCATCGGCATTCCCCATATGCGACACAACAAACCCCAATTCGCGTAGGAATGCTCCGGTATGAGTAGCCAGAAGCCGAACACCACTTCCATTCAACACACTTACCGATATCTCGCCCCGTGTTAATATGTCAACCCGTTTGATGATCTCAGTTACAAGATGTGCCATTCTAACAACTTCTATTTGCTGATAGCTTACTCCACCGATGCGGAGCGGAGTGCTCGGCACGACCGCCATTCGTAGTTCCCCTATTTGTGCTGTGCGGACTATTCTCGCCAGGTCATACATATCGATTAAAGAGAGATTCGTTTGTAGATGATCCCGCGCAGTTCTGAGTAATTCTCTGATTGTAGCAAAATCTTGCAAAT
This sequence comes from Candidatus Acetothermia bacterium, assembly GCA_022684035.1. Classification (GTDB taxonomy): domain Bacteria; phylum Bipolaricaulota; class Bipolaricaulia; order UBA7950; family UBA7950; genus UBA7950. The sequence continues at coordinate 15,582 of JAJHSB010000061.1, read as the reverse complement.
GGAGATCCATCTTCCATAAGGCGGCCAAAAGCTGTTGTTGGCGTTTCATCCGTCCAACATCACCATGGATGGGTTCACGGTAGCGGACGAAATCGAGCGCTGTGGCACCATCAAGCGTCTGTTTCCCTGCTGCGATATTGATATGAATCGGAGGATTAGCAGCTCGATCAACGTAATACATCGGTCTTTCGACGACAAGCGTCACCCCTCCGAATAAGTCGATGATTCGAGCGAATCCCGCAAAGTCGATAGCGAGATAAAACTGAATTGGAATTCCTAACAGATCACTGACAACTTGACGGGCCAGTTCTCCGCCTCCACGTCGATAGGCAATATTCAACTTAGTAAAAGTGCCGTCCGGGAATCTTACCCGTAAATCACGCGGCACAGAAAGGAGTGATACCTCGCCTTGCGACGATAGACTCATAACTATGACAGTATCAGTGCGGGAGATCCCTTCTACGTAATCGAGACCGAGAACGAGAATATTCACTCGTTCTTCGGCGCGTAAGAGGCGATCAATGTCACGCTGCATGATAAAGAACCATCCGGCAGCAAGCGCCAATCCCAGTATTACTACTCCACTAATGATAGCAATCCGTATTTTCATTTCTCCCTCCTTGCTCTTGTTGGTGATTTTCTCTTATAATCTACACTCTTTAGTAGGAAATGTCAACTAATAAGTTGACAAGAGGCTGGATAGTGGGTATCCTTACTGTTACTGGGTGAGGAGGATGAGCGTCCATCGTTACAGAAGTGAGTAAGATGACCGATATCCATTTTATCTTAAGAGTCAGATGGTTCTCTCAAATCATCGATGGATGATTTTGTTCAACTTGCAAAAGCAGCTGTTGAGACGTATATCTGCTGTGGCGAGGTGATCCTTCCTCCTGCTCCGTTGCCTATGGCAATGAAAGAGCGAGCCGGTGTATTTGTTTCGCTTAAAAAAGAGGGTAGATTACGCGGGTGCATCGGCACTTTCCTGCCAGAAAAAGAGAATATAGCAGAGGAGATCATCGCCAATGCGATCAAAGCTGCTACGCTGGACAATCGATTCCCCCCACTGAAAGAGATGGAATTGGCAACGATCGATTATACCGTCGATCTGCTATCGCCCCCTGAGAAATGTACCGAAGATGATCTTGACCCAAAACAATTTGGCTTGCTCATCGAGGCAGGAGGGCGACGCGGTCTACTTCTCCCTGATCTACCGGATATAATTACTGTCAAGGAACAATTACGTATTGCGCGGATGAAGGCAAAGATACCTGTAGAGACAACGGTCAAGATATATCGCTTTACTGTAGAGAGACATCGATGAAAGAGAAAAATTACGGTGATTACATGCCACGGGTCGCTTTTCGCACCCTCGGATGTAGAGTCAATCAATACGAAACGCAATTGATGCGTGAACAACTAGAACTGACCTGCCGACTCGTTGATGATGAAGCTGATATTTATGTGATCAATACTTGTATTGTCACCGCCCTCAGCGAGCGCAAATCACGTCAGTTGATTAGCCGGGTAAGACGAAACTGTCAACCGGTCAAAGTTCTCGTTACCGGATGCATGGCAGAAGCAATGGGGGAAGAGATAGCAAAGATAAAAGGGGTTGATATCGTCTTCGATAACGGGTTGAAGACAGAAGTGAAAAGAATCGTTGATCGATCATTAGAGGGAGAACACGGATATCTGCCGGCATCGACGCAGACAGGATGGCAGGCAAAGACAATCTGCTCTCAGGCTGGACGGGTACGTGCCTTTCTCAAAGTGCAAGATGGATGTAACAGTGCATGTTCCTTTTGCCGGGTGACGAAGCTGCGCGGATCGACACAGAGTAAACCAATTGCAATTGCGCAACGAGAGGCGCGTCAACTGATAGCTAATGGTTATCCTGAGATCATCCTGACTGGAATTAACCTTGCCCAATACGGAGATGATCTTCTATCATCTGACCTTCCCGCCCTGATAGCTTCCCTACTTGAGATCGATGGGCTCAGACGTCTGCGGTTGGGATCGATCGATCCACACGGAATAACTGATGAGTTAGTCTCTCTCTTTGCCAGTGACAGTCGCGCTTGTCCTCATTTTCATATTCCACTCCAAAGCGGCGCTGATCGGATCTTAGCTGCTATGAGACGGGGATATGATACAGCCGTTTATCGATCACGGATTACGCAGATCAAAGAGATGATTGACGATGCAACTTTCGGAACGGACTTAATCGTTGGCTTCCCCGGTGAGACCGAAGATGATTTTACGCATACCTGTACACTAATAGAAGAGATCGGTTTTGTAAATCTGCATATCTTCCGTTATTCTCCACGACCAGGAACAGATGCTGCCTCATTTTCCGCACCAGTGTGCGAAAGAGAAAAGAGTAAGCGGAGTAAGATTCTTAATGATCTGGCGAGCAAAGAGAGAGTCCGGATAAAGAGCGGTTTTCTCGGTAAGAAGGAAGAGATATTAGTCGAAGGACGCAGCCGTGATGGACGCTGGCGCGGATATACCAGAGGGTACATCGATACCCATATTGATGCGCCGGTTCACCGAGTCGGTTTACCCGATCCGGCAAAGATCAAACCAGGAGAATTTGTTAATCTCTGGCTGACCCGCATGCAGACACAGACCGATCGTAACCGCCTTCAGCAGGAATTTTTATTAGGAGTGAGCGAATATAATAGACGCAAGTAAAACAGTAGTAGAGATAGTTCTTAACAATAATGAGGAAGCGACCGCGTTGCTCGGTCAATTCAATTGTAATCTAAACGAGATCACAAAAGAGTTTCCAACGAAGATTATTGCCCGCGGCGATGTGATCAGGATCGAAGGAACACCTGCCGATGTGGAACGGACACGTCTGGTATTCGATAATCTCCTTGAGATTATCGAGGCCAACCATATCCCGTCAGTAGCCGATGTGAGATATCTGATCGAGAAGATAAAAAATGGCGAAAATGTACGCGGTGTGCTCTCAGATGTGGTGCAAGTGACGCATTGGGGCGAGGAGATCCGTGCCAAGACAATCGGGCAATTACGTTATGTTAATGCAATAGAGGAGAATGATATCGTCTTTGCCATCGGCCCGGCCGGTACCGGCAAGACCTACCTGGCAGTGGCGAAAGCGATCGATTATCTCAAGCAGGAAAAAGTAAAACGGATCGTACTCATTCGCCCGGCAGTAGAGGCAGGCGAGGCGCTCGGCTTTCTCCCCGGTGACATCCAAGAAAAGGTGAATCCTTATCTACGTCCCCTCTATGACGCAATTTACGATATGTTGCCGGGAAGAGAGGTTGAGTGGCTCAAACGGGATAATCGTATCGAGATAGCGCCGCTTGCTTTTATGCGCGGTCGGACGCTTAACAACAGCTTCATCATTCTCGATGAAGCACAAAACACCACTCAGGCGCAGATGAAGATGTTCCTTACCCGCTTGGGACTTCGCTCCCATGCAGTGATAACCGGTGATGTCACACAGATCGATCTTGAGTATGAACGTTCCGGTTTGGTAGCAGCACAAACGATCCTTAAAGGGATCGACGGAATTGCATTTATCTATTTGGATAAGGCCGACGTGGTGCGCCACTCGCTGGTCAAGAAGATCATTTCCGCTTATGCAATCGCAGAGGAGCAGAGACAACGTGAACACGCTGAATAAGATTTGCTTGTCGTCCAAACTGCAGAAATGGGAATGGCATAATGGCATAACAGTGATGGATCTATCTGCAAGGTGCGGCACGAGGTCGTTAATCGCGATAAGAATTTTGCCCTGCCGACAGGCTGCGCGGTAAACAAGTACAATGAAGAGACTTAATTGGCGGTCGATCTTCTCTTTACGACCGGCAAGCTGCAACGGAACAACGCCGTTCTTTCTACATAAACCGACGAGAAGAAGAAGCGCTGCTTTTGCCGCGACATTTGCGGTGTTTACCGTTGCGCTGACCGCATTTGATTTCCGATATGGTGATTGGCCGATCTTTATTGGCTGGTCTGTACTGGCGACCCAGGGGTTGGGGCTGACTGCCATCACTGGCTTGGTCGTCTTCTATCTCCGTGAAGCATTTCACCGCTTCACCCGGCAGCAATTTCGCTTCTTGATCGGTTTGGGAATCCTCAGTGTAATTCTCAGCCAGGGCGGAGATATGATCACCCCTTTCTTTCTCCCGATCGCCATTATTCCCTTGTTGACTGCTCTCTTCGTCGATGAAGAGAGCGCATTGATCATGATATTCTTCGCCACAGGCGTGTGGGGACTTACACTGGGATTGGGAGGAGCAATCACTGTGATAAGTAGTGGAATTGCCGGTGTGGTCGGTATCCGTAAATTACGACGGAACGCAGATATTTTAAAGGCCGGCGGATTAATTGCCGCAGTGAACGCAATCGGATTTCTCTCTTTCGCTACGATCACCTCTCTCTCTCTCTTCTCACTCGACCTTTTTCTTGCTGTAATCGGGGGAGTCATCGTTGCGTTGCTTGCAATGGGGTCGATCTCGATATGTGAGTATTTGACGCAGCGGACAAGTCCGATCGGGTTAACCGAACTATTAAATCCAGAGCATCCGTTATTGAGTCGCTTACGCGCCGAGGCGCCGGGAACCTATCATCATAGTAAAAATGTGGCCTCACTCGCCGAGAGTGCAGCCCGCGCCATCGGTGCTAATCCGCTACTGGCCAGTGTCGGTGGTTATTATCACGATATCGGCAAGCTATCGCAGCCCCAATTTTTCGCCGAGAATCAACCCAACAGAATAAATCCGCATGATAAAATATCTGCCGCAGAGAGTAAAGAGGTGTTGCTCTCCCACGTGAAAGCAGGAATCAACCTTGCGCGCCAGGGAGGACTGAAAGATGACCTTCTCCAATTTATCATCACCCACCACGGGACTTCGTTGATCCGTTACTTTTACTCTAAAGCAATGCAGGAGAATAAAGTGAAGAAGCCGGTTGGTGAAGGAGAGTATCGCTATTCTGGACCTCGACCACACACCAAAGAGACAGCGATCGTTCTCCTTGCAGATTCTGTCGAAGCAGCGACACACGCGCTCCGACCAGAGGTCAATAGAGATAAGAGTACTGAGAATGACAACACGATTACAGCCTGTGTGGAGAAGATCATCGCAGAGAAAATCGCTGACAGGCAACTCGATGAGACTCCACTCTCGCTCTCTGATATCGCGCAGATTAAAGCATCATTTATCGCCACAATCCATGCGATGTTTCACAATCGGCCGAATAATTACCCACAGGAGTTATAGGACGCGACCATTCTAAGGAGAGATAACAATGAGCGCGACTGCAATATTAGGAATGCAATGGGGGGACGAAGGAAAAGGGAAGATTACTCATCTTCTTGCACGGGAAGCGGACATCATTGTCCGGTTCAACGGCGGGCCCAATGCCGGCCATACAGTGATCGATCGCGGGAAAGAATTCAAATTCCATTTAATCCCGTCAGGTGCCCTTTATCCGGAAAAGACTAATATATTGGCCGGCGGAATGGTCATTGATATTGATCTTTTACAACGTGAAATCGATACTGTCACAGAGCACAGCAGCCGGCCGCAGATATACATTGCCGATACAGCTCATCTTATTTTGCCTTATCACCGTATTCTCGAACAGATCGAGGGGAGTGCCGCGCAAATAGGTACGACAAAGAGAGGTATCGGCCCTACATACCGCGATAAGATTGACCGCACTGGAATCAGAGTCGGTGACCTGAAACGGCCAACGATACTGCAGAAAAAGCTGGCCGCTAAAACTGACTATCTTAAGACTATGTGGCCAGTGGTAGAAGAGATACGGTCGCTCGATGTTAATCTACTCGTTACGCAACTACAGGAGAGCGCTGCTCCGCTTCTCCCGCTGATTACCAACATCCCGACGCTGATCAGAAAAGGAGTGACCAGTGGCAAAGAGATCTTATTTGAAGGTGCCCAGGGAGCTCTGCTCGATATCGACTGCGGCACTTACCCTTATGTGACCTCTTCGTCTACCACTGTGGCAGGAGTGATCGCCGGAGGAACGGTTCCTCCATCGGCGCTCGACAGACGACTCGGGGTGATTAAAGCCTATACTACCCGTGTTGGTAACGGCCCCTTCCCCACCGAACTGACCGATCACTGGGGAAAAAGGATGCAGACCAAAGGAGGGGAGTTTGGCGCCACTACCGGTAGGATACGCCGTTGCGGGTGGCTCGACTTGGTCGCTCTCACTCAGATGGTCTATCTGAACGATCTTAGTGACTTTGCTCTCACCAAACTCGATGTTCTATCTGGATTTGAGAAAATAAAGGTCGCCTATGCTTATCGCTTAGACGGAGAAGAGATCGACTATTTCCCTGCCTCTGCAGAGGAGTTAGCTGCCTGTGAGCCACTGTATAAAGAGGTAGATGGATGGGAAGAAGAGATAACTGGAGTTAAGCGATTACGCGAATTACCGGCGGCAGCCCGTCGCTATATCGATATGATCACAGAGACGCTGGGCGTCCCGGCATCACTTATCTCCACCGGCCCGCGGCCAGAAGAGACGATCATGCTGCGGTAACCCCGGAAATTTAACTACAGAGAACAGAGAGAAAAGATAGAAAATGAGTCCAGAGTTCACGGTGCAAAGAGGTGATTGGTGATTGGCTAAGAAAACCAATATGTAAAGGCACGGCGCATCCCTTCTGTCATTGCGAGTCTGCTCGCAGGTCATTGCGAATTACCTTCCTTACACCAATCACCAACCACCAATCACTAATTCGAGATTACCACGAGTTCTACGAACTCTCGCAATGACAAGAAAAAGAAGACGCAACGGCGCAAGAGATAGGTGATTGGTAAACGGTTAAAGAAGGAAAGAGTTCGTGGTTCACAGCTTGAAAAGGAGGGCTAAAGTTGAATTCACAAAACCGACTTGGCGATCAGATGAGAGGAGAGATTCCCTATCCGCTGCGCCATGTATTGATCGCGGATATGCGTGCTGGGCAATTTATCTCCCAATGTTTTCTCGTCAAACAGAAGAATACACGTTCGACAAAGAGTGGTGCTCCCTATCTTGAACTCCAATTGGCCGATCGATCAGGATATCTTCCCGCACGTGCCTGGGCGGAGACGACCAACCGCTACGGCAACCAATTTCAAGAAGGGGATTTCGTCTTCCTTGAAGGTCGGATAGAGATTTATCGCGATGCGCTGCAGTTGGTCGTTGAATCGATCACAAATTTAGAACAGCATCAAAAAGAGCATGGCAAGATACTTGAGTTCGATCGCTCGCTCCTTGTGCCAACGAGCCGCTACGATGTGGAAGAGATGTGGCAGGAAGTTCTCGCCATGATTGATAATGAGATCACATCTCCCCAGGTGCGGCAGTTATTACACACCGTGCTCGGCAAGTACGAACGTCAATTTAAGGAGTTTCCTGCGGCAATTATGTACCACCACGCCTATTTAGGTGGCCTCCTTGAACATTCGTTGGAAGTGGCGCGTGCAGTGCTCGCCTTTGCAAAGATACATTCGGATATTGATGTTGATATTGCCTTAGCCGGAGCTTTACTGCATGACATCGGCAAGATATTGGAATTTGATGATCCGATTGCACCTCGGCATAGCTTAAGTGGTCAACTGATCGGTCATCTCTTATTGGGATGTAATATGATCTACGACGCAGTGATGACGATTGCCTGGCCGGATAAACGGATTCCTCAATTGATTGAACACATTATATTATCGCATCACGGCGAACTGGAATACGGTGCAGCAATCTTACCAAAGACGAAAGAGGCAGTCATTGTATACCATTTTGATGATCTCTCCGCTAAATTGAATATGATTGATCAGCACATTGCTACTGATACTACCGAGAAAGAATTCACTGATTGGCATCACGTCCTCACCCGCAAGTTTTTTAAGGGGAGAACTGAAAGTTAACTTAGTGCGGCAGGAGAATCACTTTCACTGCTTCATAATTCTTTTGCAACTTGATGCCGCGTTCATATTCAGCCAGCGGTAGTTGATGGGTGACAAGCGGAGCAAGATTGATTTGCTGTAGTAACTGTTGTCCGCGCTCCCAGGTGGAGAATATCTCGCGTCCGACAACGCCCTTGACTGTAATCTCCTTAAATACTATCTCTTCTGATATATCAATTGGGACTGGAGCGTCAGGAAGACCAAAGGCAATAAAGATCCCTCCATTTTCCAACAAATTAAAGCCCTGTTTGATGGCGATCGGACTACCCGACATTTCGAGAACAACTTCGGTATGCTTGATTATCTCTGCTACTGATTCGCGTCGTGCATTGATTACCTCATCAGCTCCCATGGCCAGCCCTATCTCCAGGCGCACATCAGAAAGGCCAACGAGCAGTACGGTCTCGGCGCCCTCTGCTTTAGCAATGCTTACGGCCATAATACCGATTGGCCCATCTCCGAATATAACGACTCGCTTACCAACAACATCAGCCGTCTGCACTGTGTGGACGGCATTTCCGAATGGCTCTTGCAGAGTAGCTATTTCCGGCGGAAGAGATGGATCATTCTTCCAAAGAACATTCTCTGGAACAGTAAGATATTGGGCGAATGATCCATTGCAATCAACCCCGATAATGCGAAGATTATCGCAGATATGCGGCTTACCGTTACAACATGTTTTACAATGACCACAATAAAGGTGTGTCTCTGCCGAAACATAATCGCCGACCGAGAATGAATCAACCTCACTTCCTATCTCTTCAACATATCCCGCTAATTCATGGCCGATGATCAGCGGTGGGTTTATTCTCCCTTGCGCCCATTTGTTCCAATCGTAAATATGCAGATCGGTACCGCAGATTGATGTCGCAGCGACGCGAATCAATACTTCCTGCGGCATAGGAGTAGGAACTTTAACATCGATCAACGCTGCCCCTGGTACTGGTGTAAGCTTAGCTACTGCCTTCATTTACTCATCTCTCCTGTAAAACTCCTGTATCTACCCAGCCATTTAGGTTGAATGCCGCAGGCTTAGAGTATTTTACCATCCTTAACCATTAACCCTTCCATCGGCGATACCCTTCCAACTTCAGGCTGTTCACCTAAAGTAGTTGCGAATATCTTAACTTGCTATACTCTTATTGACAACAGACTCCAATCGAGCGATACTAAACTGACATTTATAAGAAGGTGATAATTTTGCAACGACCGCAGACCTCTCATGATCGCATGCGCATATTTTCCGGTATCCAGCCGACGGGAACACTTCATATTGGTAACTATTTTGGCGCGATTCGCAATTGGGTCGCATTGCAGGACGACTACGATTGTATCTACTCTATTGTGGATTATCATGCGATTACCGCACCGTTTAAGCCTGACAAACTCCGTAGAAGGTCTCATGATCTGGCGCTTGATTTGCTCGCTTGCGGAATCGATCCTGAACGCTCAACTATCTTTATTCAATCGGCAATTCCTGAACATGCGGAATTGTGCTGGATTTTCAGCGCTATTACTTCGTTTGGCGATCTCTCCCGCATGACACAATTCAAAGAGAAGTCGCAGGAGACAGATTTTATTAGCGCAGGATTGTTTATCTATCCGATTCTGCAAGCAGCCGATATTCTTCTTTATCGCGCACAGCGAGTACCAGTAGGCGAAGATCAATTACAACATCTGGAACTTTCACGGCGAATTGCGCGACGCTTCAACTCCCGCTTTGGCGATTTCTTTCCGGAGATCGAACCGATCGTCGGCAAAGGAGCGCGGATTATGTCTCTTGCTAATCCATCACGCAAGATGAGCAAAAGCGATGGCGAGGCCCATTACATCGGTGTGATGGAAGATGCTCGCTCGATTCATAAAAAGATTCGTTCTGCGGTGACTGATATCGGCCCCACACCAGCGCAAGGGATGTCAGAGGGAGTGGCGAATCTGTTCCAAATCCTTGAACTGACAGGAGAAAGCGATCTCTACCAAGAAATGCAAGCTGAATTTGTCGCCGGCACATTGCGCTATTCTAATCTCAAAGAGATAGTCTTTCAGACGCTAATGGAAGTTCTCGCTCCGATCCAAAAGCAACGCGCTCAATTGGCAGCTGAGGGACAGATCGAGAAGATTCTCTCTGCCGGTGCAGAGAAAGCACGTGTGATAGCCAAAGAGAATATCCGCACTATCCGCCGGATGGTCGGACTTGCAGTGTGACACGATCTATCTCTCTGACTCAACCGGAAAGGGAAAAATCAGGAGACACAATACTAATTTTCTTGACAAAAAGAGAGGTAAAAAAACTAAAATCCATTCATCGTAAGGATAGCGAAAGTTGTTACTCCTGAATTTTCATATGAGAGAACAGGACGGCCATGAGGAAATATAGAAAACTGGAATTTCTTCTTAAGATAAATCGCAAACAGAAGAGCGCGCGGTCAGCCAGAACAGAAATAAGTATGGTGTCTCCAGATTTCCTTGATATACTATAGATTGGAAGGAGGTGTTTAAAATGGTACAACTAAAAGAGATCGCTATTGAAACTATAAAACGGTTACCCGATGAATGCTCATTAGAGGACATAATGTACGAGATAGACTTTGTCGCTCAGGTCTTTGAGGGGCTAAAGGATGCTGAAGCAGGAAGGCTATTGACTACAGAAGAACTTCTTAAACGAGTAGAGACATGGGCAAGATAAGATGGACTGAAAAGGCAAGCAGTCATTTGCAAACAATCCATGAATATATTGCCAGAGATTCTAAAACCTATGCGACACGATTTATAAGGTCTCTTATCAAGGCTACCACAAAACTCAAAACAATGCCTCGCGTTGGTCGTATTGTCCCAGAGCTTGAAAGTTATGGTTTCAGAGAAGTGATTTATCAAAATTACAGAATCATCTATAGAGTTACAAGCAATGAAGATGTAGAAATATTAGCTGTATTTCATGCTGCACGAAATTTTAAAAAGGCTTTTTATGAGGAATGGGAATTAAAGTAAAAGGATTATCGCTTGTTCCTTCGCCTAACAACAGGCTAAAAGAAAAAACCCATGGTAAGTGCCTTGCACTTCTTTTAGCCAAGAAAGTTAGGCGAAAGTGCTGCTTAGGAGAAGCTAAAAAATGCCAAGTGATAGAGAAAAAGTAGAATCATTGATTTCTACAGGTGGTGAAATTGCAGGTACCGCGACGGGTGGAGCCATAGGGTTTTTAGCAGGAGGACCTGCAGGGGCTGCAGTTGGAGGGGCATTAGGGGTCATTATTTCTAAAGGTGCAATGAGATTATTATCTGATATCGCAGATAGATTTTTATCAAAAAGAGAAAAAATACGAGTTGGTGCTACTGCTGCATTTGCACTGGCAAAAATTAAGTCACATCTTGATGCTGGATTTAAGGCAAGAAACGACGGATTCTTTGATGACAAAGAGAGGGAAAGGTCAGATGCAGAAGAGATATTTGAAGGAGTTTTGTTGAAAGCCAAAAATGAGCATGAGGAGAAAAAGGCTAAAATTCTAGGAAACATTTTTGCAAAGGTAGCTTTTTTTCAGGGGTTTTCTGTAGGCGAAGCAAATCATTTACTACAAATCGCACAGAACTTAACTTACAGGGGAATGTGTATGTTAGCACTAATAAAAAGAAAGGATCAAATTCAAGGCGTTAAATTAAGAGAAGATAGCTATCGGGAATCTAAAGGGGAAAGAATATTTTATGAAACTATCTCAATACTCCAAGAGGCTTACCAAATCTACAATTCTGGCTTAATTGCGTGCAAACAGAAGTCACCAGAAGGCTATGAAGCTTTATTGGGATGGACTGATGTAGCTCCAAACAGATCATTGTTAACTCCGATGGGAGAAAGATATTATGAAGTAATGGGATTGGAGGATATCCCTGAAGAAGATATAAAGGAGGTAGCAAAATATTTGAGTTAATGCAGCACCTTCGCCTAACACGGTGTAAAAGACTACGCTTGGCTCCGTCCAAATTCGGCTTCGCAAAAACTTCTTTTATGCTGGGAACGTTAGGCGAAACGGTGGCTTTAAACATGCTAAAAACTGAGGTGGCAATATGGAAACGACATCACATAAAATAATAATTGGCGATTCGAGATGGATGAAGGAAATTCCAAATGAATCAGTTCATCTCATTATCACCTCTCCACCATACTGGCAATTGAAGGATTATGGAAAGGGCAATCAAATAGGTTTTAATGATACTTATGAGGAGTATATAAACAATCTTAATTTGGTGTGGGATGAATGCCACAGGGTTTTACATAAAGGTTGTCGTTTATGTATTAATATTGGCGACCAGTTTGCTCGTTCTGTATATTATGGGAGGTATAAAGTTATTCCCATAAGAACAGAGATAATCAAGTTCTGTGAAAGCGCTGGTTTTGATTATATGGGTGCTATAATCTGGCAGAAAGTTACTACTTGCCATACTACTGGTGGGGCAACGGTAATGGGTTCTTTTCCTTACCCAAGAAGTGGGATTCTTAAATTAGACTATGAATTTATCTTGATTTTCAAAAAATATGGCAATCCACCAAAAGTAAGTTATGAAGTTAAAGAACAATCGAGATTGACTCAAGAGGAATGGAATCAATACTTTACTGGACACTGGAATTTTTCAGGAGAAAAGCAGGATAAACATCTGGCGATGTTTCCTGAAGAATTGCCAAAGCGACTTATTAAAATGTTTAGTTTTGTCGGGGATACTGTGCTTGACCCATTTCTTGGAAGTGGAACCACCTCCTTGGCAGCTAAGAACTTAAGTAGAAACTCAATTGGATATGAAATAAATGAGGATTTTTTAGCTGTCATAAAGGAAAAACTTGGATTAAAAATCCCCCTTAATCCCCCTTTCATAAAGGGGGACATGAAGGGGGATTTTCAAAATGCCACTTTTGAGATAATCAAGCAGGAAGATTTAGAAATAGACCTTAAAGAAAAGATTAAAAAATTGCCCTATATCTTCAAAGATTCCATAAAATTTGATAAAAAGATTGATCCCAGAAAATTAAGATTCGGCTCAAAAATAGACAATTCACATTCTGAAAGAGAAACATATTATACTGTAAAAGAAATAGCCTCACCAGAAATTTTGATTTTAAATAATGGACTCAAAATCAGGTTATTGGGTATAAAAGAGAATCCAGAAAAGAATAGAGGGGCTTTTCAATTTTTAAGAGAAAAAACCTCCGGACAAAAGGTATTCATAAAGTTCGATACTACAAAGTGCGATGAGAAAAATAACCTGCTTTGTTATCTTTATTTATGGAATAAGACATTTTTAAATGCTCATTTGATTAAAAATGGTTTGGCTGATGTAGATACCACTTTTGATTATAAGTACAAGACGAAATTTTTAAACTTACAGAGAAAGGCAACATGAAGATAAAAATCACTATTGAAGAAATCAGAAAGTATCTAGACATAGAGACGCCAGAATTTCCTAAGTATGTTGCACCACTCATCAACTTAGCAAATCAATACGCACAGGGAACACGCCCAAGAGTGGTTGGTCAAATGAGTGAGCTTATTCAGGAATTTGGGGGAAAGACTCTATTTGGGTGGGAAAAGTGGTATTTAGAGAAAAAACCTGATGCAGTCAAAAATGCTACAGAGAAGATATTACAGAAATTGAAAGAACTTAAGAATTCTCTGAATAAGATTGATCGGGAAATAGTTGAACAATGGGTAAGAGATTTAGTGATTGTGAAAACCTTTGCTGGATTAAGGTTTCAGGAAGCAATACTAAAGAAAGGTGCGGATATTAAAAAAACCAATTACCGATTATCTGATCCGGATGAAGAATCAAAGGGGATTGACGGTTATATTGGGGATATTCCTGTATCAATAAAACCTCATAGCTATGAGGTGAAAGCATTATTGCCAGAACATATAGATACCAAAATCATCCTTTATAGAAAGATTAATGGTGGAATTGAGGTGGATTATGGCGAAATATTGTAATAATCAGCCACCACATCGTCTAACACAGCATAAAAGGTTCGCCTTTCGGACTCACTCTGTCTGCGTGTGAGCACGCACAGGCAGGCAAATTTTTGCTCCGCAAAAACTTCTTTTACGCTGGGACCGTTAGGCGAAATCACCAACTAAGGGCGAAGGTTAAAATGCTCAATCTGTCTAAATATAAAGGTATCAACCAGTTTGGATTGGCTTACAAAGTCATGTTGGAGAATGATCCACACGCTCGTGGCTCGGTCGACAGGATTCTAATAGAAAACATGGTGCGTCTTTGCTCAGAAACTGCAAAGTATCTGTACGCCAAATATACGCCAGTGCGAAGTTTTTATAAAGAAGGAATGCGGCCTAAATTAGAGCAATATGTGGAAGAAGCCATTTTAGGAGCCAAATCTATTGAAGAACGTATTGAGGCAATTGCCCGATTCACAAGCAGTTTACAAGAGAAAGCCTGCCAAGACCTCGAGGCCTTTCAAATAGGTGGCACTGAAGAAGAGATTGTCGCACGGGGTTCTGATTGGTGCCCACACATAGCAAGAGTTGCTTGTGCACTCTATCAGGTTGCAGGATTTCCTGCTCGGATAGTTAATTTAGCAGATACTGACAAAGCTTATAGCGGGCATGTGATTATTGAAGTTTATCGAGATAAAAGTTGGGGCACTATAGATCCATTGACCAATGTGGTGTATCGTCATCTGTATGGTAGACCTGCGTCGACGTGGGACTTGATGACTAATTCCAACCTTATTAAGCATCATTTTAGAGATGAATCAACTCCATATACAACGGCAGACCAGTTTCGAGCAGCGGCTATATCAAATTATTTCGTTTGGAAGTGGAAGGATTATACCTACACAGTGAGTAAAATGAATGATTACTACCGTTCCATTCTTGAGATGGCTGAGCGGGGCTGGCCAGGTGGATTAAGATGGCTTCATGGAGAAGATAGATGACTTCGCCTAACAGCGGATAAAAGGCTTCGCTACGCTTCGCCCCTTATAATGTAGGAAAAGAATACGATGAGAATCTTATTCTTAACGAGTACAGAGCATTTTTGAAGAGAGTGTGGAGCAAAGTTAAAAGAGGATATCCACGAATACATTTTGATTTTTTCCAAGGGTATGTTCACAAGGAAATGTCTTCCAGATAGAAAGAGTACGATCTCAAAGGAAGAATTTCTTGAGTTTACAAAAAGTGTCTGGACATTTGCTGCAGAACCAGCCACAAAAGTGGGGCATCCCGCTCCATTTCCAGTGGAGTTACCTTATAGATTAATCCAGCTTTATACCTTTGAAGGCAATTCGGGGGGACACCATACTTATTTCTCCTTACCTCTTTTCTTTCTCCTCGGGTTTTGGTTTAGCCGAATTCCATCCACAGTTTTTTCAAGCTGTTTCACAATCTCTCGCTTTCCAAAGGTCTTCCGGTTCGTTCCTGCGGTTTCCACATTGTGTTATATGATGCGGATCGTCAAGTGCTATCACTCTTACAATATCTTGTCATACACGTTCGGGATGGGTTCCTGCCCAAGCGCAGGTTGGGCTCACCGGCAAGCTCGTCTCCCCGACCCTCTATATCGGGATAGCCCTCTCCGGTTCCAGCCAGCATCAAGCGGGAATGTCAGGTTCGAAGAATATCGTCGCCATAAAT
>JAJHSB010000013.1 GCA_022684035.1 Candidatus Acetothermia bacterium | reverse complement strand
GTCCATGTGTGGCATCATACAGAAACCCCCATTTATGTAGTTGGACTGGATGCATTCCTCGTAACATTTGCTAATCATCGCGCCGAGGCAGAGCTGATTTGGCAAGAAGATGTACATGGACTTACCGGAGCAACGATCACTGCCGAGGCGATCATCGCTGCAGTTTATCGACCTGGACAAATAGCCTACCGAAAAGGGATCTTCATCGAGCGAGAGTAACTGCTCCGGTTAGCAGGTTCACAGTTATTAGGTTCAGGGTTCACAGTTGGTTGTCTTATTTTCATAGTGGCTTATCTTCATCGTTTTCTAACCGTGAACCGCGGAATTTTGAACTCCTGCCTTCGCCGGGGCAGGCTCTGAATAGTGACGATAACCATCGCGGTTAAGCTGAAAGATGATGAAAAAGCAGGTTGATAAAAAGCGTGTTCTTGGCTTATAATACTGTTGTAGAATACATTAGAGATAATAACCAATAATCATGAGAGAAATTGAATATCAGGAGGCCACCAACTCGTCTCTTCGTACCGCCGGGATGAGGATTACCAAGCAGCGTTCTCTAATCATGGAGATTATTCATCAAGCAGAGGATCATCTCGACGCTGATGAAATCTACCGTCGGGCTAAGGCAAAGAAAACCCGCCTGAGCCTGTCCACTGTTTATCGCTCTCTACAGACCTTCAAGAAGTTAGGATTGATCGACGAACTTCATTTTGCTGCGGAGCGCCATCACTATGAAACGAAACCATTGAGTGAACATCACCATCTGGTCTGCCATAGCTGCGGCAAGATCATTGAGTTTCACCAACACCTGTCTCGTTACATCATGCGGAATATCCCTGAGGCCAAAGACTTTGAGATTACAGGCGCCGAGATCCGCATAAGCGGCTATTGCGCAAAATGCCGCCAAATCCGCCTCTCTGCCCAGCCTGGCCGGTAGGCAGGTAAGTAAGCTCCCTGATTATTTGTAAATATTGCGGAACCTGTTCCGAGCAGAGCGCGGAATCTCGCTTCTTGCAATGACCTGTCTGCGTGCGAACACGCACAGGCAGACGGACTCTGGCTTTGAACTCCGAACTCTATTGGTAATTCAAGACCTGTTCTCGAGGTTGTCCAATTTGCTATCAGCGGCATAGGTAAGGTATGATATAAATATGGAAAGAAGCCGTGACTGGATGGATCAGGCAGAGGGTGACCTGGAGCATGCCCGAAGCGACCGGAAGCATGGCTTTTATGAATGGGCTTGCTTTTCCTCACACCAGGCCGCCGAGAAGGCGGTTAAGGCCGTCTTTCAGAAGATGGGCGCTGAGGCCTGGGGACATTCGGTGGCTGATTTGCTTAAGGAGCTATCGAAAAGGCATTCGGTTCCAGGAGAACTTAGAAATGGGGGCTTAGAACTGGACAAGGCTTATATCCCCACGAGGTATCCCAACGCCCATCCATCAGGTTCTCCCAGAACCCGATATACTGAGGAAGAGGCGAGGAGGCTCATCGAGCATGCAGAGAGAATCATCAACTTCTGTGCGGATCTTCTATCCGGAATTTGATCGGGAGGAGGTCCTCCAAATCCTTTCTGAACGGCTCAAGGAGCTTGCGAGAGAGCTTCCGCTTCTATGGGTCATCCTCTTCGGCTCCTACGCTAAGGGGAACTACTCTGTGGGAAGCGATGTGGATCTGCTTGTTGTTTATAAAGGGAAGCTGCAAGATGATGCTTTTGCTATCGTCAAAAGGGTACTTGATATCCCCCGCCTCGAACCGCACCTGTATACTGAGGAAGAATACGAAAACATGGAAGAGACTTTGAGTAAAATGACAAAAGATGGAGTCGTGCTGTTTCCTATCTCGACTTTAGGTTGATGCACTGTGGAGTTATTCCTACAGATAGAGCCAAACTCATTTAATCTCTTCGCTGCACGCCGGAGATCTGCTGGCGATTCTCCGCGACAAGCAAGGAGATCCATTTGATGAGCAAATTAGTGCAATTTGGGCAACAGGTAGTCCCTTCTTGTTCTGGGATCTTCTCTGTATAGGATTATCTCCTTGCGTACATAAAGTAGTATCCTGCCCAGCTTCCGACAAAGAAAAATACAGTCGCCAATAGTGATCCAAAAGCCAGCTGTGGTACTCCAGTAAGGAAATGGCCGATATTACAACCACCAGCGAGCGTTGCACCAAACCCCATCATGGATCCTCCGATGATCATTTGTGTATATACACCTGGTTTTTCTGGCATACGGACCTTAAATTCCTTGTACGCTACGGCACTGATCAGCGCTCCGACGATGATTCCAACAATCAACATTCCTCCCCAACCGATAAAGTGTCCCGCAACGATGTGCCGATACAGACTGACCCACGGAGCGTATATGAGGAGCCCACCGACTTGTCTGGTAAAATACGCCGCTGCAGCTACGATGGTGGTCATTATCCCGATTGTCTTCCAGTTCCAGGGGGAAGAATACGACCGCTCGGTTGTTTTGGTTCCGAATGCATACCACAGCATGAGTGCGCTGAAGATAACCGTGGGAATCCAGGGGTTTATTTCCAGAAGATTGGCGATCGTTGGACCGACCCTTCCAAATCTGTAGAACATACCATCTCCTTCAACCAAATAGACCGGGCCTCGCAGTAAGTCAACGAGATGACGGAGAAAACTGAATCTGGCTGCCGCGGCGGAAAGACCGAAAAAGATTGCGGCAATCCACGCGGTAGTCAGTCCCTCTCCAACTCTGTAAGTCACACTACCTGCGCATCCTCCGGCCACAACCATGCCGATGCCGAAGAGAAGACCTCCAATGATATTTCCCCAGGGCATAAATGGGGTTGGGTTAAGGTTGATGAGATTTAGATTTGCCATTAACGTAAAAATAATCGCGCTGAGCCCTAACGCTAATGCGATTCCTTTCATCAAAAAATTGTCTTGCGAGAACTTTATCTCTCTGATTGCAGCGTTAAAGCACAGCTTACCCCTCTGAAGAACATACCCAAAGAATAGTCCTACCAGAAGCCCGGTCCACACCTCATATCTAAACAGAAAGTCTATCATAGCTACCTCCACAGTCGTTGATTAAATGGGCGGCAATACTCACCAGCAGTCTTTCTGATTGAGTTATTAACGTTCTAATCATTGCCTTTCTCCCTTTATTGTTGTAATTGTACTTTATATTGACACTTATTTTTATTATTATAATATCGTATCATATGCAAAGGAATCAAGCCAAGTAAGGTAAGCAGAGGGTGATAAAAGGGCATATTCCAGGACAGGAGCGACATGAATTGATCGAGGACGGCTCAAATTCAGAATAAAAGGAATCTTTCCTGACAGAGAAGCGCAAAAATTTATCGTTTACTGCAATCGGGGTGGAAGATCCTTGCTCGCTGCGTAAACGCTCATAACAATGGATTATGAAGCGATAAATGTAAAAGATGGATTTATTGCATGGAGCGATCTCAGATTCCCAATACGGCGAGGTTTACCAACAGACGGTCCAAGCTGCTAATGACCACTTAATAAAAAGGGGGCTTGCTAGCCCCCTTTTATCCTTATCCAGGAGATGAGATAATGACAGAGGTTAAAGTTAATAAGGACAGCCTGTCTACAAACCCTCTCTGCCAGAGGTTAGTCTCACACCATCGTTCGTCTCCGGCATGTTAAACGTTATATTTTGAAGACTACCACTGCCTTTTTGGCTACATTTGCCCACCATCGGGAATAGATTGAATAAATTGTCCCGCCCAAAGGCAATTGCCCTCCGCTCTGACGTAGATTCTTTGTAATCAGTTTGAACAGCCTACTTAATGATTCTCTTCTGGCTTTTCGTGCCTTCTTATTCAACAAACTGTTGAATGAGAAGACTATCAGCCAGGTGCCGGCGCTGGTACCGGCGGCACTCCTGGTTCCACAACAGGCGGTAACTCCACTGGTAAGGCGGCTGCCGTCCACTGCAGCCAGCTTCCATCAAACAATTTAACATTCTCAAACCCAGCATTAAATAAAGCCAGAAAAGTAGTGGCAGAGCGAAGACCAGTTACGCAGTACACTATAATAATATTATTTTCTCTGATGCCTTTACCCCGGTACATCAGTTTTATCCATTCTATTGACTTAAAGGTGCCGTCATTGTGAAGATTGTCAACATGAGGCACGAGTACGGCTCTCGGTATAAATCCGGCATCAAATTCTGCTCTTAGTCTGTTATCCAAGAGGAAAACGTTTTCAACCGGCCTGGTTACCTGGGCGAAGACCTCGCCAATAGTTGCTATCAAATCATGATTAGCTGGTTGAGCTGTAAATGTTGTCGGGGTAACCACAGGGGCTTCTGTGGTTGTCTCTGCGCCTGCTTCCAGCAAGGCGGCCAGACCGCCGCTTACCACTTTGGCATTGGTATGCCCGTATACTCTTAATGTCCACCAGAGTCTGGCTGCATCCATATTGGTGTTGCCGCTGTCGTAAATAATTACCAGGGAATCGTTGGATATGCCGCTTCTGCCCATTAGCTCCTCGAACTTGTTTCGGGGTAAAAGCATGCCGGGCACAGGGAGATCGATAATTATATCTTCTCTGCTAATAATTACCGCGCCTCTCACTATCTCGCGGGGCTCTCTTTGTACATAGACAAGGACAACATTATCCTTCCCAACGAGTCTAAGCGCTTCCCTGGCGCCAATTATGTATCTGTCATCCTCTCTGAGGAGTGCGGTGAAGCATCCTGCCAAAAGCATTATTGCTAGTAATAACGTGATGATCGCTACTGCCTTAAAGATGAACTTCATTGCTTTCCCTCCTTTTTTACTTCTTCCTCCCTTTGCATCTGGGAGGACGACTCAAATTCTCGAAGCGGGATTACAAGCAGCCTGTAATCCCGCTACCAAGAAGTTAGCCCTTCGTCAACTCTATTACATAGCTGACTCTCGTCATTATTACTGTTTCCCTAGTCATCGGCATTAGTTACTCAATCTCTTGCTCTCGGCAGGTAGTCCTTAATGTTCCAGCCCAGCCAGGAGGCATCGGACATAGCCACATTGTTGAAGCCCGCTGCTGCAAAGAGTATATAGAGAGCGGAGGCAGTGTGCCCTGACCTACAGGTTAGGATAGTATTTATGTCCTTTGTTATCCCCCTCACTTTAGCCGCTGCAACAAACTCGTCGACTGAGATGAAGGCGGTTCCGCCTTTCGTTAGGACTGCAGCAGCTACCCAGTTGATAGAGCCAGGAATACGGCCTGGATTTACCACGCCCGCCCCAGGGGCAACGCCGGCAAAGTAAGCAGGACCTCTAGTATCTATGATAACATAGTCTGGCTTACCCAAAATGTTGGCGATCGAATGATTGGTGGCTAGTAGTTGTGGCTGAAACATGGAGACGAATAAGGCAGGTTCCACCACCGGTGGTTCTACGCTGACCGCTCCACCGACTGCTGTCCATGCCGGGAATAAGCCATTGAGCACGGCAACGTCAAAGTGGCCGTGGAGGTTAAGCTCCCAGAGCAGTCTAGCCGCATGTGTCGCAAGCGCACCATAGATTACCACTGGATTCCTCCTCGTGATTCCCAATCCATGACCCATCAGACTTTCAAAATCCTCGATCGTGCGCCGCATTTCTGGTACCCCTTCTGCCTGAGTTACCCTTAGCGTATCCCAGGGCAGGTTGACTGCTCCGGGAATGTGACCGGCGAGGTAAGCTGCCGCAGGCCGCATATCGATGATCTTTAAGTTAGGAATTCTATCAATATTTTCGAGAAGCCACACTGATGAGATGATCTGAGATGGAAAAGAGATTGGTGCTGGGATGAGATCTGACGCTGGCACCATTCCAGCTCCAGCTCCAACTCCAACTCCAACTCCAACTATCTTTTCTTCCAGCGACCAAAGGATGACAACAAGGCTCGTGGCTAGTAGCAACGTCAATAGTACTAACAATATTTTGTTTTTCATTTTTCCCTCCCTTTCTTTGTTAGCCTTTCAGATAACGCTTTCTTATGGTATAATTGAATCCTCACATTCAGGTAACCACCTCCTTTCCCCGCTTCTGTTTAGCATATAGCGGACTGAATTTTCTCTTTACTTATATCGCAGATAAGCTTAATAACTTCCCCGTTTTTAACTACAGCAACACAAGGATATTCAGTTACGTTCAACCTGGAAGCTATGCCGGTAGACTTATACACATCTACGCGGACAGCCTTCACTTGTTCCTTCCCTTCTTTTTCTAGCTCTTCCATAATAGGCAGGAGCTCTCTGCTTGCAGCATCAGCAGCATTATAGACATAGACCAGAGTGTAGGGACGGGACTCTTCTATAATTCTGTAGAAAACTTCACTTTCGGTAATATACTTCTCGGCGGCAAAGCCCGCAATTGCCCCATCACCGACCGCGGTAGCAACTTGCTTTAAGAATTTGTCCCTGACGTCGCCGGCAGCAAAAACACCTTCGATATTCGTCTCCATTCGTTCATTGGTGAGGACAAAGCCACTGTCAGTCAATTTGACTTGGTTTTGGAAGATTTCGGTATTAGGCAGATAGCCGATAAACTCAAAACATCGGTCAACCTTTATTGGCTCCAGTTTCTTTGTTTTCAGGTTCTTCAGGACCACCTGTTCCAGTTGATCGTCGCCTTCAAAGCTGTCAACAACAGTATTCCAGAGGAATTCCATTTTGGGATTAGCAAAAGCCGCTTCCCTCGCTATCTCGTTACAATCCATTTTACCCTGGTCATGAATTACTGAGACATAGATCTTCTTAGCGAATTTAGTTAAAAATAGACCTTCTTCAATCGCGGTATCCCCACTGCCTACGACCAACAGTTCTTGGTCTGTACAGGAAGCTGCGTCACAGGTAGCGCAGAAAGAAATTCCTTTATCAAACAAGAACTTTTCTTCATTCTTAGCCCCGGTTGTTCTTGGTCTGCCACCACTGGCGATAATAACTACCTTTGCTTTATAAGTGGTACGGAAGGTCTCTACTATCTTTGTCTCCCCGGTCAGGTCAACGCTCTTAACATCGGTCAGTTTAAAAGTAACCCCAAATTTCTTCGCTTGTTTCTGGAAAAGGTTCATCATTTCCAGACCTGTTGTGCCCTCAGGGAAGCCGGGGTAGTTTTCTATTTCGTTAGTGTATGTTGCCAGACCCCCGACCAGAGCTTTCTCGATCAACACTGTCTTTAGTCTTGCTCTGCCGGTGTAAATACCGGCAGTCATCCCGGCAGCACCGCCGCCGATGATAACGACATCATACTCCTCAACCCTTTTTTCTCTTCCGGGCATATTGAACCTTCCTTAAGGTGCATTAGGAGTAGTTACATAAAAAACTTAACCAGGAGCTTGCTGCCCACTATCGCCCCTAAGAACAAGAAGGCGGCAAAAACCCAGCCGGAAAGGGAAAGGGATGAAATGCTGCTGTACAGCGCACCGATATTACAGCCGGCAGCTAATCTCGCCCCATAACCCATGAACAATCCGCCTAAGATAGCGGCTACAATCTGCCTTTTAGCCTTTATTTTCTTAAACTTGAATTCAAAGGCAATCAAGGTGGCGAGTAAGGCGCCGAAGATCAG
Organism: Candidatus Acetothermia bacterium; assembly: GCA_022684035.1. Lineage (GTDB taxonomy): Bacteria > Bipolaricaulota > Bipolaricaulia > UBA7950 > UBA7950 > UBA7950. Next base: position 9,718 of record JAJHSB010000013.1, on the reverse strand, counting down.
CCCCAGATTTTTCATCGTTCCGGCGTGAGCTAAGAATCCGGCTTCAAGAATCGGCAGCCGGGCTTCACCAAAAAAATACCACCGGGCTGGATTTCCGCCGACAAGCTCAAATAACCATGCTCCCCAGAAGTTAAGGGGGCCTACTACTCCCCAGGGGCTGCCGGTTGCAGCAAGAATGACTATCTGGAAAATAGACAACAGCACGGCGCCTGTCACATAGGACCAAGGGTTTTTAAGCCAGGTCAGGTAGAATTTGTTTTCGAATATCTTCATCGCTGCACCTCCTCTCTATTGATTAGGCAACGACCTTTTCAATGATAACTTCCCATTCGCAGTCACCAATCTCTTCAAGCTCAACGTTGTGACCAACTTTCCTTGCCCATTCGGGAACATTTTTCATGGCACAACTGTGGTCTATCTTGAGAATGAGCACATCTCCTATTTCTAAGGTTTTCATGGCTTTCTGTGTTTTGATCAAAGGTACGGGGCAAGCTTCCCCCAGGGCGTCTACAACCACTTCTTTCGGCATCTTTAGTTATCCTCCTGATTTTTATATTACTTTGCAATATGGATTGCATCCCAACAAGCCCAACAAATTTGCTACAAGCTTTTTCTCCTGCTTTCCCACCTATCAGCAAGAATATATAGAGCCCCTATAACGATCAACTGAATGGTGATCGCTCCAAACCAGCCGAAAACATCCGGTAGGTGAACCCTCGGAGCACCCTGTATGACATTAAGCTGCCACCAGGTGTGATCATAAGAACCTACTAACAAGCCGATGATAAAGAAGACCAAGACCAGCATGTTCATGTGGAAACCTTCTCCTACCCGCATCAGGGTACCGGAGCCACAGCCGCCGCCTATAACCATACCGATCCCAAAGAGGAAGCCGCCAATTACGGTGGCCAAGCTTATAGGGAGAATATACCCCGCCCCTGGTATTGGCAGACCCATGCGATAGGCATTATACTGTATGGCTACGAAACCAACACTGGTTATGGCAAAAGCGATCAGCACTGCCTTGGTGAGCGAGGTGCCTCCGGTCAGAGTAGGATCTCGTAACGAGGCTGTAAAACAAAACCTTGCTCTCTGGAGGATAAAGCCGAAGCAAAGACCGATCAACCAGAATAAGCTTAGCCTTGGATCTACAGTGGCCAGATAAAGACCAAAAGCCACCAAAGCTATGATCACTATAGCTAATGCCAATGCTAAAGGGACACGGCTTTTCTTTGGCTTTCTTGCCGTTGTTCTGGAAGAAGATCTCCTCGGAATCTTCGACTCTGTTATTTCGGTCTGTTCAGAGATTGTTTCAGACATTATCTATACCCCCTTTCCGATAGTAAGAGTTTGTGAAAAATTTCACGATATCATCATACAATAGACTTTTAGGGTTGTCAAATTCGTTCTTTTTATGTTGCTATAAGCATATATTATATTTGAAAAATGTGATGAATTATTACATTATATATGAGGGGAAACATTATGAACATGAACATCAATCTGCTGAAATCTTTCACAACCACTGCCAGGACCGGCCGTCTTACCCAGGCAGCGGAGAAACTTTTCCTCTCCCAGCCGGCTCTCACCCAGCAGATAAAACAACTGGAAAATCATTTCGCCTTAAATCTCCTCGAAAGGTGCAACCGCGGTGTTTGCCTGACCGAGGCCGGAGCACTGTTGAATGATTATGCGCGCCGCATTCTGGCATTGTACGAAGAGATGGAGGCAGAGATGGATGCCATGAGAGCTTCAGTAAACGGTAATCTCAATGTGGGAGCCACTTCGGTGGTGGGAGGTTATGCCGTGCCCTGTAGTATTTTCATCTTTAAGGAGAAGTTCCCTCAGGTCAATATTAAACTCAAGGTGGGAAATCGCAGCCAGGTAATAAGCGACCTGCAGGAGAATATCATCGACGTGGCGGTGGTGGAGGGTGAAAAACCCAATGGGCCTTTCAGCGTAGATGAAATAGCCAGCGACGAAGTGGTAGTGATAGCTCCCAGCCAAAAAAGTTGGCAGGGCAGGAATTTTATAAAGATCGATGAATTCATCCGGCAGCCCCTCATCATGCGGGAGCCTGGTTCAGGTATTCGCCAGACTATAGAAAAATGCCTTCTTAATGCGGGTATAGATAAATCAAAGCTCAATATCGTAATGGAAATTTCTTGTGTGAATTCCATAAAAGTGGCAGTGGAAGCAGGTCACGGTATTTCGATCATGCCAAAGTTCGCGCTCAAAAAAGAACTGCATCAAGGAAGCCTGCTGGCTCTAAAACTTGAGGGAGTAAACCTGGTTTTAAGGATATTCTTGGCTTACAAAAATGAAAAGGTCAAAACCAATGTGGCAAAGGCATTCGTGAAGTTCATGCATTTGCCCAGCCGGGGATTTTGTTGATTCTCTGGTTTGTTATTGTAAAAAGCCGCTGGGTCTAACTTGACATTGTCAGATTAGTATCTAAATTCTGAAGTCTTGCGCGAAATGGAAAGGTTTTTCGTTCCGCACGAAAACAGAAGATATACTCCGATGAGCCCATCGCCGTGTCATTCCCGCGCAGGCGGGAATCCATGTCCCCCCGTTGAATTCCTGCGCCTGCCCTGGACTTGATCCAGGGTTCGCAGGAATGACATATTGCGGTTACTTTGTGCAAGATACTATATGGATGGTCATTTGGATTTCCGGCTTGTCCGGGTTAGGTGGTAACCGATGAATTTCTTTCTGTCATTGCGAGCGAAGCGAAGCAAGCTCTTCACTAGAGATTGCTTCGTCGCTTGCGCTCCTCGCAATGACATGGAAATGTGACAATGTCAAGCTAAAGGATTTTAGCTGATAGATCTCTTTACTACGGTTTGATCACTATCTGCCAGATGCCGTTGTCTATCTCCCTGGCCGTTGCTTTTATCTGTTTTTTCTTCATGTCTTCTACAATGTTGGGCGCGGCACAGCTATGGTCCGTTTCAAGTATTATAATATCTCCTGGTTTTATCTCTTCTAGTTTTTTACGAACCTTCAGAAGGGGTATGGGGCAGATATCCCCCATAGCGTCGATATAGTGTTCTGACATATTACCATCCATTCCGCCGCTACTGCCCGCGGCACATGTATAGCTTATTTGCTTCGGAAATAGTAACTCCTCAGGTACCTTTACAGCAAAGTACGATGGAAAGCATAAAAGATTTGGTAGTATGTCAAAGAGCTGACATTTCGCCGGGATTCGTCCTCACAGGAACCATCCCTAGTTTTATTATAGGTATAGGCTGTATTTTTGAACTTATCAATAGGTTAGTTGACCTTTACGCTCTCACTCATTTAAGGTGAGCATTCTCATTAGTGAGATCACCGATGAGCACGAGGTGTGGGTGCGCACGCCTACGGATGGAGCCACACTCCTTTAATCTCTTCGTTACACACCGGACATCTTCCGGCGCGCAAGTGATTCTCCTTGACAAAGAAGCCGATCCGTTTGATGAGCAACTGATTGCAATTCGGGCAATGGGTGGTCTCTCCTTGCCCCGGGATGTTACCCTCATAGACATACCGCAATCCTACTTCGATCCCTATTTGTCGAGCTCGCTGGATCGTTGCAACCGGAGTCGGTAGGTAATCGGCCATACGATATGCAGGGTAAAACCGACTCACATGCCATGGAATTGACTCTGAGATTCCCTTGATCGCTTCTGCGGTCGAGCGTAGCTCTTCCACAGAATCATTTACACCGGGGATGATCAGGGTGACAATCTCCACCCATACCCCCAAGCTATGCATGCGACGAATCGTATTGAGCACTGGCCCGAGATTTCCGCCGGCAATCTTCTGATAGAATCGCTCGGAAATCCCTTTCAAATCAATGCAGATACCATCCAAATAAGGGGCGATCAGCTCTGTTGCCGTTGCTGTTAGATACCCATTAGAGACGAAGACGTTCTTCAATCCTTCTGCGTGTGCCAGTCGTGCGGTTTCATAGGCATATTCAAAGAAGATAGTCGGCTCACTATAGGTGTAAGCGATCGTTTTGCATCCTCTTGCCTTGGTCTCGGCAACGATCTCCAACGGGGAGATATCGATACCGATGATTCTGCCCTCATACTCACGCGGATACTGTGAAATATAATGATTCTGACAATTAAGACAGGTAAAGTTGCACCCGACAGTGGCAACGGAATAGGCAAACGATGCAGGGAGAAAGTGAAAGAATGGCTTCTTCTCAATCGGGTCAATATTGAGCGTGACTGCCTTGCCAAATACCAACGAGTACAGAGTTCCATGACGATTTTCTCGTACTGCGCAGATGCCTCGTTCTCCTTCTTTGATTATGCAATGATGGGCGCAGAGAAGGCAGCGCACTCTTCCTTTGCCTGCTTTTTCGTACAACATCGCTTCTTTCATCGTTAACCGATTTAATCATATCCCGGAGAGGGTGATTTGCCAAGATAGAGGTGGGGTTATCAGCTTTATCGGGTTTGTAGGGACAGAGAGGTTTAGAGGTCCAAAGAGGTGAATGGTGATTAGTAATGGGTTCGTAGAGTTCATGATGGCAAGAGCCAAAACTTTGACCGTGAATCTTCAACCGTGAACCATGAACCCCTTAGCCTTTCTGTGCCAAGTAACGGGATTGCTTCGCAGACTCGCAATGACCTGTCTGTGTACGGACACGCGCAGGCAGACGAACTCTGGCTCTGAACTACGAATTATAAACTGTACACATATGATCAATGCACCTTTCCCTCTCCTGCGGTTTGACTTAGAATTATAGTTACGATGTCACAGTTAACGCTACAACATATTGAGAAAGTCTTCGGGGATCAAATTTTATTTCGCGACGTCTGCTTGCAGATTGACAAAGCGGATCGAATTCTGTTAGTCGGCGCTAATGGAACAGGAAAATCGACTTTACTGCGCATTATCGCCGGCGAGGAGAGACCAACAGCAGGGAGAATCAATAAAGCCCATAATCTCAAAATTACTTATCTGCCACAAACAGCAAGGTTGCAAGGGACAGATGCAATCATCTCCACGATGCGTAGTTCATTTAATCATTTGCGCGTAATCGAGCAGGAACTGCGCAAATTGGAGGCGGAGATGGAGCAAGCTGATCCGGATTTACTTCAACGGTACGACGAACTACTTATCCAATTCAAAGTAGGAGGTGGATATGCTTATGAAGCAACTATCCAAGAAGTGTTGACTGGTCTGGGTCTGCCCGAACCAACATGGCACAAATCGCCTGATCTTTTAAGTGATGGGGAACTCTCGCGCGCTGCTTTGGCGAAGACGATTTTAGAAGAGCCTGATCTGCTCTTGCTCGATGAACCGAGCAATCACCTTGATTTTGCCGCTCTTGAATGGTTGGAAGAATATCTTTTGCGGTTTACCGGGTCGATTATCCTGGTATCGCATGACCGATATCTTTTGGATAGAGTCGGAACCGAGACGTGGGAGATAGTATTCGGTGAAATTCGCACTTACCCAGGAAATTACAGTCGGTCACAGGAGTTGCGGGCTGCAGAGCAAATACGAATTCAGAAGACCTATGACCAGCAGCGTCTTTATATTGCCAAGCAAGAAGAATTCATCCGGCGTAATTTAGCTGGGCAGAAGAGCCGTCAGGCAAAAGACCGGGAAAAGAAATTGACCCGATTGAATAAACTTGAACCACCTTCTCATGCCAGGAATTTAACATTACGAATTCCCTCCGGTACTCCGAGTGGAAAATATGTAATCCGGCTGGATGAACTGGAGGTTGGGTTTGCGAGTACCAGTCAATCGCTGTTCCGTTGCCCGAACCTCGTTGTATACCGCGGAGAGAAGGTAGCAATCATTGGGCCGAATGGCTGTGGCAAGACTACTCTCTTAAAGACGATTCGCGCCGAGATACCTCCGTTATCGGGTGTGGTGACACATGGTCATAATGTGAGGATTGCTTACTATAGCCAGCGACATGATGAATTGCGGGGTAATGATACGCTGCTCGGTGTAATTCTCGCCCGTTCTGATCTTACAGTTGAGCAAGCACACAGTCTGCTTGGTCGGTTTCTCTTTTCCGGTATTACAGTGGAAAAACAGATCAACACCCTCTCCGGTGGGGAACAGAGTCGCGTCGCACTTGCACTTCTTTCTTTGATGGAAGGGAACTTGTTACTGCTCGATGAACCGACGAACCAACTTGATTTGCCGAGCCGGGCAATCTTGCAACGAGCGCTGATCGACTACCAGGGTACGATAATCATGGTCTCGCATGACCGCGCATTACTGAATGCTGTTGCGACGCAAATATGGGATATTCGCGACGGGCAACTACACGTTTTCTCCGGAGATTACGCTTATTATAAAGAAAAACGCTCCGCGATCGAGAGCACGATAAAAATAAGCGCGCAGAGTAAGAAGACTACTGATACCGCTTCAATAGCGAAAAAGAAGAAAAAACCGCAATTAAGTGGACGACAACAGAGCGAAGCGATAATGGAAATCGAGGCTGTGATAGCGCAGTTGGATGAAGAAATTGCGGAAATTGAACGGCAACTGATTGATCCCAGATTATATGAGTACCAACGGGTCGCTGAATTAGGAACGCGTCACAAAGAGCTAAAAGCTAAATTAAATGAGCAGTATAGACGCTGGGAAGAACTAATTAATCGTCAGGAAGAGAAATGATACATATGTGGAGCGTCTCAGCAACACATCTATAGAATGGTCATCCCCAGAATCAAAGTAAGGAGCAGAGCGATTCCTGTTACAGGAGCCATTGCACGTAAAAAACTACGCAGTGACGTATCAAAATATTCCAGGGATACAGAAATACAGGGATGGACCGGTGAGATGACATAGCCGAGATAGATGGCAAAATAAGTGACAGCAAAGGCTGTGCTGGACATCGTGCCGTGTTGAGCAATATAAATAGGGATAATAATCGAAACAGGCGTCTGTAGTCTTCCAGTAATCACGCCGAGTAAGAATCCGCCTACTATACCCAGCAGAACAGGAGAGAGGTGTAGATCAGCAAAGAGAGCGGGGGCGCCGGACTCTTTGAAGATGTTTAAAAAGATAAACATCGCCAGAATAATTAGGGAAAAATTCCACGGCTTCATCTTACTTGCAATATGACGCAGATCAGATACGGTAAGACGATTGACACCAATTGCCAGCGCAAGGCTTACTGTCACTCCGATTGCGGTAGTCACCGGCGGATGAAGACTTATCACTGTCTTTTTCAACAGTAAGTCTATTGCCGGCGCAGCGAGAATTATCCCTAACGGTACAAGGAGTCCTTGGAAGGAGAAGCGGGTATTGGAGCCGACACGCCCGTGGATCCCACGTAATAGAAATCCATATCCGAGCAACACAGTAAGGAGAAATGCCGGCGATAGAGCGATGATAACCGAGTAAATATCGAGCCCGGCAATCTTCGCCGAAGCGATTAGTGCGGGACAGAGAGGATATACCAACAACAATCCGTGGCGAAACCAAACATTTGCCGCTGCTTTGATCTTCTTCGTCGTGCTACCTGCTCCCCGTTCAATAAGTGGAGCAGAAAGTAAAGCTCCTCCCGGCATCGGTAACATACCAAATAAGGCCGGTGCCAATGAGAGGAAAGGTCGTTTACCGATACGCATATTATTCACCATTCGGTCCATCTCTCCTGACAATTCAAGTGCACCACCAATGAGCGGAATCATCCCGACGATGAGCGTGAGCAGAAGAACAGAAGTATCGGTAAACGTAATCTGCACAGTAGCTATAACCTCGCTACCAGAGAGAGTAAAAAGAGCGAGCCCGCCGGCAGCCACAAACATGGCAAGCGCAAGGCTGCGATGAGCCAGGCTGAGCAAAGCGACAATTGCAAGGGAAGATCCCACCCAAATACTGATCATTAGCACATCAACTCCTTTTTTCGATGTATCGGCAAGTATAGAATAGTTGCTAGAAAGGATTCAAGGATTCAAGGGTTCAAGTGCTTATTTTCTAAGGATTTTATTGAAGCTGTCTAAAAACTGCTGCTTCCATAGGAAATCGTCATTCCCGCGGAAGCGGGAATCCAGTATTTTATGTACTGATTCCCCGTTTTCACGGGGACGATGTCTGGATTGCCCGATCAAGCTTGCCCTCTGACTTGATCAGGGGGTCGGGCAATGACAAAATTGGAGTTTTTAGACAAGCTCTTTTAGTTCCTTAAGCATTCTTTCAACTTCGCCTATATCTGTCTAAAGTTTCTTTGTAATTCTTAAGCATTTCCCTCGAATCCTCATGATCTTACCAACTTTTTGGAGATGATCCTTTATTTTTTACTCCGGTTTAATTGCGCCGATTTGTCGAAATTGAATCTCTTTAGGATCTTTGTTTGAGCAGGGTGGACTGCGTTGTTCGCGGTCATTCGACACTGAGCTCGCGAAGTTGCGCTTCATCAAAGCCGAGCGCGTGGCCAAGTTCGTGGATGAGCGTATAGTAGATCTGTTCTTTGACCTCTTGTTCCGTGCGGCACATTCGTTCAATGGGACGTTGATAAAGAATAATTTTATCCGGGAAGACCCGCGAGGAAAAGACACTCCGCTTCAGTAATGGAACGCCGTGGTACAAGCCAAGTATAAGAAGATCTTCTTCTGTTCCTATCTCAGATAGCGTACTTTTGCTTGGTTCGTCTTCAACTATAATCTCAATCTCGTCGAGGTATTTTTTAAATTCAACCGGAACCGAAGCGAGCGCCGCAATTACCAAATTATCAAATCGATTTCGTTTCAACTCTTCCTCCTATTGAAGACTCTTGCTTACTGATATTCAAAATACTGCCAAATGGTAATATATTCGGCTCTCTTAAAGGCTCCTTATTATCCAGGCAGAGTACGAGTTTGTAAAGAGTTGCCTTGTCTTACCTATAAGGAAATAATTTATTACGCCCGAGAGGATTTGAACCTCTGGCCTCCGCATCCGCAGTGCGGCGCTCTGTCCCCTGAGCTACGGGCGTATTATGACAGTCTCGTTTGCACGAAATTCAAACTTTTTAAAAATAACATCCGCTTGCGGATTTTGATTGAATCATATTAGCCAAATCTCGTTTATCAATCAAGTTATAGGGATAGGGGCAAAGATAACCCTTACTTTGTTCGGGTCAATTTAAATCCTGTTCTTGATAAGTCTGCCCCCTGGCTTGACCAGGGGGTTCAGGAATGAAAATTGCAGATTGTAGGGGGAGACCCTATTACCCTTAATTGACCTGTTTTTACATTTTCCCTCTGCCAGTCCACAACGACTTTTACTTAATTCTTCAATCCCTCCAAAGTATGTATAGTTCGTTCAACCACATTCAAACAATCTTTTAAGTTCCGATAGATTTCTGTGCTGGAGAACCGCAAAACATGCCAGCCTCGACTGGTTAGTTGGTTGTTGCGCAGGCGGTCTTTGGTAAAAGCATCGGGGAGAGAGTGATATCTTTCACCGTCACACTCTAAATCAATATTTGCCTTGTGACAGAATATACAGAAGTCCAACCAATAGGTCTGGTTACCTAAACCTGAATCCGTGAAGCTAGCTGGACTTTTCCTTTCGTTTCGTATCTGAAACCTGCTATACCCGAGTGTGTGGAAGCCGTTGAAGACTTTCACCCTAAAGGTGAAGATGCGTTTCGAGATAGTGCAGGGAGACGAACAACCCCGTGCCTGACACGGGGCAGGCATTTCCAGTCATTCGGGTCTAGCCTTGATAGGTGCTATACTGGACAGGACCAATATTC
>JAJHSB010000002.1 GCA_022684035.1 Candidatus Acetothermia bacterium | reverse complement strand
ACAGCCTGTCTCTTGAATTCTAAGCTGAAACTTCTCTGATTCTTCATGGCAAGATCCTTTCTCCTTTCGATTATACTCTGACCCTGCCAGACCTTCCTAATCCTCCTAACCTGAAGTGTCCAGTCTCAGGGGTTCACTCCATAAGAGATATAACTGTTGACTAACTCAGTTGGTTGGCGTATGCTTGTTTGGAACTATCCGCTTGTATCTTATATCCCGTAAGGTGATAATATTGTATCGTCGCGTCTTGAGGAGAACCGGGATTACACGCTCAGGCTCAAAACAGGCTCCGCAAGACCGCAAGTCGCAGTCTCAAAGTAAGTTCAAAGTCACACGAACTTTAGTTTCAGTATGTTGCGAATTATTGTGACTGTAGTATACTTAAAGCCTAATTAAAGCTATCAGCAGGAGGAGAGAATGTGGAGATTCTAACGATGAAAGAGATGTTAGAGACAGGCGTCCATTTTGGACATAAGAGAAAAAATTGGAACCCCAAAATGGTTCAGTATATCTTCACTGAGCGCAAAGGGATCCATATCATTGACCTTGAGCAGACAATTCACTTATTTGAAAAGGCTTATTTTTTCATTCGTGATCTGATTGCAGGAGGAGGAGAAATCCTCTTTGTCGGAACGAAAAAACAGGTGCGTCTGACAATCGAGGAAGAAGCACGTCGATGCGGGGCACATTACATTAATAATCGTTGGATCGGTGGTATCCTCACCAATTTTGTAACGGTTAAAAAATCAATTGAACGGATGAAGAAACTCGAACAGATGGCCGCAGCAGGCGAACTGGAGATGCTCCCAAATCAAGAAGCAGCAAAACTTAACCGTATTTTAGTCAAACTGCAACAGAGATTTTCCGGTCTGAGAAATTTAACTCGTATTCCTGACGCTATCTATGTTATCGATACCGAAGTAGAGGCAACCGCTGTCCACGAAGCACTAATCTGTGGAATTCCCATAATCGCTATGGTTGATACCAATTGTGATCCTGACTTGATTGCTTTTCCTATCCCTAGTAATGATGACGCCATCAAGGCGACAAAGCTGATTACCTCGCGCATTGCTGATGCGGTATTAGAAGGCCTGGAAGGGCGTCAAACCGAAGCAGCAGTAACAGAGGAGAGTGCGAAAGAACTATCGGTGGAAGTAGATGAGACAGAAAAAGTAGAAACGACTACAACACCACAAGGTGATAATACTCAGCCGGAGAGAGAGGATACAAGCTTGGTAGCTAGGCCGGAAGAAGAAGTTTTTGTCGAGAAAGGAGAGCCGGTAAAGTGACTATTTCACTTGATCTTATCAAGCAATTAAGAAAAATAACTGGAGTAGGAATAATGGACTGTAAAGTTGCGCTAAAAAAGGCAGACGGCGATCTGGAAAAAGCGCAAAAGTTCTTACGTGAACAAGGGTTGGACCTATTAGCACATAAGAATAAAGATAGTTTACAAGGTCGTGTGGAAGCGTATCTCCATCATAACGGAACATTAGGGGTGTTGGTTGAGATAAGCTGCCAAACGGATTTCGCCGCTAACAGCGCTGAGTTTCGTGAGTTTGCCCGTAATATAGCGATCCATATTGCTGCCAGTCATCCGCTGTACCTTACAACTGAAGATGTGCCGGAGGCAGTCCGGGAGACGGAAAAAGAGATATACCGCAAACAGATCGCAAAAGAGAATAAACCAGCAAAAATTGTTGAAAAGATCATTGAAGGTCGATTAAACAAGTTTTATGAACAAGTCTGCTTGCTGAACCAGCCGTTCGTCAAAGATCCGGGTAAGACCATCGCTGAAGTCCTCAATGAATTAAGAGCGAAGATGACCGAAATGATCACAATCAAACGATTTGCACGGTTTGAAATTGGCACAGAACATTAAGACCTTCGATGAGAAGCACGCTTACAGAGCAACCGCGTCGAATCTTATTGAAACTGAGCGGTGAAGTACTCAAAGGAGAGGAGGCTCCACTCGCTGCTCCAGCGATTGAATATATTACTCGTGAAATTACCCGTTTAGAAAAGATTGAGTTGGCAATAGTCCTCGGAGGAGGAAATATCATCCGCGGTAAGACCATTACGTGGATGGCACAAGCCGATGCTGATTCAATGGGAATGTTAGCGACCGTGATAAACGCAATGGCACTTCGCTCCTCGCTTGAACGGCAAGGGCGGGAAGTAGTAATCCAATCAGCGCTCGTTACTCCACTTACCGAAAAGATCTCATATCGTGCGGCGCAAATCGCACTTGCGGAAGGGAAGATTATTCTCTTTGCCGGTGGTACTGGTAATCCATTCGTCACCACTGATACTGCCGCTGCATTGCATGGCATCGGTATCAACGCGACTCTATTAGCGAAAGGATCCAAAGTTAACGGTGTATTTACCTCTGATCCTGCTATCGATGAACAAGCGCAATATATTCCCCACCTGACCCACGCGGAATTCATCTCTAACTGCTATCGCGTCATGGATTTAACTGCTGTTCAGCTCTGCTATGAACACGACTTAGAGATTGTGATCTTTAATATCTTCCAACCTGATGCTCTAGCAGCGGTATCAGCGGGTAAACCAATCGGGACACGCATTACTTAGTTATCGTCCCTCGCATCGTTAATTGAGTTTATCGAGTTCGTTGAGTCCATTGGGTTCGTAGGGACAGAAAGGTTAAGAGGTTCACGGTTTGGAAAACGTGAAATAACCTGTAGAGGCAGGCCCCTACGCCGTAGGCGAAAGGAATGAGATTGCTTCGCAGACTCCATTACACTTTAATAGTTATTTTATAATGAATTAACCAATGTACCGAGTGAAGAGCTGAATAAGTCTATGCAGCCGCAAAAGCTAGACGCTTATATTGCGAATAAGACCAGTGGAGTGAACCCCTGAGACTGGACACTTCAGGTTAGGAGGATTAGGAAGGTCTGGCAGGGTCAGAGTATAATCGAAAGGAGAAAGGATCTTGCCATGAAGAATCAGAGAAGTTTCAGCTTAGAATTCAAGAGACAGGCTGT
>JAJHSB010000076.1 GCA_022684035.1 Candidatus Acetothermia bacterium | reverse complement strand
TGCCTGGTGCACAATGTGAAGAAGATCGTGAAGAGGGTGATTGAGGGCGCTGTCCATTTGCCTGGGAAGTATAGCAAGCTGATCGAAGAGGCGATGTTAGGATACAGGGAAGAAGACTTAGCTTTGGTTGGAGCCGAGGTGCAAAATCAGCCCTGAGGGTGAAAAAAGTAGTCAAAAGAGGGTGGTGGCCTTCAACGGGATAACAGTTAGTTAAGATGCCGGAGACGATTGAGGGCCGGTAATTAGCCTCCGGCAGAGAATGTTTTTAGACAGCCTGACAGAATATATTTTGCAGGCGAAAAGCAAGTATGGCTTTGATGATGTTTCTGCTGCCATGCGTGACAAACACGAAGAGTTCATTAGCTTAGAACCGACTTGGAGGAGCACTATGGCTGCGCTGAAAATTTTGAGATTTATCTCCGACACCCAGCTCCATTGGTCACAGCAGCGTAGAGATATACTGGTCTTTCTCAAGGCATGCCTATCACAGGAATACTATTCTGCTTCTAGAGGATGGGATGGGAGGTAATCCACGATGATGGGGAAAATGAACTCACAACTGTCCTTCGTCAGCATCGAACACCTCAGCACCTGGGTCGGTTTACAGATTATACCACAGGACAGCGTCTATGCGGCCCTCGGTCAGGATCGGGAAATCTTCCGCCACCAGCTTTTTGCCGATGCCTATGCCGGCGTGGGACATCCATCAAAGTCTCTGACCTTTCTGTGCAAGGTTCTGCTACTCCGGTTCCTATGTGTAGTTTCATAATAGGGCATCCCTTCGACGATAGGGGAACGGTTCGTGACACAATTCTGTCAAATGCCGGCTATTCCCAGCGGAAGGTCCGGGCGGCAATGACCAGTCCCAGACAGAGAACGCCCAGCAGGATGAATACCTCCCGGGTAAGGTCGTCAAACGGTGTGCCCAGCCAGAGTCTCTGTAATAGCTCAACGCCATAGGTTACCGGTAGAAACGGGGAAATGTAGCTCCTGATCCAATCGGGAAGCCTATCCAGCGGTATAAACACCCCGGAGAAGAACATCATCGGGAAGAAGATGATCTGAGAGATGGCGATGGCCGTCCGTTCCGAGCGGGCTACCGCGGGGATGAACAGGAAGATAGCGGCAAGGCTCAGGAAGACAAGAACAAAGCTGGCCAGGAAGGAAACGGGGCTCCCGGCAAGGCTGGCACCATAGACCCCCATCGCCAGAGCGACAAGCAGAGCGATTCCGAGAAGCGTGGCGATGAAATTGGCCAGGCCGAAGCTGCCCATGATAATGATGGGCGTAACCGGAGAGCCCTTCAGTCGCTTAAGGAATTTGATCTTGCGGTAGGAGACGATGGTCATAGGCACGCCGTATATTGCCGTAGAGGCGATGATGAGAACCATCAGTGACGGCGTCACATAGTTGATAACAATCTCCTTTGGGGCATCAGCGGGGATGAAAATCTCCATCGTCATGAAGAGGAAGAAGACCGGAAAGATGAAGGTGAAGAACAGGGCGATCGGCTCACGCCAGAACAACCTTAGCTCGGTTGAGGTCAGCTTGATGAATTGTCTGAAAACCATCATTCTCTTATCTCCTTGCCGGTAATCGAGAGGAAGACATCCTCAAGCGCCGGCTTTGAAACGGTAAAGTCATGGAAATCGCAGTCATTCTCTCCCAGGATGCGGATGACCTCGCCGACAACCCGGTAGTCGGCGCACTGGATGGTGATGTCCCGGTTGCTCGCTGTAAGCCGACACCCCTCGATACTCTCTAGCTGCGCCGCTATGCCAGAGTCATTTACCGAGAAGTTGATCCTCAATCCCCCGTCGATGCTCCTGATGAGGTTGGCCGGGGTGTCCAGGGCGACTATTTTGCCTTGATCGACGATGGCCACCCGGTCACAGAGCCGCTCTGCTTCCTCCATGAAGTGAGTGACCAGGATGACCGTCTTGCCGGCCTCACGGGTGGAGCGCACCATCCCCCACATCGCCCTGCGGGCTTGGGGATCGAGTCCTGTTGTCAGCTCGTCAAAGAAGACTACCTGCGGGTCGTTGACCAAGGCAAGAGCGATGGAGAGCCGCTGCTTCTGGCCTCCGGAGAGGTTATCAAAGTAGTCATCGGCCTTGTCCAGCAACCCCACTTTCTCAAGGAGATGCCCGGCAGGCACGGAACGGGAGTAAAAGCTGGCGAAGAGCTCCAATGCCTCCTTGACCTTGATTCTATCCGGAAATTTGCCCTCCTGGAGCTGTATGCCGATCAGTTGCCTCAGTTTGTAGCCATCTGCCTTTGGCTCCAAGCCCAGGACGCGGATGGATCCGCTGGAGGGCACCCGCAGACCTTCCAGGCACTCAACCGTAGTAGTCTTGCCAGCGCCATTTGGCCCGACGATACCGAAGATCTCATTCTCATAAACCGCGAAGCTGACGCCGTCAACGGCCCTCAGACTGCCGTATTTTTTGGTAAGATCTTTAACGGTAATTACTGGCCTCATTCCGTGAACCTCCTTCCTTTGTAATAGTTTGGTGTTGCCAAAATCTCAATTTTATTTATTATAGTATATCACACTCCCTTTATCCAGCTGGTATTGAGTCTTTTCCAAATTATTGTCCGTTACCTTCCTTTCTTAAAGCCCTTTCATGATCGTCCTAAAGGGATCTTCAGTTGAAGAAAGACCTCGTCAAAGCGGCACACTCCTGAATTTGATCACCATTTTTGATCTTTTTCCCAATAGCTTTCCTTGAAATTCTTGTCCCAAAATCGCGCTAT
The DNA here is from genome assembly GCA_022684035.1 of Candidatus Acetothermia bacterium. GTDB lineage: Bacteria > Bipolaricaulota > Bipolaricaulia > UBA7950 > UBA7950 > UBA7950. The sequence continues at coordinate 10,449 of JAJHSB010000076.1, read as the reverse complement.
ATTTTCCCTTGCGCCTGGATCTTCGAACACATTATGCCCGGTTTCACAGGCAATGTGCTCATATCTGTGCTTAAAGTCATGCTTTTCCAATCTCTCTACAATCTGATTTGACATATACGTTGACGGCCACATCTCGTCATGTTTTCCTGATACCAAGAGAATTGGACCATTTATCTTTTCCACTGGGATTGTGGCTCTCTCCACCGCCTCTTTGTTTTTTAGTGACCTCGTATAAACACCTACAAACTTTTGCGTCAGAATGGCCTTGATCATATCAAAGGAGAATCGGCACGGAACGTAAGGGAGTTCTTGACCCTTATAAGACCAGGATGAACGAGGTGCATAAAACCCTCTTGGAATCCCCTGGAATACGACAGAACCTGGCACAATGCCTACCACTGCTCTTATCTCGGGATACCTGCTTGCCAAGAGCAACGCCAGTTCACCCCCTTTTGATACGCCTTCCACCGCGTAGTGATTGGGAACTACCGTGGGCTGCTCTGCCAACCAGGATATCGCTCTTTCAAAGTATTCCAGAGGGATGCTTTCTAAAGATCGCGGCAAGCCTTTCATTCCGAAGTAGGCCAGCGATAGCACAGCATAACCTCGTTCCACAGTTTTCTCAATTTCAGATTCAGTCGTTGGTTTACCCCCTTCTGAACCGCCCAGTAGTATTATTGTCAAATATTTTTTGCCGCTCTTTCTATAATAGAAATCTCCAACCAGCCCATTTTCGCTAACTTCCTTGTGTTCCATCGTTACGTCTCCTTGTTGAAATAGGCTGAAGGCGAGGTTCAGCCCTAAGAGTTTTCAGTCCATTTCCCTGTTGCATTTTCCACTTTGCAATTCCTCTGTCGGCAGCATATATCTGGCTGCCGAGCCCCTGAGCCAATCTGGGGCAGGCGCCTAAGCACCTACCTCGGCGATCAACCTTCCTAAAGCCTCCAGATGTTCCTCCAGGGCCTTGCGGCCATCCCGGGTCAGACTATACCAGCTCGTCGGCTTCCGATCCCGAAACTCCTTCTCGACCACGAGGTAATTCTCGTCCTCCAGCTTTCGCAGATGTGCCCCGAGGGACCCGTCCGTTTCCTTAAGCAGAGACTTGAGACGGCTAAAGGTGAGAGCATCGTTGCGGGCCAGGAGTACACAGATCCCCAATCTGGTGCGATGTTCGAGGAGTCTGTTGAAACTATTCGCCCTGTCCCAGATGGAGACGTTGGACTCAGCTTGGCGACGTCGTGCCACTCTTTCGCCTCCCTATCAGACCGGTACTCACTAGAGCCACCGCCAGCAGAACGCCGATTAAGGTCCCGTCGTAGGCCGGGATAATGAACAGAGTAAGATACCCTGCGATCAACAGGAGACCGATCCAGAGAAGTGGTCGATCAAGGTGAATACCGGCCAGAAAGTAAGTCAGGCCGATGATAAGCACGATGACCTTCGTCAGCTCTTGCCAGCAAACAGCGCCAGTCACCCCAAGGATAGAGGCGAGGAAAATGACGGCCATCATCCCGAACCAGTGTAGAGCGTGGCGCATTCCCTCAGCTCGACAGACCTGGCCTAGCTGCTGGCTGTGGCGCCACCCCAGAAAGGAGCTTGCTAAAAAGCCGAGTGGACCAGTAATACCCCAGTATAGCCCTACGAACCGCGGAGCGAAGTCAATTAGCGAGAAGCCCACCAGGCAGATCAGCGCCCAGAGGAAATGGATTGCCGCCGGTGACGGGTGTTGCTCAGACGTCCGAACCACTTCTCGAACGTAGCCAAGATCGGATTTTACCTGTTTTATGTCAGTCATTTGTAACCTCCTGTCTTTAGTTTTAGTCTTTTCAGAGTACTCTATATTATAGAGTACTCTGAGTATCTTGTCAAGCCCGTCAGTCATTGAGTCGCTTCTTTTCAGAACAGGAGAGTGGTAGACTCCAAAGTTCCCTATTCAGGAGAATTTACCGAGGGCGAAAATCCAGACCAACATCCAGTTGAGCTGCATAGCGGCGGAGCAAACCCCAGGCATCAGTTAAAGGGATAACTCTTTAATTGCTTGCCTTATAGCTAAAGTTGTGGTAACATCTTTATATAATCGGATCATCTCCAAAAAAGTTGGTAAGATCATGAGGATTCGAGGGGTCAAGGGGTCAAGGAGTCGAGGGAAATGCTTAAGGTACTAATAAAATCCTTAGTAAATAAGCACTTGAACCCTTGAATCCTTTTTAGCAACTAAATTGGAGAAGAACCATATAATCTTATTTTCATACGCTAAGGCAATACACCTTAATGTATCGTTAGTCAATAGTTTGCCGTGGAGGCTGATTTAATGTGATTGCAATTTTCGATTTTGGCAGTCAATATTCCCATCTTATTGCCCGTAGAATTCACGAACTCGGTGCTGTAGCACGGTTTTATTCCTATGAGACTACCGCAGATAAATTATTGGCTGATGGAATAAAAGGGATCATCTTTTCTGGCGGCCCTGCCTCGATCTATAACCGAGGCGCACCGCGACCAGCAAAAGAGATATTCGCTCTCGGTCTGCCAATTCTCGGAATATGTTATGGCCAACAGCTGCTTGCCGACTATCTGGGAGGAAAAGTTGAGCATGGCGATCGGCATGAATACGGAGCAACGACAGTGAAGTTAGTCGGTAATGATCCTTTATTAGCCGGCCTCAACCCGGTAGAAGAAGTGTGGATGAGCCATGGCGATAGAATCTCTCTCCCTGCGGAATGTCGGATTATCGCTTCTTCGGAAAACTCCCCCCATGCCGCTTTCCATGTTGATCATCTATATGGAATTCAGTGGCATCCAGAGGTCAGTCATACGGCAAGTGGAAAGAAGTTGCTGGGCAATTTTATCTCCTTATGCGGTTGCGAGAAGAATCTCAATCCGGTATCCATGATCGACTCACTGGTTAAACTAATCCGAGAAGAAGTTGGAGAAGAACGAGTAATCATTGGTTTGAGCGGCGGTATTGATAGCAGTGTCGCCACAGCGCTCTGTGCTAAGGCGATTGGCGGGCAGCTGAGCGCGGTTTATATCGATACTGGTCTTATGCGCGCCGGCGAGAGTGATGTTGTAGAAAGAGTAGCGCGTAAATTTGGTCCGCGGTTCCTCCGAATTAATGCTCAAAAGAGATTTCTTTCTCGCCTTGCGGGGATCGTCGATCCAGAACAGAAGCGACACGTAATTGGCGAAGAATTTATTCGTCTCTTTGAAGAGGTAGCTCGCGATGAACAGGCAACCTTCCTGGCGCAAGGAACAATCTTTCCGGACATAATTGAAAGTGGGGGACAAAATAACCAGGCCGCACTGATCAAATCGCATCACAACGTCGGTGCTCTTCCGAAGAAGATGGAGTTTCGCGGAATCATTGAACCATTGAAATATATGTATAAAGACGAAGTGCGAAATCTGGCGCGACAACTTGGTCTCTCTCGTACATTGATTGACCGACAACCCTTTCCCGGGCCAGGATTGGCTATCCGTATCATCGGAGAGGTGACAGAAGAGCGACTCGATCTCCTGCGTCAAGCCGACAGTATACTGCGAGCGGAAATTGAGCAGACAGACCTTACTGATCAGCTTTGGCAATGGTTTGCCGTGCTGCTAACGAACAAATCAACCGCAGTGAAAGGCGATCAACGCGGATATGGGTATATTATTGCCATTCGGATGGTTGAGAGCAAAGAGGCGATGACGGCTCGCTTCTCCCGTCCTGACTGGGATCTTCTCGCACGCCTGTCGACTAAAATAGTCAATGAGCTGCCGGCAATATCCCGTGTTGTATACGATATCACCAATAAACCGCCGGCAACGATCGAGTGGGAATAACAGACATGCTGTGCTCGCAGCAGACAGGCAGTTCGGAAAGAGTTCGTAGTTCAGAGCCAGAGTCTATCATTGCGAGTTATCTTCCTTTGTCATTGCAAGTCTGCGAAGCAATCCCATTCGTAAAGGAGAGGTTGCTGGTTGCTAGTGGCTAGTGGCTGGTTTCTGACTCCTGACTCCTGGCTCCTGTCTTCTGTCTTCTAGCTATGTGTAGTTACCCAACTCGCTTCATCTGTTGCTTCGATGAGTCTGTCGATCAACGGATCAAGATCACCGGCTAATATCGTTTCCAGTTGGTGGAGGGTTAATCCGATGCGATGGTCGGTAGCTCGATTTTGCGGAAAGTTATATGTGCGAATCTTTTCACTCCGCTCACCGGAGCCAATCTGCTTTCGTCGTTGCGCTGAGATATCTGCTTCTTTCTGTCTCTCATAAAAATCTTTGATACGTGAGCGGAGAATACGCATTGCTTGTAATTTATTGCGTAACTGCGATTTCTCATCCTGGCAACTTGCGCTAATTCCAGTCGGAATATGAGTGAGCCGGACAGCGGAATCAGTGGTGTTAACGCTCTGTCCTCCAGGACCGGTAGAGCGAAAGGTCTCAATCTTTATTTCATTGGAATCTATTTTGATCTCTACTTCTTCAGCTTCTGGAAAGACGGCCACTGTTGCGGTTGATGTGTGAATACGACCGGAAGATTCCGTCTTTGGAACCCGCTGAACGCGGTGGACACCGCTTTCATAGCGAAAACGACCGTAAGCTCCTTTTCCTTCGGCGACAAAGGTGATCGCTTTGAATCCATAGATCGAAGTCGGATGGGTGTCCAGCAAAGTTATCTTCCACTTTCTGTCCTCAGCGTAGCGGCTGTACATCCGGAATAGATCGGCGGCAAAGAGGGCTGATTCGTCTCCGCCTGTTCCCGCTCGTATCTCCACGATCGCATTCTTTACATCTTCCTTATCCTCTGGGTGCAGGAGCACTCTGATATGTGAGGTGAGATGTGCAAGGGATTTCTGCATCTGCTGTAAGTCCGTTGTGAGTTGTGTGCGCATCTCCACGTCATCTTCTGCTTGGAGAAGTTCTTCTTCTTCAACGATCATCTGTTGGAGATTATTCAGTTCTGCAGCAGCTTGGCATATCTTTTGCAGCTTGGTGTGCCGTTGGCAAAGATCGCGATATGACGCTGAATTTATTACCTGTGGATCACTGATCTTTCTTTCTAACTCGTTATACTCCGTTGCTATCTGGGCCAGTTTTTCGCGTAGTCGTTGGTCCATCTTAAAGTATCCTCCTAAAATCTCTCTACTCTTTAACTGCTAATATATTCTCAATCGATGCGTCGTAAAAAGAACGTTCTGATAAGCATTAGTACCGGAATAATCTCCAAGCGGCCAATCCACATATTGAACGAAAGCATTAACTTGGATAAAGAGGCCATCTCAGGATGGGTAATTCCCGTTGTTAAGCCGACGTTGCTCTGTGCGCTTACTACTTCGAAGATGACCTTGGAGAGAGTAAAGTGCGGCGGCACTGTCTGCAAGAGAACGAAAACCCCGACTACAAGAAAAATCATCCATAAGAAGATGATCAAAGAGGCATCTTCCAAGCGGTGACCTGCGTCGGCTTCGTCGATTTTGGTCGATCCAATACGAAATGGAACGATCGCTTTCCGCGGTGCAATGATCTTACGTAATCGCCACTGCACACCTTTAACCATAATCAGCATACGCATGATCTTAATCCCACCGGCAGTAGATCCCGCTGCTCCGCCGATGAACATTCCTCCCACCAAGAGAAGCTGTGCTGTAGTGCTCCAGAGACCGATCTCCGCTGTTTGAAAACCGGTGCAAGTAATCGCTGAGATAAACTGAAATGCTGATTGGCGTAATGCAGAGTCAGAACTCATGGTAAAGCTCTTTTCCAGTGTGAGCAAGATAATTCCTCCTACCAGAATGATTAGCAGCCAGCGAGTCTGAAAATCTCGCCCCAATATCATTCCGTTTCCACGTAACAATATGTAATGTACAGCAAAGCTGATCGCGCCAAAGAGCATGATCGGCATAAGAGCAAGTTCGATAGTAATATCGTTGTAATACGCAATGTTGTTATCCGTAATTGTGAAACCGCCGGTGGAGATCGCAGTCATCGCATGGTTTAACGCCTCCCAGACCGGCATTCCTGCTCCCCATAAAATAGCAATGCTGATAAATGTATATAACAAGTAAATCCACCACATAGTACGCAGCGTCGAGATAATACTCGGTTGGATCTTCTCGCCGCGCGCCTCTGCGTAGTATAGGCTGTGTGTTCCCACTCCGGGGCGTGATCCGGCAAGGAGAGTGAGCATAAGGACGATTACTCCCATTCCACCGACCCATTCACTGAAACTTCGCCACCACTGCAATGTGCGGGGTAATAAGTCAGGACGAATGGCCATTGTCAAACCAGTACCGGTAAACCCGGAGATCGCTTCGAAAAATGCAGTCAATGGATTGCGGAAATGGAGTAATGTGTCACAATTTTGAGCTGAGAAGCTTGCAATCAGAATAAATGGCAATGATCCGATTACAGCAATAAGAAGCCATCCGAAGGCTGCGATTACCATCCCGTGTTTCAGTTTTGTGTCGCCAGCAATACGGCAGGGGAAGTATAATGCTGCTCCTAATGCGAATGATACTCCCGCAGTAATCAATAGCGGAATAAGGGTGTGATATTCAGTAAAGAACAGCGCGATGACCATGGAAATAATGGCCATTATCCCCACCACAGGGAGAAGACGACCCAGGTCACGGAGGATTATTTGCAGGTCGCTGCGGACGTAAACAGGAATAATGCTCATCCAGTCAATTCTTCAATCAGCTTATCGTCGATATGCGCACTGGAGAAGATAGTAACCAAATCTCCCGGCTGAACAACGGTATTTCCTGACGGAATCAGTGTCTTACTCTCACGTGCAATGGAGACGATTAACACAGAAGCTGGAATCAGTCCACGCCGGCCGCATTCGCGTAAGCTCTGACCTACTATTTTGCTCTTTGCGGTGATCGTTGAACGAAAGACCTGTGCACCACCGTTCAGCGGTGTAAAATCCTGTACTCGAGGGTGTTTAATTACATTATATAAGTGATTGGCAATAACTTCTTCCGGGTTCTCCATGACATGGGCGCCCAGTTTACGGAAGAAATCCACATGCCCTTTGTCATTGACTATCGATACGAGGCAAGGAATCTTGAGATCCTCTCCAATCGATATGATCATCAAGTTGGTGGCATCATCACTGGTAGTGGTAATCAAAGCATCCGCCCGTTCAGCTTCAGCATCGTGCATTGTTTCCAATAAAGTTGCATCGGCATTGAGAACAGAGATATCATACTTGCTGCTGATTTCTTTGGCACGCGTGGGATCAATCTCAATGACTACTACATTGTTGTTCTTCTCCCGTACAGCGATATCAATAAAACTTGTTCCAATAGCTCCTGCGCCGACGATAATAATATACATTTTACTAATTTACCCTCCCCCGCGTTCAGTTGCGGTTGGAGAGTAATAGTAACACAATTGGGAGCCGAAATCAATGCGAGTCAACCAAAGCAGATCCGTAGACTGTTGGTTTGGCTAAGATGTGAGCAGAAGCAAGCTGCTGTGTGTGTATACTGTACACTGAAAGTTACATTATCCTACCACCTCGTCGTGATCGATAGTTGCCATTGGGTAAAACCTCTCCAATCGATGACGATAGACGTACTGAATGTAACGTCCTCCGTCACTTCTACGCAGATCTTAAAATTTGTCTCTCCCCAGTCGAATAACTGCGGCGGATAGGGTGCGCCAAAATAGGTGTCAATGGAAAGACGCCTATTTGCAGTAGGGGACAAGACCGTGAGCGTGATTACTCCATGGTAAGGATCACGAATCAAATCGAAATTCTTTTCATCCAACGCCAAAATAGATCTGAGTTCTACGTCATCCCATTGGCCGCTCAGTTCGACCCCATAGATTGCAATACCCGTAAGCTGCCAATCACTGAACAAGAGAGCGGTGTGTAGCCGGATACATCCATACCACAAGTTGAGCGCTGGGGTAATCGTCAGTGATGTCGTTTGTAATGTACTCTTTAGTTCAGCTTCGATATCCAATGGCAGACCAGCAATCTGAGTAGCATTGAATGCGAATCGATGGTATCGAAACCCAGAAATCGAGAAGGCCGTTGTGCTGATAAATTCGCTATTTATAAATGGTACAGCGGTCAAGGTAAATGTTGATCCTGAAAAGGTGATCTGTCCAGCAGCAGCGAGGGGGTTAGTAGTATATCGCTTTTCGATCGGTGCACGTGGCGGAGGATGAATAAAAGTTATTTCATCAAGATTTGCACCCAAAAAGGTAGTGTTGGTCACTCTTATTCTGTCGCCAATATCTCCTGTGAGAACAAACGCCATCCCGAAGCGAGGGCCGCCAAAAAGAGTAGGACCAGTCATCGCAGTATAAAGAGCGATCGATGTCCCGGCTAACGAGAATTCCATTATCCCTTGCCCGTAAACAAATGCTACATTTACCGGATCAAAGAGGATATTTCCGTCGATTGAGAAAACTCCGAAATTGGCGGCAAGTTGGAATTCCTGCCATAACCAGCCATAGATATCAAAGATGGATATGCTGTGAACCGAAACCCCGCGCTGCACAAAATCGATTTTGAGGGTCGATGTAAAGGCAGAGAATAAAGGTGTCTGTCGCGGTCTTATCGTAATATCAGTCAACCAACTTCCCGAGAGTGGACCGGCAGCAGCAAAGTAGCTACATCCAATGGTTAACGCTACGATAAGAATAGTTATGCCTCTATTAAGCGCCGACACTCTATTCACTCCCTCTTATAATCTCTGGGCACTTTGTCTTAAAGTATAATCGTGGTGTTGCTGTGGATAAGCCTCCGTGGGTCTCTTAACATCGAGACATTTGTCAGTCTTAGTGGCTTGAATTCTTCCTCAGCGACCAAAACTCAATTGGCGGGAGATGAACAAAGTCTCTGCTTATCGTGGATGAGGCACCACTAATAGTGGCGAATAGAGACTCCTTTATTGGTTCATCTCCAAAATAGTTGCAAAAATAAGTTATCATTCCCGCGAAGGCGGGAATCCAGAAAAGCATGAAGACTTATTACGTCTATATGCTTAGCAGTAAACGCAATGGAAGTTTATATATAGGTGTTACTTCGGATATTGTTAAAAGGGTTTACAAGCATAAATATGGCATGGTAGAAGGCTTTACTAAGAAATACAGTATTCATAATCTCGTCTGGTAGGAAATACATGAGTCCGCAGAATCTGCAATTAATCGAGAAAAGCAGATAAAGAAATGGAAGAGAGCATGGAAATTAAACTTGTCCTCGAAGAATTTTATCGGGGAACTGATTGAGAAAGAAAATCCTAATTGGATTGATTTGTATGAAAAAATATGTAGATAATCTGGATTCCTGCTTTCGCAGGAATGACATTCAGGAGTATTTTGTTACAACGAAATTGGAGAAGAACTCCTTTTTTATTGTATACTCAAAGTAACAGAAAAATGCGTAGATTTGTTATTCTCGGACACCGAGTGACCATATCACCGGATTTTAATCTGAACGATCTGGCGGGAAGTGCTGGCAGGTTAGATATACTCTGCCGGTGTCTCAGCAGCGCCTTCTTTCTATCGCATGATTTACGGCGTGACGTTGAGGTTTATCTCATCTTGCAGGATCAGGTAGTCTTAAGGATGGTAGGGAGTCAATTGCACCGGATGAATCCTGATGAACGGAACATCGCTGGATTGATCCGCTCCGCATTAGGTAAGCTGGAAGAGCGAGAACGGATGAGCACCCCAGGAATCTTTGTCGCACCCGGAAGTTTGAAAACAGTCGTCGATCAACTGGCAGAACAGGAAACGCAACTTATTCTTCTCCATGAAGCGGGTGCGCCGCTACGTGATTCTACCCTTTCTAACGATGTAACGTTCTTCTTAAGTGATCACTTGGAATTCACTGCGTCGGAACAACATATTTTGCGAGAAATACCACGGATTTCGGTAAGCCCATTACCACTCCATGCCAATCATTGCATCACAATCGTGCACAATGAACTCGATTTACGTGATATAAGCGAACACAGAATATTCGACACTACCGTGAAGGCGAGAGCAAATGAACAACGATAAACTGGTCGTCTGCCATACCGCCAGAACAGAGTGGCAAGCGCAATTGATTAAAGAGATATTGGAAAATTATGGAGTACCAGTCATTCTGGGTGCTGATGTTTCACCATTCCCAGCTGTTGGCAGCAGCTTCTCCGAGGTGAGGATCACTGTCCGGCAATCTGATCTTCGCCGTGCTCAAGAGATCATTGCCGACCATTTTGCGACTTAAGCGGTGTCTCTTTCTTGTCATTGCGAGAGCTCGGAGAACTCGTGGCAATCCCAAAGGGTTTGTTCTGCACCTAAACGAGAATTGTCTCTTTAGATACTAAAATCTGAAGTCTTGCGCAAAATGGGAAGGAATTGAAATTACAAATTCCAAGCACCAATTTCCAAACAAATCTCAATGACCAATGACCAAAATCTCAAACAGAAAGGCCGGAGTATTTTCCTCGATTGTTG
>JAJHSB010000064.1 GCA_022684035.1 Candidatus Acetothermia bacterium | reverse complement strand
TCGGGATGGGTTCCTGCCCAAGCGCAGGTTGGGCTCACCGGCAAGCTCGTCTCCCCGACCCTCTATATCGGGATAGCCCTCTCCGGTTCCAGCCAGCATCAAGCGGGAATGTCAGGTTCGAAGAATATCGTCGCCATAAATAAAGATCCGGAGGCCAATATATTCCGGATCGCTCATTACGGGGTCGTCGGCGACTACAAGAAGGTGCTGCCTGCCTTCATGGAGAAATGCAAAGAGCTTCTGTCGGGATGAGTTACTCACCATGGCGAGGTGCTCTCGAAATTCCTATGCCTTGAGAAATTCACCTCATGCGTGCCGGCCTCGATGCCGGGGTCTCTGTGCTCACGGAGTGAGCGAGGCCAAGATATCGCCTTCGGCGATACTTCCAAGGGGTTCCCCCTATGGCGTTCGCTCCGCTCACTGTTACCCCTTAACAACCCCAATCCGTATCGGAATTATTGAAATTCCGATACTTCAATCTGATAAGCGTCGAATTATATGTTGATCCTCCGCCATGATCACCTGTCAGATCGGACGTGAGGTGATTGACGGTCCCGCCACCGACCATCTGCGGCCAGGGACTGGAGTAGGTAAGGGCGATTCCTTTGGGCACATCCTCGGTCAGCCGGGCGACGAATTGTGCCGTACCCAACGAGTTGCGAGCGTGAACCGGCATGCCATCGCCAATGCCGCGTTGCGCCGCATCCAGGGGATGGAACATCAAATGCGGCTTGCCTTGATCAAAACATCGAAAATCCTGGCTGCGCAGGCTGTCGCGATGAGCAGGACTGAGGAGATTCAATTCGTCATCGCTCCTGGTCTCCAGGTAACCGGAAGGCATTTCGCCGCATCCCTCAGTGGCGGCTAACTGTGAGCAGAACTCTACCTTGCCCGAGGGCGTGGATATCCGCTCGAGATTCACCCCCTCGAGCACAGTCCAGCCACGACGTTGCAGGTCGTCGCTGCACTTGATCCTGGGATTGCCCGCAATGGTTCTGGTCAGGAGAACATCGTCATCTTCCTGAAGCTCCGGGCGAGACATCCCCAGCGCACGGGACAGCATCCTGAACAGATCCCGGTTGCTGACAGATTCTCCCAGAGGCGCAAGAGCCTTAGCGTTGAACCCCAGGTATCGGTGGTAATAAGAGGGGCGCAGGTCCGGGCTCTCGAGGAAATGGGCTGCGGGAAGCACCACATCGGCAAACAGCGCCGTGTCCGTTAAGAAGAGGTCGTGGACAACCGTGAACAGGTCACTCCGGCCGAGGCCCTCTTCAAGTGCGCTCAGGTTGGCCAGCGAAGCCATGGGGTTGGCGTTGTAGCAAATCAATGCACCAAAACGCCCGTCGGCCAGGAGTTTCGGGATCTGCATCATGTTCAGGCGGGGCCTTCCGCTATCCAGATGGGTGGCCTCCAGATAGGTCTTATCGAAGCCGTACTTGTTGTTGGAATAAATGAGCCCCTGGCGCCCCTTCCCCAGGAGGGATAGGATAAAACTGACCGCCCGAACGCCATGCCCTGCCCACGTATGTCGCTGAAAACCCCACCCTATATGGATTAGAAAATCGCCAGACTCCGCAAACGCCCTGCCCAGAGCAATCACCTGCTCCGCTGGAAGCCCTGTGACGCTGCTGACCCGTTTGGGGGTGTAGGGCGAGAGGCCAGGTCGCAGAGGCTGTCGTAGCCCACCGTTCTGGTGGATACGTACTCGCGGTCCACCGATCCGTCGCCGATGAGCAGGTGGATCACACCTATTGCCAGGTGCCAGTCGGTTCCGGGATTAATCGCCAGATGCTCTGCGCGTAGGGCGGTGGCCGTGCGCACCGGATCGATCACCACGTGGCGCCCGCCCTTATCCAGCAGCTTACGGATAAGGTCGAAGCCGTGGGGATTGGTCCAGGCCGGATTCGCTCTCCAGGTCACCAGAAGATCAAGATCGGGGATGATCTCGGGATCCTGGCCATGACAGGTCCCGTAGACGTACTCAACAGCCCGCATCCCGGCGGAGTTGCATATAGTTTCCACTACCCCGCTGCTGCCCACACAATTGAAGAATCGCTCCGGGAAATGAGAGTTGAGGACCCCCATGTTACCGCCGGAATTGAACTGGAGGAGGTCATGGGGATTGTGGGCCAGAACCTCACCCACCCGATCGGCCACCACGGCCAGTGCCCTATCCCAGGAGATGGCCTCGAAGCGGCCCGATCCCTTCGGGCCACTGCGCAGCATTGGTCCGAGCAGTCGATCGGGATCGCTCCGCTGCCTCGCCGGGTCCTTCATCTTGGAGCACAGGTAGCCCCTGGTAAAGGGGTGATCCGGATTGCCCCGGATGCTTTTTACTGAATAGAAGGGTCAGGTCTATATTTTTAGCATTTTGCTTTTAATCTCATAATGCGGCTTATTGATGTAAAGTGCAGCCTAAGATGCGCTGATACTTCTTTTTGTGCACACCACATCACACCACACGCATCACACCACACCACACGTAAAGGACGTGCCATGATTAGATAAAAGATAACATTTCAAACATACCATGTCAAGAATATAGACCTGACCCCATCACACAACAAGCGATTTCAAGGGACGTTTTTATGAAAACGCGCCCGGGCAAAACCGTTTCTCGCTAGTCACCGGCGAACTCAGGGGGATTTTGCAAGAGGCTCAGATGAAAATGCTTGAAAATGGAAGGAGGGGTAATGCTGATTACCGAAGGCTATAAGAACCAAATTCGTGGTGGCGTCTCCTGTTATGATCGGCTTCGCCTTCGGGGGAGCCTCCCCGGATGGCACTATGCTCAGGGTATGACGTCTTTCCTGTATGCCAACCAGATCAGAATCTTCGATTGTCCGGCCTTTGCTCAATCCCGGAGAGAGATAATCCCGGAAAATGCAGAACGGATCGCCAAAGCGAATGGGTTGGAGATAGAGCATATTCGAAAAATTAGGCATTTCAGGTGGTAATGCTTTCATAGTGAACCGATTTTCTAGGGATACCTTTTTCACTCAGGATTTTCATCGCCCTGTTGGCCATCTCCTTAGTGCCACAAATATAGACCGTGGTGAAGGGATCTATTTCCAGCTCCTTTAGAATATCGGTTACATAACCTCGTTTAGTACTGCTGCTGTCTGCTCTGGACAGAGCTTTATAATAGTGTAAATTGGGATGTTTTATTGTTAGCCCGCTAAACAGATCGTCATAAATCAGCTCTTCTTCGTGCCTCACACCGTAGAGCAAAGTGATCTCGCCGGCAAATTTGCTGCTGTTGTTATCTTCCAGCAGATATTTCGTGGCATAGGCAAAAGGCGTAATCCCAATGCCGTTGGCTACAAACAGCAATTTATCCCGCTTACTCTCTATCAGCAGCTCTTTGCCCATGGGGCCCTTCATCTTCAGTAAAGCGCCTTCATTAAATTTTTCAAACAACAAATTGCTGCCGTAACCATTTTCCAGTCTTTTGACCGTGATGCCGATTTCTGTGCCCTCCTTGCCTGCCGACGAAATGGAATATGCTCGGTAGAGTCCTCTTTTCTCGTCAACCTCAACCAAGATAAACTGTCCCGGAGCCAGTTTCATTGACTTGGAATCAAGCAGATTAATGGTAAATTCCCTGATATTTTTCTTTAACTCTTTCACCCGGATTATTTCTCCGCGGTAATTGTCGCTTTCCTGAAAGCCTTCCAGATCCGTCTCTTTAATTAAAGTGCCGGCTTCTGCTGCGTCGGCCAGACTCAGTATCCTCAGCGGGCAATTGTTAATGCAGGTTAAGCACCTGATACACCTTTCGTCGTTAAATTGATTGTTGCTGACGGTGAACTCGCGGTATGGTGCTAACTGCATGGGACATACCCGGGCACATTTTCCGCAGGAGTGACATAACCACTGATGATTAACGGTGACTTTTTTATCCCTGCCTGCGGTCAAACCCAGAGCTTTGCCAAGTTTGTAAAGCAAAGTTTGAATTGAACCCATGGGGCAAAATTGGCACCAGGTTCTGGGGCTGATTATAACGGCCAACAGCCCCCCCGCAATCAATACCATCAGATAAGTAGTAGAGAAGATCGTCCCCACACTGTCGACCAGAGATACCTGTTCAATATTTTGGAATGCGGCAACAAAGCGCCTGGTCAGATTAAACATGAAAAAGACAAAAAATAATACAACTGTAATTTTAGAAGCAAGCAGGCCCGGGATTTTTTGGTTTCTGCTTAAAGGTAGTAACAGGAAATCAAAAAAACTTCCATGCGGACAAAAATTCCCACACCAATACCTTCCCTTAAATAAACTCATGCCCATTAGGGAAATCATAATTAATGGCACCAAAAGCCCGAGAGGAGGGTAAAATTGTCCTCCTACAGCAACTGCTAAAGTCACTAGCCAAGCCGATTTCCTGACGGTTGAAAAAGCCCTTATTGTCTTCATAAAAAAGCTGACTCTTTTCACTTGCGGGTTCCTCCTTCAGTTGTCATATACCCCGTGGGGGTATTTTTAATTCAATACTATTTTTTTTTCAGGTTTCAACGTAATCGCCGGCATCTAACTGAATGGCTGTCGCATCATCACAACTTACCGGATTGGCTGCTGAAGCAGGGATCAGGTCTGACTGATCAATTCTCTTATTGTCAGATAGGGCAGTATCCGGTTGCGTTTGAACAGCAGAAAGGTAGGTCCTGTATCCGCCGCTGAGATTCCTTACATATTGCTTTTACGCCATCCCCGAGGTGTAATTTGACACCTTTTCCCCGGAGATGTATATGCACCAGGGAGGCCATTTCGTAGTCAATAGTACCCAGGACCTGATTCAATAACTCCACTATGGTAACGGGAATCCCTCTTCGATATAGATTCTCGGCAATTTCAAACCCAATGAATCCCCCACCGACAGCAACGGCCCTCTTGGGCCTCTGTTGATCGACAAAGTCCTTTATGGCAAAGGTGTCCGTAACATTTCTCAGTGCAGGCTATCCAAAAAGGGCCAGCAAAAAGAGCATGGTGGGGAATTACCCAAGAAACTAGCCGATTTTCGGGCTTCAGGTGGGGAAGCTGGGCCAATATACCCCATGCTTTGCCCCTAAAATGCAAAATCGGGGACACCATACTTATTTCTCCTTACCTCTTTTTTCTTCTCAGTTTTTTGTTTTTGCAGAATCCTATCCACAGTTGTTATGTGCGCTTGCACGCTGCTCCAATATACCCACAGGTCATTTACAATCTCGGCACGCACAGGGTTCAGTTCTACATATCTTATCGCTGCAAAAAGATAACTTTCATCGATTGGAAATGAGGCAAACTTTCTTTAGATTCGGGCACAGCAATTATATGGATATGATTCGGCATCAGAGAATATGCCCATATCTCTCCTTTCTGCTCTTTACACCATGCAACATCAGTCCAATATATCTCTTGTAATCACCATCGCAGAAGAAGGTCTGTTGCCTGCGGTTTCCACATTGTGTTACATAATGCGGATCGTCAAGTGCTATCACTCTTGCAATATCTTGCCATACACGTATAGTATATCTTGCAAAATCCAAACTAAAGAAATAAGTATGGTGTCCCCCTATTCGCCCCCCTATTCGCCCCTATTCGCGTCATTGTCAATGAAAGAGAACCGTCCCCTTTTGTTCAGTTGTTCCCGCCCCCAGCTACAGAATCGCCTAAACTTGATGTTATCATCTTCCACAGAGGTTGTCAAGGCTTAGGCACTGAATATTACCTTTCAAGGAGTGTCCTTTATCTTTAGCAATCTTTCTCCCACATGATTCTATTCTTTTTGCTAAACAGCCAAGACAATTTTCGAAGTCTTCATCCAGGCAAATCTTCCCGGGGTAGATTTGATATAGAGGCCGATACTGCTTAGGAGTAATATTAGGCATAACAACATTTGCCCCTGCCTTTAATAATGCCTTTTCTCTACCTTCAGGGTGAATACTTCCTACCGCGGTCGTTGCCGGTAGATGAACATCCCTTAAGACAATTCTGGCAACAGCCAATACCTTGAGGGTCATATTTAGACTTCCGCCTCTTTCCCGACCTAAGGGTGTATCAGGATGGGGGATATAAGGGCCAATGCCGGCCATCTCAACATCCAGCTCTTTCATGAATAAAATATCATCTGCTAGATCTCTCAGGGTTTGGCCTGGCAAACCGACTAGGTTACCTGCCCCGACCTGATATCCAATCTCCTTCAGCCAGCCCAGGATTTTAAGCCGGTGTGAGAGCGTCTGCCCGGGATGTAGCCCCGAATAAAGAACAGGATTGGCTGTCTCATGCTTCAGAAGATACCTGTCCGCCCCGGCCTTCTTCCATGCGCTATATTCTCTGTAATCCCTCTCTCCAACGGACAAAGTGATAGCCACATCTACCTTTGCTTTAATCAGATGGATAATCCGGCTAATATCCTCTTCTCGATATTCAAGATCATCCCCCGACTGTAACACTATGGTCTTCACTCCTGCCTGAAAGCCCATTAGAGCACGTTCAACTATCTCCTCCGTTGTCATTCGGTAGCGGGTGAGTTTCTTATTGCTCCTGCGAAGGCCACAGTAAAGACAATCACGGATGCAGTAGTTGGAGAACTCAATCACTCCCCGCAGGTGGACCTCATCTCCGCAATAACGGGAGCGGACCTCATCCGCCCAAAGGGCGAGTTCATTCTCCTCCACCTTCAACAGTTCCTCTACTTGGGCAGTATTTAGGTTATCAAGTTCACAGTTCATGGTTGCTCTCTTTATTCAAGACTTGGGTAGTCGGGCTCGGCCCCGAACCCGGCCTCGGGGTCAGAGACGACCCCGAGTACCTTGTGAGCGCCAAGAGGGGGGCGTAAGCCTCACGGTATCCTCGGAAAGAATAGTTTGGCAAAAGGCTCATCAATTCGTTTTATTCTCTATTCTGGATTCTGGCTCCTGACTTCTGACTCCTAAGTCTAGAAATAAAGGTCTCCTTCACCTTTTCTCACTCGATCATAATATTTCATGAAGTGAGGAAATATCTCAGGCATAGTCACTTTGATTTCGTCAATCTCCTTGGCGATAATTTCTTCAGCTACCACCCTGGTCTCCTCACTGGCAAAACCGTCAACCCATTCCCTTAACGTAAGCACTGCGTTTAGCTTACAGAATTTACCTTCATTCCCACTCCTTAAGAGCTCCATGATGTTCCCTCCGGTCCTTCCACAACGGTAACCAGCGGTACAAAAGGAAGTGATATACCCCATCAAGGCAAGCTCCCGCACTACTTCATCAAGACTTCTTGTATCGCCTAAGAAGAATTGCTGCTTGCTTCCTTCT
>JAJHSB010000018.1 GCA_022684035.1 Candidatus Acetothermia bacterium | reverse complement strand
TTATTGGAGCAGCGTGTAAGCGCACATAAAAAGTAACTTCTTACTTGAAACCGTTAGGGATTGGCGATAATTCTTGTTATTCAGGAATCAACGAGATATATAGAAGAACTGTGCCACACGAACGAACAGGAAGACCTTTGGAAAGCGAGAGATTTGTGAAACAGCTTGAAAAAACTGTGGATAGGATTCGGCAAAAACAAAACCCGGGGAGAAAGAAAAGAGGCAAGGAGAAATAAGTATGGTGTCCCCGATTTTCGGCAGGGGTTTCTTGCTGTCTAAGGAAGTTATGACCCTTCTGCCGCAGACTTGGCGATAATCGTTGCTACCCCGCTCACTATAACAAAGAGAACTCCAGCGATAAGAACGATCGCCCCGCCGGCGGGTAGATCGAGATAAAAGGCGGCGAACAGTCCGGAGATAACGGAAATAAGTCCGAACAGCACCGAGAGCAAGCGGGCTTGCCGGAAACTGTGCGCGATCTGCATCGCTGTCGCCACCGGCAGAATGATCAACGCGAATACCAGCAACACGCCGACGATACGCAGCGAAGCGACAACGGTCAGTGCGGTCATGATCGTGAGAAGCATTGTGAAAAACTTCACCGGAAGACCGCCAGCAAGCGCTGCTTCCTCATCGAAGCAGATATAGAACAGCTCTTTACCAAACAGCGTGACGATGAGCATCACGACAGTTCCAATGGCCGTAATCAGATAGAGATCGCGGGGCGCAACAAGAATGATGCTTCCAAAGAGAAATCCGAGCAACCGGGCATTAAATGCACCGGCTACACTGCTGGCAACTACTCCGATAGCCAGCCCCAATGCAATAAGAACTCCGATTGCAGTATCTCCTCCTAGTTTTCCCTGTCGGCGCAACTGCTCGATGGCGATCGCGCTGATTCCAGTCATGCCAAATGCACCGAGGACCGGATCTATTCCTCCTAAAAACCCTACCGAGACTCCGCCGAATGCGATATGGCCCAACCCCTCGGCAAGCAACGCATACCGTCGCAATACCAAAAAGAGTCCGATCGAGGGGCAAACAACAGCAATGACCAAGCCAGCAAGGAACGCCCGCTGCATGAATGCAAATTCGAATATCTCAAGCTCCATGTTACTGATGCCTCCTGGTAGTGTAACTGGTAATGACAACAACTAACCACAGAAAATTAACCACAAACGGATGGTGTCGACGCTCTGCTGTTGCGGATTGCGATCAGTTCGCTAAGGAGAGTATCGCGCATCTCACCATAGAGCTGCGGTAAGGTGTCGCTAATCAAACCCTCTTCGATCGTTCCGCAGTACAGCAAGCGGCGGTTGAGGCACGCAACATGCGTAACATGAGCTGTCGCTCCGGCAAGGTCGTGCGACACCTGCACAATGGTGACCCCCTGCTCTTTGCTCAGATCTTCCAATAGATGATAGAAATCCTCCTGAATTCCCGGATCCATTGATGAGGTCGGTTCATCCAACATAAGGAGTTCTGCTCCACTGGCGAGTGCGCGTGCTAAGAAGACCCGCCTCTGTTGACCGACAGATAATTGAGCGATGTTGCGATGTTGATATGCCCACATACCGACCCGTTCTAAAGCTGACTGGATCTTCTGTCGGTCGCTCGCATGCAGTCGCCGCAGTAATCCGCGCTGCTGCACCCTCCCACTTGAGACGACCTCTTCCACTGATGCCGGAAAATTACGATCAGAACTCCACATCTTCTGACTAAGATACCCGATGCGGTGCCATTCTTCGAATTGCGCCACCGGTCGCCCGAAAAGCTCAATTGTCCCTCGTTGCAACGGAAGCAGTTTCAAGATCAACTTAAGCAGAGTTGTCTTGCCACCTCCATTCGGACCGACCAATCCGAGGATGCTCCCCCCTGCAACAGTGAGAGAGACGTCCTCCAGCACAAGTGGAGAGGCCGGATAGCTGAATGAAAGACCGTTTACCAGAATGACCGGCTGTACCACGATCAGTTAACCTCTCAGCGCACGCATAAGATTATCTAAGAAATCGAACATCATCGCCACATAGGCGCTCAATTCCTCTCCTTCCGCCCGCGGGGCAAGCGGTGAGATATGAAACAGCAATACCTCAGCGCCGATCTCTGTTGCAAGGACTTCGAACAGCTCTTCTCCCGGTTTTTCAGTAAATATATACCTTACCCCAAGCTCACGGCCGAGACGAATTAGCTCGACCATCCTGCCTGGCACTGGATCGTCAAGCCAAAACATAACTAAGGGATGAGCAACAAGGCCGTACCGCACCGCAAAGTAATCGAGCGCCTGATGAAAGACGATAAACTCCCGCAGAGGAAGATCGGCTAATCGGGTTCTGAAGGCGATGTCTAAATCGTTTAGCTGCTGCTGCAACCGAGTTGCATTCTCCACATAGAGCGCTTCGCCAGCCGGATCGCGATCGATTAAGGCGTGCATAATCGTGTTGACCATCACCTTGACATTGACTGGATCAAGCCATACATGTGGGTCTCCGACCCCTCCGATCAAGCGAATTGGCAACCCCTTTGCTGCTTCAACGACGACCAAATAAGGACTGCCCGCCGCGGCAAGGACTCTGTCAATCCATGGATCGACAAAATCAGCGAGGTGAATAAATATGTCGGCACCGACAAGTTTCTTGATATCGCTCGGCGATGGATCCCAGCCGCACGGGTCTAAGCCCCATGTGAGCATTGTGGTGACCTCTACTCTATCACCGCCAATGAAGGTGACAAAATCATGTAAAACAGCGAAACTGACTACAACGTTGAGCCTATCTTCTATAGCAGTCTGACCTGCTGTACCCGCTCCTACCCAAAATACCACCGTCAGTAGCACTACTAATGCGACGGTTAACCCCACTTTCGTTCTCTTATCTCTCATTGTCTATCTCTCCTTTTTAGCTTGGCATCACTGGGTTAGGCCGTTGAAGAAATTACAGCGGTTTATTGCTTTTGCCCGCTTGTAAGACTTGATTAACCTCCTCCGAAAAATATCTATGCCAGCAATCGTTCTCTATCACCATTATATCAATTTAGTTGCTGGGTTAAAATGTTATTTAAGTTGTGCGGTAATTAAGATGATCAAAAAGTTCTGTTGCTTGCCGTATATCGTCAATCGGATCACCTGTCGAATGGAGTTCGATTACCGCTGGTCCGTGATAATCTATTTTGTTAATCGTCTCCAGCACCTCAGGCCACTTAATTAACCCCTCGCCTGGTATGCGATGCAAATCTCCTTGCCCGTCGTTATCGTGCAAATGGAGGTGAATCAATTGTTCTTTATACCGCTCAAGATAAGCGCGGATCGGCTGCCGCCCTGCATCTTTCGACATATACGCATGGCCAATGTCAATACAGACTCCGATATTCGTCTTTTTGGGATCATCGCCGATGCGGTCAAGGATCTGATCAAGGAACCACAACTGGTCGGGGCCGTTTTCGATCGCGAGTGTAATGCCATGAGCACGCGCTAATTGTGCCAAGCGCATTATCTCCGGGTAGTCCGGTTGTGAAGCCGGGTGATGGCAGTCGAGCGTCACGTTATGGAGGACAAGCGTCATGGCACCGAGAGCAGTGCATTGATCTATCTCTTGGGATAATGCCCCACGATCCCACCTGTTAAGCTGGGTGTGCATTGAGATGAATGGTGCATCGGTTCCAGCCACACGAAGTGCCGCGTAATCTGTATTAGACAAGATTCGCCCTACTCTCTGCGGGCAAGTCCATATTTCCACACCGAGGTTGAGCGAGATGATTCTCTGCGTCGCCTCTGCTACCATTTTCCATGTATAATCTTGATTATGGAAGAAGGCGAGCGTGCTTGCCCCCAAAATTATTTTATCTGTTCCAGATCTTTTCATCGGTAAAGAGCGCGGGCGTTCCACCGGTATGTAAAAAGACGACTGCCTCATCGCGGTGAAATCGCTGGTTAGCGATCAAGTCAATTAAGCCGGCCATTGCTTTTCCAGTGTAGACCGGATCGAGAAAAATCCCTTCTGTCTGTGCAACGAGTCTGATTGCAGCAAGTCCTTCCGGAGTGGGTATAGCATACCCATCACCGATGTATTGATCATAAACTTCCATCTCCACCGCCGAAAAACGAAGCTTATGACCTAACAGCGAGGCCGTCTCCTCTGATAGCTGGCTGACCCGTTCGACAATCGCGTCTGCCGGCCGCGACACGCTGATCCCAATTACATTGAGCGCAAAATTAAGTGCTTTTGCTCCTAGCACAACTCCAGCGTGAGTGCCGCCGCCGCCGCTGGCAAGAAGAAGATGGTTAATATGAATTCCCATCTCATTAACCTGCGTAAGCAGCTCGGTCAGCGCTACGTAATAACCTGTACAACCAATCGGCGTTGAACCGCCAGCAGCAATGATATACGGATTACTCCCCCTACTTTTAAGGTCTTCGGCTGCTGCTTCCATCCGGCGGATTATCTCTTCGCGATCATCAAAGTCGATAAACTCAATCTTTGCTCCCAACAGTCGATCGAGAAGGAGATTTGCTTTATATGCACTCGGCTCTTTACCCCGGAGAAAGAGAACGGCTCGTAAGCCGAACTGAGCTGCTGCTGCCGCTGTCATCCGGACATGATTCGACTGCAGCGCGCCTGCGGTGAGTACCGTATCTGCTCCTTTTTCGATTGCATCGCCGAGAATAAATTCCAGCTTGCGGGCCTTGTTTCCTCCAAACGCAAGCCCGGTAAGATCATCTCGTTTGATGAATATCCGTGGTCCGTTCAGTTTCCTGCTCAATGATTTAAGCTCATAGAGCGGAGTCGGTAGAACGGCAATCCGTTTACGCGGCAACTTTCCAATTTGCATCTGTATTCTCCTAATTAGAAGTATTTATGTTTTGATCGTAATCAATGCTAAAGTCTCACTGATCGGTAATCCCACGCGTCGATTCCCATCACGCCCAATGACTGTCTGCGCGGTAAATAATCCATTTACGATCGCCTCTTCTGTCGCCTCGGCCACACCGCAGAAGAGTCTGGATATATCTGGGCCGGATTCGTGTAATCTGGTCAATCTCAGCGTTGAACTGGCAGAGTAATGAGGGATAGGCTCGGCAGTGGAAAATGCAATAACAATATCTCCGCTGCCATGGGATGAATTAGCACCGGTCCGTGCCAACCCGTGTGTCGCACGTTTGGCCAATCGCCCTAATTGGCGTGCTGAGAGCGGTGCGTCAGTAGCAACAATAATCATGATCGAGCCGTAATTATCCATCGTTGCAGTTCTCTTGGAAAGGAGACTGCCCACTGGCGAGCCGGCGATCGTCAGTTCCTCTTTCCGTCCGCAGTTAACGAGGACAAGCACGCCGATGGTATAGCCACTCACTATCCGCGATGATGTACCGATCCCTCCTTTATAGCCGAAGGCCGACATCCCTACACCGGCGCCGACCGATCCCTCTTCCACCGGCCCGGAAGAAGTCTGTGCCAGCGCAGCAAGGACATGCTCCTGTCGCACATGGCGGCCCCGCAGATCATTCAAAAAACTATCGTTACATTCTCCCACTACCGGGTTTACCGAACCGGTCGTCACTCCGATGTCGGGATTCTGGTTCAACATATATTCGATAAGGCCATCTGCCGCCAGTCCAGCACTTAACGTATTAGTAAGGACGATCGGCGTTTCGATCACCCCTAATTCGGCGATCTGGACCAATCCGATTGTTTTGCCGACTCCATTGATCACATGGACAGCAGCAGGAACTTTATTTAAGAAAAGGTTTCCTGGATGAGGCTTGATCACTGTGACACCGGTTCGCACCGGCCCTTTCCCTGGAACTAACTTCCCTTCACCGCAAATAAGCGAAAGATGTCCTACCTCTACCCCTGGTACATCAGTAATGGAATTCATTTGGCCCGGTGTAAGCGTGCCAATTGTGACTCCCAACTCGCGGGCTCGGTTTCGTTTTTCCACTCTCTTTACTACGCTTTCGCTGCTGAGCCGCTGAATCTTAATCGATCAGTCTTTATTGCCGGCACGCGGCTGCCGCCGAAGTAGCTTCCTACGAGCACCGTCTCTTTCGATATCTGGGAGACATGCGAAAGAACTGTTAAGATACTGTCGGTAAACCGCAACGTTACAAGAGGAGAGGTAATCCTTCCCTCTTCGATCAAGAACGTTCCATCGCGCGTCAGGCCAGTTATCGTGGTGCTCATCGGTTCAACTGGATTGGTGTAGTGGAAACGGGTGACATAGATCCCTCGCTCTGTGGAAGCGATCATCTCTGCTAAAGAAGAATCCCCTTCTTTCATAAAGAGATGGAGCGGCATGGGGCCGGAACTATTCGGAGCAGGGAGAGCATGGCCGGTCGATTCTTTTCCCGGCTGACGCCCGGCAGTATAAGAGTCATAGACGACCCCTTTGGCTACTCCTTTTTCGATCAAGCTCACCTTCTTTTTCGCTACTCCTTCGAAATCAAATGGTATCGGCATCCCTTGGGGATTAAGCCCATCGTCCCAGATAGTGATATTACTACCGGTAATCTGTTGGCCCAGCTTATTGGTCATAAAACTACGTCCCTCTTGTAATGCCAGCGCTCCCATTCCGAGGTATCCGAGGAAAGAGACAAATGTTCCTACAGCATCGGGCTCAAGGATCGTTACATACTCTCCTGGCTCAATCATAATCGGATCTTTTCCTTGTAAGCATTTGTCAATCGCCTGCTTAGCTAACGCATCGATATCGATCTGAGTGACATCGCGCGTTAAGTAAGTAGCATAGCCAGATGCCCCATCATTGCTGCTGATAATTAAATTAAGATCAGCACTGGTCCCCCGTTGATAGGCGTTTACTCCCAGCGAATTAACGACTGCGGTCTCGATTGTGTTAGTGGAGATTGCACCAGAGGCAATAAGATTACTTTGTTCGGCTAATTTCACGATCGTTGCTACAGTTTGTGCCCGCTGTTGCGGGGTAAATTTTGCGGTCGCACTAACATACGTCTTGATCTTTTGGAGCGGTGTCGGCATGGGAAGAGACTGAAAATATGGATCGTCACGTTGGGTGGCGGCAATCTCTACTGCTTTTTCCACTGTGTTACGCAGTGACTCTTTATCCAGTTGATTAGTAGCAGCTGTGCCGATCTTCTTCCCTATCACAACGCGAATTGAGACGGTACCATCCTTCTCGGCTACGTTCTGATGAATATAATTATTGGTAAATCTGGTGAGAGCAGAATCCGTTCCCATATAGACTATCTCTGTCTGCTCCGCACGAGACAACTGCAAAATTTCAGTGAGCATTTCGTTGATCTTCGTCATTTCATCACTCCTACGCGCACATTTCTAAACCGAGCCGGTGCGGTTCCATGTCCCACATGGGCTGCCTGTCCTGGTTCTCCTTTACCGCAATTGGGCGTTCCCCACATCTGCCAATGGTCATCATTACAAATAGCATCACAATTACCCCAAAACTGGGGGGTAATTCCGGTATAGGTTGGGTTTTTAAACATCTGCCCCAGCTTACCGTTTTTAATCTCCCATCCGATTTCGGTACCGAATTGAAAGTTGAGCCTACGATCATCGATCGACCAACTACGGTTTGTTTCAACATAAAGTCCGTCTTCGGTGGAGGCAATCAGATCATCGAATCTCCATTCTCCTGGTTGGAGATTGATATTTGTCATGCGAATCAGTGGGATATTGTTCCAGCCATCGGCACGCATCGTCCCATTACTCAACTGTCCTAACTTAACTGCTGTTTCACGCGATGTAAGATAGCCGACAAAGATTCCGTTATCGATAATTTTTGTCCGTTGTGCCGGCACGCCTTCATCATCAAATCCGAACGTCCCTAATCCGCCGGGGATAGTAGCATCGGCAATGATATTTACAATCTCCGAGCCATAACGGAATTTACCGAGTTTTTCTGTGGTGAGAAAGCTCGTACCAGCATAACTCGCTTCACTGCCGAAGACACGGTCGAGTTCAATTGGGTGACCGCACGATTCATGAACCTGGAGTGCCAACTGCGATCCATCGATGATCAATGTCGTCTCTTTGGATGGACATTGCGGCGCAGAGAGAAGTGCCACTGCCTCGCTGGCAACACGAGGAGCGTGCTCGGCTAGGTTGAGCGACTCGATAAACTCATACCCACTGGTGGCAAAGTTACCGCGGAACGAGTTGGGATAGGAACGCACCTGAACCTCACCATCTTTAACCGCTGTAGCAGTTATCCCTGCTCCACATTCGATTATCTCTTGCTCGATGTAACTCCCCTCGCTATTGGCGAAGAACTTTTTCTCGCCAAAGAGAGTCATAAATGCTTGTGATATCTTGACTGCCTTCTCCTGACGTAAGCGGCCCTCGGCGGCAAGAAGAAGATCGATCCGCTGCGCGAGAGGAACAGTGAATGGATCAATCACAAGCGGAGTACGATAGTTCTGTTGAATCTTCTTGCTCGGGCTTAACCTGACATCTTCTTTTTTATTCATTGCGCTTGCACGGGCTATCTCTATTGCCAAATCAACGACCCGGGCTATCTCACCCTTTTCGATGCGAAAACTGGAGGCAAACCCCCATCCTCCGTCAACAATTACCCGTACGCCCCAACCATAACTGGTCCTGTTACTGATCGCTTCCGTCGATCCATTCTTGATCTCTATGCTCTCTGATCTCCGGTCTACGATCCGTATCTCAGCAAATGTTGCGCCTGCTGCACAGGCTCGATTTAGCGCTCGTTCAGTAAAATCTCGCACAAGAAACCTCCTCTGACGGTTCAGTTGCCATAACAGATAGATAATACCTGTACCGATGGGTGCGTTGCAAGTTTACTCACTAAAGTTGCTACATCACCGCTTATTATTTATAATGATGGAGCATCTCCAAAAAAGTTGGTAAGATCACGAGGATTCAAAATAATTCCTGATTCATATAAGGAGAGAGATTCATGACCATATGGCCGCTGCGGCGAACAGGCACCTACTATCAATATTACACAAATGTCACTTACAGCACCTGCTCTGCCTGCCTCTCTTTACATGGTCAAATTGCCAAATCACCCTCTGAGTTCCTGGATTGTCCTCGCGGTTGCGCACGCCATATCCTGAAGTTTCCCCACCGCGAACTCAAGGAGAACCGAAAGCAAGAGAAGAAGATGCGCTCGGTCGCCAAACGAGAGTCGGTCCGTCGCCAGCTCTTCTCTGCCGCTGAACAAGCACTTGCTTCTGATAAGAAAGAAGCGCTCTCTCTCTTTGACCGCTCGGCTCAACTAGAGGTTTATATTCCAGAAGTGGAGGCGCTCTGTCACAAGTACGCCGCTCTACTACGCTCTTCCCCCGAGCTGAGCAATAAACTACGGACCATCTTTATTAAAGGATTCTCCGATAAATTTAGTCGCCCACACTACGAACGGCTGGCTGAGCCGATGCGCATTCAATTGGAACAAGCAGGGATTGTCAAAATCAGAGAACTATTTAAGTGAAACCCTATTTAACCCGCAACCAAGAGATAGCGATAGTAGCACTCCTCGCCACCGCACTGCTTATATGCGGAATTATCCTCTTTCCCTTGCCGCGTACACCACTCCTCCCACAACCGATCTTGCTTGTCGGAGCAGAGATAATTACGCCTCTCTTTATTGTACCCCAGCCACCTTTGGTCAATATTAACACTGCCTCTGTCGATGAATTAATCACTTTACCGGGAATCGGACCGACCCTGGCGGCACGGATCATCGCCTTTCGTACCGAGTTTGGTCCGTTTAACTCTGTTGAAGACCTGCTCCGCGTCCGCGGTATCAGATCGAAGTTGCTGGAAAAGATCCGCGACCGGATCACTCTCACCGATTAAGGTGAAGGTGAAGGCGAAGTAGAAGACCGCTCTTTCTCTGTCCATTTATAGTGTCTTGCAAAAATCTTTGTGCATGCAAAGTATAAAACTCTAAATTCGAAACTCTAAATTCTAAACAAATTCAAAATCCGAATGTTCAAAACTGACAACGAAGTTGTCAGTCTGAGCGAAGCGAAGAATCTCATCATTAGACCCTTCGCCTTTGGCTCAGGGTGACACTGAAGTGTCATTTTGGTCATTTGGATTTGTTTGGGATTTGGGTTTTAGAATTTAGGATTTGCGTGTTGTTAGCTTTTTGCAATGATTTATGCAGTTGACTATAATTTTTCTTACCAAGACCTTCTCTTTTTTACCGCTAAGCACACAGAGCTCTTATTTTTTATCTCTCACAGCGCTCTCTGCGTTCTCTGCGGTCTATTCATATTTCTCAATCCTCAACTTGTGACTTTTTATATCAGCTCTTTACGAGTAATTTTCTCGGTAATCAATTCAATAAATTGGTCCAACCGGCATGGTCCTAAATCCTCTTCTGTTCGCAACCTGACTGCAACAGTCCCTTGCTCCTCTTCGCGTTTACCGACAACAAGCATATATGGAATCTTCTCCAGTTGCGCTTGTCGGATCAGGTAATTTATTGTCCGTCCGCGTTCAGTCCTTGCCTCAACCCGAATTCCTACTGCTCTTAACTGTTGCGCAATCGACTGTGCATAGCCGCTGTTATCCTGACTGACCGGTAAGACCACAACCTGCAGGGGAGAGAGCCAGACAGGAAACGCGCCGTTATAGTGTTCCACCAACAGAGCGTAGAATCGCTCGATAGACCCCAATAGCGCCCGGTGGACCATGTACGGACGGTGCTCCTTCCCATCCTCGCCAATGTACATCATATCAAACCGCCCGGGAATATTGAAATCAAACTGGATCGTTGTGCACTGCCACGTGCGGCCGAGTGCATCCTCTATTTTGATATCGATCTTAGGGCCATAGAAGACCGCCTCGCCTTCCATCCGGTGGTAGGAAAAATTCTTAGCCTCCAACGCCTTAACGAGAGAGGCTTCTGCTTCTTCCCACATCAAATCCTCTCCGGCATACTTCTCCGGAGTCTTAGGATTGCGGACTGAGAGTTCGATCTTGAACTTGGTAAACCCAAACCCGCGCAACAGGTTCAGACTGAATTCGAGCACTCGCAAAATCTCCTCGTCAATCTGTTCTGGGGTACAGATGATGTGCGCGTCATCCTGAGTAAACCCGCGCACGCGTAACATCCCATGCAATGTGCCGCTCCGCTCATAACGATAGACTGTCCCCAATTCAGCCCAGCGGAGTGGCAGCTCGCGGTACGAACGGGTGCGTGAGTTATAGATCATCACATGGAACGGGCAGTTCATCGGCTTAATATAGTAATCTTGCCCTTCGATCTCCATTGGAGAGTACATCCCGTCGCGATAGAAATCGAGATGACCAGAGGTCTCCCATAGCTGTGCACGGCCGATGTGAGGCGTGAAGATGATTTCATAGCCGCCTTCATAGTGGAGCTTTCGCCAGTAATCTTCAATCAGGACACGCATCCGCCCGCCCTTTGGATGCCAGTAGGCGAGTCCGGCTCCTCCTTCATCGTTGAAACTGACTAAGTCAAGCTCCTTAATCAACTTGCGATGGTCGCGTCTCTCTATCTCGGCCAATCTTTCTAAATGGGTATCGAGTTCTGTCTTCTTGTTCCAAACCGTTCCGTAGATTCGTTGCAACATCGGACGGCTCTCATCTCCCTTCCAGTATGCCCCAGCAACAGAAATCAATTTAAACGCATTGGGATTGACGTAAGAGGTGGACGGCAAGTGCGGTCCGCGGCATAAATCGATGAAATCGCCTTGTTGATAGAATGTCACCGTCTCTGTATCGAGCTCATCGATCAACTCGAGTTTCAGTTCCTCGCCGCGTTCCTGCATGATCTCTTTTGCTTCCTCTCTTGATTTCTCCCATCGCTCAATCGACAGGTCATCAGCGATTATTCGCCTCATCTCCTCGCTAATCTTTTCCAGATCACTACTTGAAAGCCTGCGCGGAAGGTCAAAGTCATAGTAAAACCCATCCGTAATCGCTGGTCCTATTCCCAGCTTGACAGCGTGAAAAAGATTTTTGACCGCTTGCGCCATGATATGCGCTGTGGTATGGCATAATATTTCGCGTCCTTGCGGCGATGAAGTGGTAATAATATTAATCGCGCAATTTTTATATACTCGTTCGCGTAAATCGTGCAATTCGCCGTCAACGAGAGCACCAACCGCGGCCTTGGCCAATCCTGGCCCGATAGCCTGCGCTACCTCATATAGGGAAACCCCTGCTTTAAACTCCTTCTTATTGCCATCAGGCAATACGAGCTGGATCATCTCTTAACTACCTCTAAGCAGAGACGTTGCACTTATCGCTTATATGATTATTCTTGACGCCAAAGGATTACGGGTTCATAAATGGATATCGATCAGAACCTTATTTATCCCTAAAACCTATTCCCTTGAACTTCTTATTCTCAATTCTCAGCAGCCTTTGTGCCTCTTCTGTGCCGCCCAACGATCGACACTGATGGAAATTACTATAGGATATATCGCGACAGATCTGGATCTTCAACGATTCCTTCCAGACGACTCCTTACGTACTCACTGTCGATTTCTATTCTTTCTCCTCTCCTTCTATCCGCGTCGAATGAAATCTCCTCTACCAGTTTCTCCATCACCGTAGCAAGACGTCGTGCTCCGATATTCTCTGTCGTCTGATTGAGACGATACGCGATCTGCGCTATCTCGGCAATCGCTTCTTCGTCGAACTCAAGTTCCACTCCTTCTACCGCGAGAAGTGCTTTATATTGTTTCACCAATGCATCTTTAGGATGAGTGAGAATAGTCATAAAATCCTCTGCTGTGAGATCCTCTAATTCCACCCGGATCGGAAGGCGTCCCTGTAGTTCAGGGATCAGATCAGACGGCTTGGACATGGTGAACGCCCCGGCAGCGATAAAGAGAATATTCTCCGTGTTCACATTTCCATAGCGCGTTCGTACCGTCGTTCCCTCAAGGAGAGGTAATAGATCGCGTTGCACTCCTTGCCGCGAAACACTCGGTCCTCCCCTTTCTTCTCGGCCGCCGGCAGCAATTTTATCGATCTCGTCAAGGAATATGATCCCTGTCTCTTCCGCCAACTTAATCCCTTTCTGCCGGATCTCCTCCATATTGATCGTCTCATTGACCAGTTGGTCGAAGAGAATTGGCCGCGCCTCTTTAATCTTTACACGCCGCTTACGGGTGGAAGGAGGGATTATTCCGGAAAGCATATCAGTAATATCTATTCCAATTTGGTCCATTCCTTCTTGACTGAAGACCTCAAACTGGGGAATGATCTGTGCCTCTACCTTGATTTCGATGTATCGTTCATCTAAATCTCCTTGGCTCAGTTTACGCTCCAGCTTAGCTCGTGTCCGCTGTATCCGTTCATTACGGTCTGCATTTTCTTCTGTGTTATCTTTATCAATCGGCAGCAGAGCATCGAGAAGCCGCTCTTCCACCATCTCGGATATCTCATCCTCTTTCTGAAGGATCACCTCTTGATAGACAATGTCAATCGCAATATCGACCAGATCTCGAATCATCGACTCAACATCCCGACCGACATATCCGACTTCGGTAAATTTAGTCGCCTCTATTTTTAAAAAAGGAGAGGTAGTTAGTTTTGCCAGGCGGCGCGATATCTCTGTTTTTCCCACTCCGGTTGGCCCAATCATTAAGATGTTCTTCGGTTTTATCTCAGTACGAATTTCGCCGGTTATTAGCTGCCTTCGCATTCGATTGCGGAGTGCGATTGCGACTTGTCGTTTTGCCTCTCTTTGTCCGACTATATACTTATCGAGCTCAGCGACAATTCGCCGTGGTGTCAAACCAGATATTGTTCTCTCTTTAACCTCGATGATCTGCATCAGTCCTTCCTTCTTACCACGAAACTTCTTCTAAAGTGATGTGATTATTCGTATAAATATCGATCTTCCCGGCAATTTCCAATGCTTTTTTCGCAACATCAATAATCGGAAGTTCTGTGACAGAAATGATCGCATGCGCCGCTGCAAGTGCATAAGCTCCTCCTGACCCAATTCCGAAGATATTATCATCGGATTCCAAAACATCTCCGGAGCCAGAGAGCATTAAAAGACCTTCCTTTCCCGCACAGACTATAATCGCTTCTAAATATCTTAACGTACGGTCCATCCTCCATTCTTTTGATAATTCCACTGCCGCTCTTCTTAATTGTCCGTCGTACTCTTTTAAGTGTTCTTCAAATCTATCCAATAACGATAAACAATCAGCAGTAGCTCCTGCAAATCCGCCAATGATTGTTCCATCATAAAGACGGTGCACTTTTCTCGTTTTACTCTTAATTACCACGTTTTCAAGCGTAGCTTGCCCGTCACAGGCAATGACAGCGCGTCTTTCAATCGTTGAACGGAGGGCAATAATCGTTGTGCTTCTTATCATATCAAAGCTCATTTTAGCGAGGAGTTGCCCTCGCTTCAAGAGACTCACTTTATGAGAACTTTTTGCTTTATCGTTAGGCCATAACATCTGAACTCTTGCGCAAAATGGAAAGAAGTCGAAATCAAAAGTTCCAAGCAACAATATCCAAATAAATCAGAAGACAGAAGACAGAATTCAGGAGTCAGAATGAAAAGGGATCCAGCCAAGCATTTTCAAAACTGGATTGTTTGTCAAAAGGCTCATCAATTCGTTTTATCCTCTATTCTGGCTTCTGGCTTCTGACTTCTGACTCCTGAGTAGTCACGGTTATTGTTTTTTAAATTGAGATTTGGTTATTGGGATTTCCGGCTTGTCTGGGTTAAAGGAAAAGAGATCCATCGAACCGGCAGCCACTGCAGATACTATCTCCTGAAATAGTCACTGGACAACCACATAACTTGCATTGTACAGCTCCTTTATTGAGATTGCGGTTAGTCCGTAGTGTAGAAGCATCAATTAAACACTTAAAAGGTTCGCCTAAAGTATTTTTATATAGATATTTAATATTTAAAACACCATTCTTTACTTCTGTTTGAGAAGAAGGAATAAAGGGAGAACAGCTGTTTTTTTCAAATATTCCAGGAATTAATCTTATTTCTTTAATTTGATGTGCGGGAATCAAATAATTTAGTCTTTCGATAATTTGAGTAGAGATTAGCGAAAGTTCCTGACTGATAACAGGCGAGGCAACTTCAATTGTAAGGAGATTATTTTTAAATGAACTAATCCTTGTCAGCGAAGTAAGAAGCGGACTAATGAGTTGAGGCCAGTATTCAATTATTTTAAGTATGGACAGAGCGGTCCCAAGCCCACACTGTCGGTTAATTATATCAAACCAATCTATTTTATTATTCAAGATAGTTGTTATTGAATTCCTTCTTTGTTTAAAGGAAAACTTTCTTAAATTTATATTCTCTCCTACCTTATACTTGTGGATAAGTTTGGGGATAACCTGTGGTTTTTGATAAAAAACTGTTGATTACTTTGTTTATTATTCTTTATTGACCGATTTTTAATAGTCTTTTCCTTACCAAAGAGATGATATTAACCTGTTAAAACCAGCTTATCCCCAGAGTTATCCACCCCTAATCCTTTCATCTATATCCCTTTATATTATAATTTAAAACCCTTTATTTATCGGTATTTCTTAGCTATCATCGGCGGGTAGTATATTTTGATAAAATGTTTTCTTGGATCTCTTTAATCTCACTATAGAGTAAAGGGGTATCTTCAAGGAGGCTTTTTATCTTTATATAAGAATGCATAATAGTGCTGTGATCACGATTTCCGAAGGATTTTGCAAGTGACGGAAAAGAACTCTCTGTCATTTCGCGAGCGATGTAGATTGCAATCTGGCGTGCTTGCACTAACTCCTTTTTTCTACTTGATCCCTCTAAATCACGGCGTTTTAAATTATACTGGGTAGCTACTTCTTCTTTAATTGCTTCAACGGTAAGTGGAGGACGCTTACCTTCTTCGGGAAGTATCTTTTCAAGGTTGCTTACAGATAGGTGGGTTCCTTGAAGTTCGGAATACGCGATTGCTTTTATTAATGCTCCTTCTAATGCGCGCACGTTAGAAGAAATACGAGAGGCGATCAACTTTATAATCGAGTCATCAACTTCAATTCCACGGAGCTGTGCCTTCTCACGTAAAATAGCGATTCGCGTTTCCAAAACAGGCGCCTGGATATCAGCGACAAGTCCCCAGCGGAAGCGAGAGACCAGCCGGTCTTGTAACCCGGATAGCTTCTCTGGCGAGCGATCACTGGAAAAAACAATCTGTTTCTCTTGTCCGTAGAGTTCATTAAAGGTGTGGAACAGTTCTTCTTGGGTTCCTTCTTTACCTTCTAAAAACTGGATATCATCGATGAGAAGGATATCGAGCTTACGGAACTTGGCACGAAAAGCGGCAGTGGTATTATTGCGGATGGAAGAGATCATTTCAATTGAGAACCGTTCAGAAGTTGTGTACATAACATTCCGCGGCAAAGTCTTATTAGCAGAGATATGATTTCCGATCGCTTGTAGAAGGTGGGTCTTACCCAATCCAACTGAACCGTAAATAAACAACGGGTTATATGCTTTTCCAGGAGCTTCCGCAACAGCGATTGAGGAGGCATAGGCTAAATGATTATTACTTCCACGCACAAAGTGGGCGAAAGTATAATTTGGGTTAAGAGGAAGTGGCTCTTCACGCGAAGTTATTTCCGGGCCGACGATGAGAGTAGGTTCAACTGAAGCTGTTTCTTTTATAGTGAAATTTATCGTCATCGGACGACCGCAAATAGACGCGACAGTCTGTTCAAGTAGAGGCCGGTAGCGCTTCTCTAATCCATCTTTAGTAAACGTGTTGGGGACGGTTATTGTAAGAGCGGAATCATTAATAGAGCTTAAGTTTGTATTGGCAAACCATGTCTCATAACTTGTGAGAGAAATTTCTTCTCGTAAAGCGGATTGAATAGTTGCCCATAAAGAGAGATGATTATCTGCCATTTGGCCTCCTTACACCGATCAATAGATAAGGATAGCCTAAATATAGCGGGGGAGTCAAGCGGAAGAAACCTCGCATGCAAAGAAGAGATCAAGCGGTAAGGTCATTGAAATAAAAATGGTAAAGGATCTTTGTGGTAACAGAACTGATTTTTACGTCATTACTCAAGTTAACGGGTAAACAGCACAGTGATCCATCGCAAACCTCCGAGCTGTGAACCTGACAATCTTAAGGAGAAGGATGGAGATAAGGGGAGCAACTGTGAACCATAAATCTGAGAACCGGGGTATTTACAATTTTTTTCTTGCATAACCAGCAGGCGGTGGGTAGCCTTAATGTACGATGATAAGAGTTATTGCTACTAATAAACAAGCGCACCATAACTATGAGATCGAAGAGAGCATCGAAGCGGGGATCGAGCTGCGCGGAACAGAAGTCAAAAGCTTGCGGGTCGGCCAGTGTTCCTTGCGTGAGGGATACATTATTATTAAGGGCGAACAAGTCTTTATGCTCAATGTTCACATCTCGGCCTATAAAGAGGGGAATATTTATAATGTTGACCCTGAAAGGGAGCGGAGATTACTGCTTCACCGGGGCGAAATTGAGCGGATACGTAATAAGATTCAACAAAAAGGATATACAGTGATCCCTCTGCGCCTCTATTTTAAACGCGGGTATGCCAAAGTAGAAATTGGAATAGCAAAAGGACGAAAATTATATGATAAACGGCGCAAACTACAGGAAAGAGATGAGCAACGCAGAGTTCAAGAAGAGATCAAGCGATTCGAGCGAAAATAGCAAAGCTGGTGCGATAGCGTGGTAGGAGGAGCAGACTCAGTGAAATAGGTTTATACAGAGTAAGCGTGCGTCTCTACCTTCAGACCAATTAAAAAGAGGAGCAGTATGAAGAGAGAGAATCAATCGATGATCCCAATTATCGCTTTCATCGGCCATCGTAAGAGCGGCAAGACGACTTTTCTGACGCGATTAATCCCTGTTTTACTTCAGCGAGGATATCGAGTGGGAACGGTGAAACATGTATCCCCTTTAGTTGAATTGGACCGAGCAGGAACCGACAGCGACCAGCACCGGCAGGCCGGTGCCAAACAGGTATTGATTTACAGTGATAGAGAATATGCGCTGATCGGCGAGCCGCTTTTTACTGAGAAGATTGAAGAGACTATAACCCGACTATTCCAGGGGTTCTCTATCGTGTTGGTAGAGGGGTTTAAACAGAGCGCTTTGCCAAAGATCGAGATCTATCGCGGTGTAAATAAGCCACTTGCCGAAACGATCGATGTTATTGCAATTATTACTGATCAAGATGATTTTTTGCCTGGCAATATTCCGCTATTTTCGCCTGATCAATTAGAAGCGATCGCTGATTTTCTCGCGAAGAAATTTCTAAATTTGCCGCCGATTTCTTCTTGATCGATTGATTCTTATACCATTTTGTGGTAAGTTTATACCATTTTGTGATAAGTTTAAGTGAAATGGATAAACGATTCTATAACCCCCAGCACGGAGAGATGAGCTTTTCTGAGGTCGTTAATACTTTGGTTACGACAATGGAAGAAGATGCAGCGGCTCGTTATGCGATCTTTGTCGGAACTGATGCTGCATCCGGCATGAGGGATATTGATTTTGTCAGCGCAATCGTTTTACATAAAATCGGTAAAGGCGGACGCTATTTTTGGACACGGGAGAAGACTCACCGGGTTCATTCTCTGCGCCAGAAGATCTGGCATGAAGCCTTACTCTCATTTGAATTGGCACAAAGCCTGATTGCAATGCTTGCCGAGCGCGTCGCTCTCGTCCACAATTTGGAAATTCATATTGATATCGGTGAAAACGGCCGTACCAAAGAGATGATCGATGAGGTAGTTGGAATGATCATTGGCAGCGGTTTTGCTGTCCGGATCAAACCACATGCTTATGCCGCTTCATCTGTTGCTGACAGGCATACTTAAACTAAGGTCTTTGTGGCTTAATAAAAGAGAGATACTTATGGAACGAGAAAAAATTGCTGCGGTTACTGCTCTTCTAATGCGGATTGGTGATCATCTTTGACGTAGCCGCGCTCGCAGCGACTATCGCACGGTTAGAGGAAGAGATAGCTTCTCCCTCTTTTTGGGATAATCCGACTTATGCGCGGAAAGTGATGCAAAACCTTGAGCAACACCGCTCCCGCTTCACACGTTATCAAACTTTCCGCGATGAGCTGCAAGAGATCGATACCCTTTATCAAATAGCGACTGATTTGAACGAGGATGATGAGATTGAGGGACTGATCGCCCAGCTCGCTGACCTCGAGAAAAGACTCCGTCTTTTTCAGATAGAAGTATTCCTCTCCGGCCCTTATGACAGAAACGATTGTTATCTATCAATTAATGCCGGAGCAGGAGGAACTGACTCACAAGATTGGGCAGCAATGCTGCTGCGCATGTTCGGGCGCTGGTGTGAACGATCCGGCTTCACGGCAAAATTGCTTACTGCCAGTCCAGGTGAGATGGCAGGAATAAAGAGCGCCACATTAGAGATCAACGGGGACTATGCATTTGGCTATCTCAAACAGGAAAAAGGGGTCCACCGATTGGTCCGTCTCTCACCATTTGATACAGCCCACCGTCGCCACACTTCATTTGCTGCGGTCACTGTCATACCACAGATTGAAACCGGAGAAGTAAATATTCTCTCTGACGATCTGCGGATCGATACCTATCGCTCCAGCGGCGCAGGGGGCCAACATGTCAATGTCACTGATTCTGCAGTGCGGATAACTCATCTTCCCACCGGGATTGTAGTCTCCTGTCAGAATGAGCGCTCGCAACATCAGAATAAAGAGATAGCAATGAAGGTTTTGCATTCCCGTCTTGCTGAGCTGCTTTATAAACAACAGACGCAGAGATTGGAAGAACTACAAGGAAAACTGGAAGAGAATGAATGGGGTAGCCAAATTCGGTCGTATATTCTCCATCCGTATCGGCTAGTAAAGGATCATCGCACTGGCTTGGAGACAGGGAATGTCGATGCAGTCCTTGATGGAGAGCTGACTTCCTTTATCGAAGCGATGATTACAGACAGCGATAGGGGAAAGTGATAAGTAGATTAATGAGCTTGTTTGGAAAGGTTCAAGTATCCTTGTAGAATGATGACAGCAGAGAGGCTATCACGTAAGTCTTTGCGCTGTTGTTGTGTGATATTGGCCTGCGTGAGGACCCTTGCGGCCTCGATACTGGTCCACCGTTCATCATATGTGTAGACCGGCAATAATAATTCTGAACGAAGAAGAGCACAAAAATTCAATACTTCTTGCGCCATTTCACCAATTGAATTGTCCATGTTGAGTGGAAATCCGACGACGATCGCTCTTATCTCCTCTTTGGCGACCAACGAAGCAAAGAAGGCAAGATCTTTTACTGCGGAAACTCGCTGGTAAGAAGGGAGGGGATAGGCGATAATTTCCATCTCATCGCTTACAGCGATTCCGATTCGTTTACGGCCGTAATCTAATCCGCAGATTTTCATTGCTATTTTCCCATATTGGCCAACGCCTGTCGGACGAGTTCTTGTAGCGTTAATTTCTTATCTTTCACCTGTTCGATTGCGCGTCTGGCTTCCCCGACTGAGAAGCCGAGGCTTTTGGAGGTAAGAATCTGCAATGCCTGCTCTTGTTCGACACTCAATGGTAAGAGAGTATGTATCTCCTTGCTATCAGTTATCATTTTATCGCGTAACTCGATTAAGATCCGTTGTGCTATTTTGCGGCCGATTCCTTTGATCTCTATTAGACGACCGAGATCTCCCTTATTCAGTACATCGGTGAATTGCGCCGGCGAAAGAGCAGAGACGGTCTCCAAAGCTATCCGAGGTCCGACTTGCGGTACTCCCAGCAGAAGTTGAAACAAGCGGCGTTCATTAGGAGAGAGAAAGCCGTATAAAACAAGCGAATTATCGCTGAGGATAAGATGGATAAAGATTTGCGCCACCTCGCCTTGATTGAGAGTAGCGATTGCTGTCGGAGGCATTAATAGAGCATAACCGACGCTTCCAACCTCAATGACAATTCTATCTCTCTCCAAACGAACGATTCGTCCCTCAAAATAATCGATCACAGCTACTCCTTATCTGTTTTGGTAGTGGTTAACCACACAGCAAGAGGGTAATTTACCACGCACTGGTTGAGCTGTTGCCTTTGAAATAATACAAAAGTCTGATATCGTCAATCTTACCTCTATTTATTTGTGTTGCTGTTCTTACTTACTCTCTTTCTTAATAGTGACAATGAAAAGACAAGTCATCATTCTGTGTCCGGGTTTGCGCTCTAACTCGTTTATTAAATAAACTCTATGAACTCAATAGATCCTATCAATGAGATTGCCACGAGTTCTGTGCACTCTCTCAATAACAGAGTCTTTGTTTACTAAGGCGAGCTTGCTGGTTGATGCTTCAATTCCCATGCCTCAGAGATGATAATCTCTCCGTGAGAGTCGACAATCAAGCCGGCGACCTCCAGGGAATTGAGCAGTTCCTTTCCTTTCTCCGGGCCCAATACAAAGACGAGTGTAGTGAGGGCGTCGGCATCGAGGCAATTTGCGGCAATGATGGTGACGCTCATCACTCTATCGGCCGGCTCACCGGTTTTCGGATTGAGGATATGATGAACTCTTCTCTCCCCCAACAAGAAGAACCGCCTGTAGTCACCGGAAGTGGCCACTGCTGCGTTTTTAAGATCGATCACGTCAAGCCACTCGTATTCATCGCGCGGATGTTGAATCGCAATTCTCCAGCTTTTGGGTCCAAACCCTCTGATATCCCCCCCGATATCTACCAGTCCTCGCTTAACACCGCTTTCTTTGAGTACCTTAATTGCGCGATCGACTGCGTAACCCTTCGCAATCCCGCCGAGAGTAATTGCCATCCCTTCTTTGAGAAATCTTGCCCTGCTCTTATTTACATCAACCTCCAGATTCCGCCAATTTACCAGCGCAAGCGCCTCGCTCAGCTCGCTGGTGCTCGGAAGCCTTCCCCAGGTTTTCACCTTTTCCATCCATAGATCTACCAGGGGTTTGACCGTTGGGTCAAAGGCTCCACCTGAGATCTTGGCGAAATACAGACTTCGCTCAAGGACATAGATGGTCTCCGGGGAGAGATCCACCCACTCACCCCTCGACTGATTTAGAATATAAATTTCGCTATACCCATCTGTGGCTGACATTAGTCTCTCAATTCTGAATATCTCATTGAATGCATCCTGCATCGCGGCCTCTGCTCTCTGGGTATCCTCGTCAATCACCGTGATATTAACTACGGTTCCCATTGCCATGACCATTCCCCGCAGCGCATATCCACGAATCTTAATCTGCGGCCGTTGCGCGCCGACAGAACCCAGCAGTAAACCGACCAGGACGAGAGCCGCTATCGAGCCCGCCGCAATTTTGCGGGTTTCCCCTGCAAGTTTGGAGAAGAGGAATAAAGCGGCGGCTAAACTCCATTGGAGCGCAACCATACTAAGCGCTATGCCAACTAACCCAAATCTCCTTCCCAGAAAGATTATTCCAATGATTCCGACCCCCAGAGCAAGCAGGTGGGAACCAAAAACGACATTAGTCTTTCCTTCGGAATAAAGGCTGGAGGTCTTTATTCCCACCAGCGTCGCCGGGATTATCGCCAGCCCCATGATTTGGATTGCATTCACGCTCCCGGCAAACGCCGGAAAGGCGAGTGGAACAACGAAGTGTGCGAAAAGGTAGGTGGCCGTAGCCAGGCCAAAAGAGGCGATAACTGCGATCCGTTCAATCTTTTCCGTATCCCTCCCAGCGGATTTCTCGGGTAAGAGGTAGAAGAGCATAATTTGAGGTAGTGTTCCGAAGAGGAGAAAGATGCGAAAGGCGAAGTGGTATAATCCGAGCACTTCCATTCCGAAGAGCTCTCCGATCAGTATCTTGTCGAGGAAACTCATAAAGACCCTGTTGAGGTCGGTTCCCAGAACACCGAGCGTAAATGTGAGGACCCTCAAGATTCTCCGAAAATCAGGCCTTGTGCGAAGGTGGGCCAGCGCCTTGCTCCCAAAGGAGAGATAGGCAAGTGCCAGTCCGACCAGAATACCAGTGATTGATCCCCACAGGAGATAGAACAGGACAGGAAGGAGAAGGCCGAGAATCCGTGCCCCGGCCCACGCTCGGAGGTAACCTTCGTACTTCCGGTTCGCCAGGTATAGGTGTACCGTAATTGAGAAGAGCGATAGCCCAATAGTGAGCAAACCGATCGCCGGCTCCAATACAATCGAGAGAATCGTCCCAGCAATCAAACTGAGAAGAATAACGACTGCCACCGCGCTGCTCAAGAACTTGCTATCTTTCTCTGTCGGCAGATGGGTGATTATGGTTTTGCCCAAGCCGAAGGTGCAGAGGGTTGAGAGGATCGTTGCAATCGATATCAGCCAGATTAAGTGTCCGTAGGCCAGTGGGTGGATGAGTAGCGCGAGTAGCAGCCAGAGAGCTGTCCCCAGCAAAAGGGCGGCAAGCTGTGCCGATGCTACCCAGGCGAGTCCGTTACTTTTGCTGATATTCATCTCTTCCATCTATTTCTCCCTGAATGAGGTTGCCAGCATAATCAGGCTGCTTGCCTTGATCATCACGATCACTAACGAGGTTCCTACCAGTCCTAAAACGGGCAGCAGCACCACTGCGGCGATGATCCCTCCAGTCCATCCGCCTGCAAGATCGGCGCTATAGATGAGTCCGGCTGTGCGGCTTAAATTGGGAGAAAGGGCAAGATACATTCTGTTTGCCAGCGGAAACTTAAGACCGATGAGTGCCCCGGCGGCAAATGCCAGCAGAAGAAAGAGCAGTTGTGCAAAGACAAATACGACGATATTCCCTAAATAGGGTGCCACTACGAGAATAACGAGCGGCAACAGGACGGCAAATAGTCCCACCGCGATCTCCAGCTTGATAAAGAGGGCACGGTCGTCCTTGATGCGCGGTAAGAGAGTAGTCATCACAAAGCCACCGCCTGCAACCCCACCCATAAACGCGGCCAGCAGCAGTCCGATCCAGTGAAAGACGAATCCAAAAAGCACTTGAAAGGCGAAGATGAGGAGCAGGTCGAAGGCCATGCCGGAAAAGCCGGTGGTGGCAATAGAATAAGGGATGGTCAATCGGCGCAGGCGAGTAATTCGCCACCTGAGCGCAAGTAGCATTGCGGTGACCGCGGCAATCACAATGGCAAAAAGCGCAAGCTCCAGACCTTCCAGCCACCTGAAAAAATCGCTTAAATAAGGGGAGAACATCGCATTCCAATAGGTAAGGCTGTAAAAGAAGCCCTTGGGACGAAAATCGTGATTGATCTCTCGTGTTGCTCCGCGCATAGATTCTAAGAACCAGTTTAACCAGTGAGGAGCCAACCTCACTTCGAGATAAGGGCGGGTGATGAGCCGGAGGTCCAGTTGACGTTTCCTTAGTCTCTCATAGAGCAGGGTGGCATTGATTAGGATAACATCTGGCGTCGTGGAAGATAGGAAAATATTTTGATACCCCGGAATTATGTGCACATATGGAAAGACGCTTTTTAGGGTATTGATGATCACTCCATTTAAGTTCCTTAGCTCGTGGCTTAAGTAAGTCAGTGAGCCGGGTAAGGTGACGGCTAGAATTCCACCCTCCCGCAATCTCTCTTTGGCTATCCGTGCGAACTCGGCAGTAAAGAGTCGGTTCACCTGTAGGTTTTCCGGATTGGAGATACCGACAAAGATCAGATCGTACTGATACGGAGTCAATTCAAGGAAGCGGCGCCCATCTACATGCAGTGTATTTACGCGTGGATCGCCGAGTTCTGCCTCAGTGAGCGGAGTGGGAAATTTCCGCACTAGGTCAATGAGCAAAGGGTTGACCTCCGTGTAGTCAACCCGCTCTACTAAAGGATGTTTAAGAATTTCACTGATCTTCCCACCGGCTCCTCCGACGAGTATGGCCACATTCTCCGGCCGGGGATGTGCCAGCATCGGGAAATGGATGAATTCCTCCACCCGCACTATATCAGGTGTAGGAGTAGTGAAGGTTGGGATACCATCGGTAAGGAAGGTGTATTCCCCTTTGCGGAAGATCACTGCGACGTTACCGTAGTGTGAATGTTGATGATGGATCACCTCTTTGTCCGGCCATTGACGGGCAATCGCATGGTAGTGAAGCCGCTCATCCCCATCAGAAGCGAGCAGATAGACGAATATTGCCAGAACAGGTATAAGCACCGCGAGGGCTTTTCGTTTCCCGGCCTTGCTCTGGAAAGTGGCGAGGGCAACCGATGCTATGATGGTCAAAAGACCGACCCCAAAGACGATGGCAAATGAATGGAACAGGAGAATCAGGAGACAGGTGAATACCACTGCTCCAGCAATATGGCCGATGGTTTCCCACACATATGCCTGTCCGACCGAGGAGGCGCCTTTCCGGGCATCATGTTCAGGGTCTCTAATAAACTGGGCACATAGCTTGCAGGTAAAAACAAATAACGCACCGTGCAGGAGGCTCGGCAAAAAGAGGATGAGAAGAGAGGAGTAGAAAATGGTGGATACTCCCATCCCCACGCCAGGTAAGACACCGATCAAGTCTCGCACTATCCGAACAAGGTAAAGAGCAAGTGGCGCAGAAAGGACGAACAGGACTGATAAAGCGATAAACCATCCGATCCTTTTCCTCGACTGCTCGATCCTCTTCCCGATGAAAAATGCGCCGAAGGCTTCGACGGCGAGCCAGTTGGCAAAGATAATCCCTATCGCGAGGTCATTGCCGTGAAAGATCACCAAGAACTCCCGCAGCAGCAGGAGTTGTACCACCATACCGCTGAAACCGGTGGCAAGGACGGCAAAGATAAGGCGCTTGTTCATTTTAACGCAGAAATTGCGGAAACGCTTCCCATCCCAGACGGGACGGGCGGGCAAAAACTCACTTCCCCCTCAACCTCCCTTTTCTTTTTTTGCTCGTTCGTATTTTATCCGCTTCGCGAGCGAGCCGATAATTTTTTATTTTATTAACTTCAAATTAACTGATTTTACTTGAAAAATCAACGAAGTTATTAAACCAATAACTCTTTTCCCCAAAACTGTCGCTATACCTCGCCTCGGGTTCAGCAAGAGTTTGATGTTTATGGTAAACCCGTTGTACCAAAAATCTCTGCTTAGCAAAGTATTTTTCCAACTGTTCAATAAATCTTACCTCACCATCAACATTAGAGTGTTGCCTTACGATTTGGAGTACTTTTTTGATGAGGCAATGGTGGTCTTGACAGCAGTGACCGAGTATGCTATACTTTAATATCGCGTCCCCCTGGATGGGATAAGTAGAGAAGTGGAGGGAAACAACGATGCATGAGCGGACCCGTCAGGAAGTAGTGGAAAGACTGAGCAAAATCGATGGCCACGTAAGAGCCATCAAGCGTATGGTGGAAGGAGATCGAGATTGTCCGGAGGTGCTCTTGCAGATCTCGGCTGTCCGCGCCGCCCTGGACCAGGTA
Source organism: Candidatus Acetothermia bacterium (assembly GCA_022684035.1). Lineage (GTDB taxonomy): Bacteria > Bipolaricaulota > Bipolaricaulia > UBA7950 > UBA7950 > UBA7950. Next base: position 10,397 of record JAJHSB010000018.1, on the reverse strand, counting down.
GGAAGAATTATCCTCGAAGACCACCTGGACACCTGTATCGTGGCGGCCATTAAAGAGGGATCTGAAGAGGAGGCGATTGTCAAATTGAAGGAATCACTGGCACGGTTTCTCCATTGAAAAGATGCTAAATAACATGATTAGAGGGAGGAACAGATGAAAGAGAAAACAGAACAGATGAAAGAGAAAACAGGGTTAAGTAGTGATAGATCAAAAGTAAAAGCCCTTTGCCCTCCAAATGGCCCATGCATGGATCAAGCTTGGTTAAGCACTGATAGATCGAAAATAAAAGGGCTAACTCTTAAGTACAGGGAATTGCTGCTGCCCGTTGTGTTAGGCTTGCTCATAGTCCTGGGGGCAACAGGTCTGGTGCGCGAGGTCTTCGGCATCTATATTTTCACGCTGGCAGCCGTGGTGGGAGGAATCCCGATCATTATTGGGGCAATAAAAGGGTTACTGCGTAAGAACCTGAACGTTGGTGTGCTGATCAGCATTGCTTTAATTGCCTCGCTCCTCATCGGAGAATATTTTGCTGGAGCTCTTGTGGTCTTCATCATGCACGTCGGTGAGTTGTTGGAAAACATTACTGTCGCTAAGACGGGCAACGCTATCCGTAAATTGATGGATCTGAAACCGAAGACGGCGAGAGTACGCCGCGCTGATGGGGAGGTAGTGGTGCCGATCGAAGAGGTTAAACTCGGAGATAGGGTGCTGGTCAAACCAGGCGAGCGGATTCCAGTCGACGGAACGGTCCTCTCCGGCCAAGCTGCAGTCAATCAGGCCTCTCTTACCGGAGAATCGATTCCAGTAGAAGTGAGTATCGGGGATGAAGTATTTGAGGGAACGCTTACCGAATTGGGCATCTTAGAGATCGAGACGACTAAGGTCGGTCACGAGACCACGCTGGCGCACATAATTAAGCTGGTAGAGGAGGCGCAGGCAGATAAAGCCCCGGCGCAGCGGGTGGCTGATCGGTTTGCTAAATACTTTACTCCGATCATTCTGGCGATTGCTCTTGCCACTTACTTTGGTACGCGCGACGTAGTCACTGCAATTACCGTTCTGATCGTCGCCTGTCCTTGTGCCCTGGTGCTGGCCACCCCGACGGCAGTGATTGCCGCTATCGGCAACGCTGCCCGACGAGGTATTCTGATCAAAGGAGGGAGGAGTCTCGAGGCAGCCGGTCGGGTGAATGCGGTGGTGGTCGATAAGACCGGGACCCTTACCTATGGCAATCCACAGGTGACTGAGATCAGGAGTTTCACCGAGAAGACTCAAGCAGATGTTCTGATGCGGGCAGCTATCGCCGAGAAATTCTCCGAGCATCCCCTGGCTAAGGCGATCATGAGCAAAGCCCAGGAACTTGGGCTTAAGGTTCCCGACCCCAGTAACTTTCAGGTCATTTTAGGCCGCGGGGTGGTGGCACACGCCAGTGAGCAAAAGATACTTCTGGGCAACAGAAGACTGTTGGCCGATCATCACGTCGCCTTGTCCCCGGAGGAAGAGGAGTATTTGGCCCAGAAGGAATCAAGCGGAGAGACCTGTTTGTTACTTGCCGAGAATAAGCGCTTTCTGGGGGTGCTCAGCGTTGCCGACGTGTTGCGGGAAGGAACAGCCGGGGCGATCGCTACCTTAAGGAAGGCCGGGATAAACAAAATAGTGATGCTTACCGGTGACAACTCCCGCACGGCCGCGGCTATCGCCTCGCTTGCTGGGATCAATGACTTTGCCGCCGACCAGTTGCCCGAAGATAAGGTGAACACGGTGAAGCGGTTGAAAGAGCAGTATAAAGTCGCGGTCGTTGGAGATGGGATCAACGATGCTCCGGCTTTGGCCACGGCCGATCTCGGCATTGCGATGGGTGTCATTGGGAGTGATGCTGCCATCGAAGTGGCTGACGTTGCCCTGTTGGGCGACGATCTGGTGCAGGCTACTCAGGCAATTCTTCTGAGTCGCAAAGCCTTACGAGTTATTAAAGCAAACATTTATGCTTTCTCGTTGGGACTTAACATTGTGGGAATGTACTTGGCAATCTACGGCGCGGTGGGGCCGGTGATGGCAGCGCTGTTACACAACCTCGCCTCGCTGATAGTAGTGATAAACTCAACTCAGTTGATACGATATAGAAGTAAGATAAGAGATGTTACAAAGACTAAAAGGTAAGGAGGAACGTAAGATGGCAGAGAAACAGTTGGTGAAGGTTAACGAGGTGGAGGGATATTTCCATGATCCGGAATGGTACAAGCCATTACTCTTCGGTAAAAATCTCTATATGAATGTGACCTATCTGTTGCCGGGAAGAAAAATGGTGATGGGTTCTAAAAAGGAGAAGGAAGCGGAAATGCTTGAACGGGCAATCTATATCCTTGATGGGACTTTGGAGATTACCTATGGAGAGGAGAAGTTCGAGATTACTCCAGAGACGGCCCTTCTTGTCCCCCTGGAACTCGGGACACCTTTTGAAGTAAAGAACTCCGGGAGAAAGACAGCGAGTTTCGTGGCGGTATTTTCCCCCCCGCCGCATCCGGACCTGAAGATCGAATCCCGAGAGCAGCTACGGAAGCTATATCTAGATCATAACCGTATAGTGAAATCTCCGGTAGAGATGGAGGAGATTGTAGGGAGGAAAGGAGTTTAAGTATTTGGTTCCTCTCCAAAAAGTGTATGGTCATTTCCATGTAACAGATAAGTTTTTCCAAAAACCTGAACGGACTTCCAGTATACCAATTTCAAGAGTCCTTGACAGCTCGGTGGAGGGCGTGGTACTCTATATTAGCCAACATAAAGAATCTTGGAAAGAAAAGAATATTGTAAGTATTGCAAACGGTTCTCATATGCAAGAGGCGAGTCAAAGTGATTCAGGCAACAAGCATCACAAAAGTCTATGGCATAGGCACCATAGAGATAAGAGCTTTAAATGGTATTGATTTCAATGTTAAACAAGGGGAGTTTGTTGCAATACAGGGGCCATCGGGATGTGGGAAATCTACGCTTTTGAACGTACTGAGTTGTATCGATAAGCCAACGAGCGGAACAATTTCCATTGATAGCATAGATATAGCGCACCTGAGCGATAAGGCACTGGCCAAAATCAGGCGAGATAAGATTGGATTCATATTTCAAAGTTACAATTTAATCCCAACATTGAATGCCCTTGAGAATGTAATGCTTCCGATGATGTTCGCCGGAAAAGATAATAACAAGACATCTGAAAGGGCAGCCACACTGCTTGAGATGGTAGAAATGCAGGAGAGAATGAAGCACAAGCCATCTGAGCTAAGCGGTGGAGAGCAGCAAAGAGTGGCAATTGCCAGGGCGTTAAGTAATGACCCCTTGCTCATTGTCGGCGATGAACCAACCGGCAATCTTGACAGCAAGACCGGTGCCGCAGTAATGAAGATACTGACGGAGTTAAATAGAGAGGGGCGGACAGTGGTAGTAGTTACTCATGACCCCGCGGTTGCTGGCACTGCCCACAGGGTTCTGCAGATGAAAGATGGACAGTTTATAAATAATCAATCAGAACAGGAGGAACAAACATGAGAATACTGAATAAGATAAGATTGGCCTACAGAAATCTCAAAGAACACAAACTGCGTTCATTTTTAACTCTCCTCAGCATAGCAGTGGGTATCGCTGCCATAGTCTCTCTGATAATTATCGGCCAAAGTATGGTACAGGCTGTAGGAGAAAGGTTTGAGGGAACGGTGGATATTATCAGAGTGCTTCCTGGACATGTGATTCCCGGTAGAGACTTTGTCTCTTATGGCTCGTTTACGGAAGAAGATGGGGAGGCAGTGAAGGAGATTGCTGGGGTTGCAGATGTCTCCAGCTGGATGATTGAGATTGCCGAGGCAGGATATGAAGGGCGATTTGCACCGGTCGAATTAATGGGAGGTGATCCGGCCGATATCGGAAGATTTCTGGGAGGTGCTGTTCAACTTAAAGAAGGAAGGCTAATCAGAGAAGGTGCGACTAGAGAAGCGATAGTCAGTGCCTCAACCCTTAAACATCTAAACAGGTGGCTTGAAGCAGAGCTGAAAGTTGGTGATACCTTGACAATTAATGGGGTAGATCTCACCATAGTCGGCATTATGGCTTATGACCTTGCCGCTCTGGATGTTAGTCACCGGGTGCTGCTTCCCAAAGAAACAGCAAGAGAAATCACACAGTCTGACAATGTGATGCTTATGCTGGTACGAATTGATGACTTAGCCCGGGTTGATGAAATCGAAGACCAAATCGAAGAATTGCTGGACGAAAGGCATGGTGTAACTGGGTTAACTACTGCAACATCCGTAGAAGGATTGTTGGGTCGAGTGGAGACGGTTTTTCTCATCATACAAGCTTTTGTTATCGGTATCGCCTTCATTGCGCTTATTGTAGGGGGCATAGGAATTGTAAATATTATGTTAATATCAGTAATCGAAAGGACACGAGAGATAGGCATTATGAAGGCAATCGGAGCAACGAGTGAAGATGTTCTCTATCTGTTTCTGGTGGAAGCGGCCACTATTAGTTTGATCGGGGGATTATTAGGCGTTTTAGCAGGGGTAGCTATTAGCGCCGTTGTGAGCACATTTATTTCCGGATTCATCATTGCTGATATGCCGCTTATCATCGGCCCTGATGTCTTAGTCGGAGGATTAATAATTGCTCTCGTAACCGGAATTATCAGTGGGCTCTATCCTGCCAGACGAGCCGCCAAAATGAGGCCGATTGAGGCCTTAAGGCATGAGTAGACCTATAAGGATTACATTGTAATAAGGCATGGGGTCAGGTCTTTAATCTTGACATTGAGTCTTGCTTCAATATGAGCTTACTGCATGGCAAGACCGCTAAGAAGAGTATGACGGTGCAGTATATCACGTGCCCTCCAGAGGAAACGAGAGAAAAACATTTTTAGGTTCAAGGTTCCGGGTTCACAGTTCAAGGCCTATCCCTGGCCAGGCCCAGGGGTTAAACCAATCAAGCATGAATTTGACAACTGTGAATCTCTGAACCGTGAACCTGACAACCTGAGCAGTTACGAGAGAAATATCAAAAGTAAAGACCTGACCCCATATCACTACATGTCACTCTTCATCAGCTTCTGACCTCGATATCGCGCTCCGAATCTCTTTTCGTTCCTGGAAAACAACCCCCAAAGCTAATAGCTGACCCTGTGTCATCGCACAGGGAGTGAGGTAAATTATTAGAGAGTTCACCATCGCGCATGTACAACATGCGTTGGGCTCGTTGCGCAACTGACATATCATGGGTAATAATAAGCAGGGTAGTCCCGTCTGTCTTCCAAATTTGCGTTAGAAGTGCCATTATTTGTTCGCCATTTTTTGAGTCTAAGTTTCCTGTTGGCTCATCAGCCAGAATTATGGGTGGTGAGTTTGCAAGGGCTCGGGCGATTGCTACCCGCTGCCGCTCTCCTCCGGATAGTTGAGATGGTAAACCAGATACTCGCTTTGATATTCCTACTTTGTCTAAAAGTTCGAGCGCGCGCTTTCTCCTTGAACTTTCTGACTGTCTGATTTCATGCATCGGGATCATTACATTCTCTATCGCTGTAAGCGATGGTAGTAAGTTATGCAGTTGAAAAACAAACCCAACAGTTCTTGCTCTAAAACTTGTAAGATCCCTCGTTTTTATAAGATCCTGGTCAGCTACAACTAATTTGCCCAAGTCCGGTTTGTCTAAGCCTCCGACCATATGCAAAAGAGTGGATTTACCGCAGCCCGAAGGCCCCATGAGAGCAACAAATTCACCATTGGCTATATCCAGGTTTACACCGTTTAGTGCCCTGATCCGGCCATTATCATAGTGCTTATGGATATTTCTGGCATAAATATCATTCATAGCGCAAAGCCTCCGTTGGAGCAAATTTAGTAGCCCTGATAGCGGGATATGTTCCGCCTATTACGCTGACTAGAATTCCTACGATTACTGCGATTACAAAGATAACTTCAGAATAAACCGGTTGTATAAGTGCTTTTGCTGTGGGGAAGGTCATTATGAAAGCTATAACCAGAATTCCTAGAAGAACGCCGATAACCGTTGCGCAAATTCCTATGATTATGGATTCATTTAAGATCATGGCAAAAACTCTTTTTCTTGACCAACCTACCGCACGTAGTATCCCTATCTCTCTTGTCCGTTCAAAGACGCTCATCATGATAGTATTCATGGCACCTATTCCGCCGATTACGACAGCAAGGAGTGATATTGCGTATACGGCAAAGTTGATAATCTCCATTCCTTGATCGATCTTTCCAAGCTCAGCGATTGAAGATAGGGCAATGACTTCTCCATCGAATACTTCCTCGATCTTTTGCCCGAGTCCACCAACATCTACAACATCAGCTACGTCAACTAAAACCATTGTAAATTCACGAGCTTCATTGTTGTTTGCCCACAATACATCTATCGGAAGGACTGCGCCGCCATCTTGTATTGGATTTCCTGATTCGTAGATGCCAACGATCTTGTGTGTTCTAATTCCTAAAACGATATTATCACCTACCTCTTTATTAAAATTAGTTGCGGCCATCCTCCCCATAATTACCTCATTGCTGCCATCGGCAAAATCTCGTCCCTCTACTATTTCAAACCCAGCTATCTTCAAATCTTGCCGATGCATGCCAAATATCATGAAAAATGGACTTATATCTGTTCGGGTAACTGAAACAAGCTGGCCAAATGCTGTTTCTACTCCCTCAATTGTTTGTATCTTTTGCAACTGCTTGGTTGTGATTCTACTCATTATTAGATCACCTACACCTGCTTCAGTTATCGTTAAATCAACCCCAGCAGGCATTAGTACCCTTCCCATGGAATGTTGAATCCCGGCTGCTAATATGCCGAGAGTTACAATTGTTGCAATACCTATACTAATGCCTCCTATCGTAAGCAGAGTGCGGGTGCGCCGGCGAAGAATGTTCTTTAACGCAAACTTCAGTAAACCGATCATGTAAATCCCTCCTACTTTAAAAATAAAACTTAACTGTTATTCGTGAATACTTGCGTTTTTAACATTAACATTATAACATTATCTCATCACCTCGTCCTAACCCACTTACGCTTTTGCTCTTCTCAGCAGTTACTGCCATTACGACATGGGGTCTTACGATATGTCGACAGTAATCACCCGACTTTAAAATTTTTTTGGAGGTATGATATGCCTAAAGAGAATTGGTACAATCTAAAATCAGACGAAGTTATAAGTTCCCTCAATGCAAGTTCTGACGGCTTAAGCCAGAAGGAAGCCCAGAAACGACTATCTCAATTCGGACCCAATGAGCTGGCAAAGAAGAAGAAAATCTCTCCTTGGCTACTTCTCCTTGAGCAGTTCAAGAACTACCTGATTCTTATCCTCCTTATTGCTACCGTCATATCGGCTATTCAAGGAAAAGAGGGGGAAGCTATTCTTATTTTTGCCATCGTCCTTCTTGCCGGCATCTTGGGCTTTATCCAGGAGTATAAAGCCGAGAGGGCTATGGAAGCCCTAAAAAGGATGGCAGCACCTACGGCATCAGCATTGAGGGATGGTAAAGAAACAGAAATAGCTGCTAGAGAGCTTGTCCCCGGAGACATCATTTTGCTTAGGACTGGCGACCGGATACCGGCTGACGCTCGCCTTATTGAATCTGTAAACCTAAGGACAGAGGAAGCTCCTCTCACTGGAGAATCCGCTCCTATAGATAAGATAAGGGAGCCTATAGAAGGCGAGGTAAGTGTGGGAGACAGGCGAAATATGGTGTTTATGGGAACAGCCGCTGTTTATGGTCGGGGCAAAGCAATTATAACTGCCACTGGTATGGCTACCGAATTTGGCAAAATTGCTACCTGGCTCCAGGAAGTCAAAACAGAGCGGACTCCCCTTCAGGTTAACATTGACCGGCTGGGAAAAGTGATAGGAACAATAGCACTTGTTTTAGCTGTGCTAATAGCTACCGCTGGGGTGGTAAGGGGATATGACATCTTTGAGATGTTCGTTTGGGGTGTAGCTCTTGCAGTAGCCATAATACCTGAAGCCTTGCCGGCAGTGGTGGTAGTCACTTTATCTCTTGCCGCCCGACGGATGGTAAAACGTCGTGCGTTAATAAGAAAGCTTCCGGCAGTAGAAACCTTAGGTAGCACCACATTTATTTGCTCGGATAAGACCGGCACCCTCACTCAGGACGAGATGACCCTCCGCCGCATCTATACCGCTGGTAAGCTAATTGATGTTACCGGGACGGGTTACGAACCTAAAGGTGAGTTTCATCTTGATGGCAAGGTTGTTGAGCCAAGGCAAGACACTGCTTTAGAAACACTACTTAGGGCAGGCAGTCTGTGCAATGATACTTCCTTGACTTCAGGTGATGGTCGTTGGGAGATTAAAGGCGACCCTACTGAGGGTGCTTTCGTTGTGGCCGCAGCTAAAGCTGGTTTGTGGCAAGAAGAACTCAGTAGCCAGTCACCTCGCATCGATGAAATCCCCTTTTCCTCAGAGACAAAAAGAATGACCACCGTCCATCAAACGCCTCAAGGAAAGGTTGCCTATTCTAAAGGCGCCCCCGAGGTAATACTGGACTCTTGCCGCTATATCTATGCTAACGGGGAAGAAAAACAATTAACTGATAAGGATAAAGATGATGTCCTGTCTGTAGCTCAGACGATGGCTGGTGACGCGCTGCGTGTCTTGGGTTTGGCATATAGACGGTTGCCCACTAACCCTGCCGTTACCCAAGCCATAGAGCAAGATATGGTCTTTGTTGGTCTTGCCGGGATGATTGACCCACCTCGGGAAGAAGTTAAGGAAGCAGTAAAGCTTTGCGACCAGGCAGGCATAAAGTCAGTGATGATAACCGGTGACCATAAGCTAACTGCTATTGCCATTGCTAAGGAATTAGGCTTACTTAAGGAAGGGGTTGCCGTGAGTGGGGCTGAGCTGGATAGCTTAAGTGATGAGGAGTTTGAAACCTTAGTCGAAAAAATAGAAGTCTATGCTCGAGTTTCTCCAGCCCATAAGCTGCGAATTGTTGAAGCCCTCATCAAGAAAGGACATATCGTGGCTATGACTGGAGATGGGGTCAATGACGCTCCAGCTTTGAAAAAAGCTGGCATTGGTGTGGCTATGGGTATCACCGGCACTGACGTCACCAAGGAAGCTTCTGATATGGTTCTTACCGATGACAACTTTGCCTCCATCGTTTCAGCAGTGGAGGAAGGGAGAACTATTTTTGCCAATATAAGGAAGTACCTCACATACCTGCTCAGCGGCAATGCGGGCGCAGTATTGGCCATGATAGCTGCCCTTCTTGTAGGTTTACCTATACCCCTCACTCCCGTCTTAATTCTATTTATAAACTTGCTTATGGATGGGGCGCCAGCAGTAGCCTTAGGTGTAGAACCACCAGAGAAAGGGGTGATGAAGAAGCCGCCTCGTAACCCTAAAAGTAGCATATTCAATCGCCACGCATTGTTGTTTATTCCCGGCGTTGGGGCGTGGATTGGTGTCACGGCATTGCTACTGTATAACTGGATGTTGAACACCACTGGCGACCTAGCATATTCGATGACAATGTTTTTCGTCGCTATAATTTGTCTCAGACTAGCCAATGCGTCTAACTGCCGTTCACCAGATTACTCCCTATTTCAGCTCGGGCCATTTACCAATAAATGGCTAATATATGCTTGTGCCTCGTCGTTTGCGATGCTGCTAATGGTATTGTATGTGCCATTCCTCCAAGTTGCCTTTAGAATAGTTCCACTGAGCCTGGCGGATTGGGCGATAATCATACCATTGGCTTTCACAGTCATTATCGTCGTGGAAATTCAGAAGCGCATTGCCTCTCTGCTTAAAAAGAGGCAACAGGCTCAGGTAGCACTCTGATGCGCTTCTGTTCCACAAATTTATACTTTTATTCCTGGGGAATAAGAGAGGCTGTCCGAAAAATAGGACTTTGACAGTGAAGGGAGATTTGAACTCCAGGGGAAAAGCTATTGGGGTCAGATCTTTAATGGAGTGTGTGAACTTTGCAGGAGAGCATATCGGAGTGGCTACGGGAGAGTAATTTTGGAAACAACGGAGACATGGCAAAGTGTGATCGGGTTTTACAAGGCGTTTGGTTTTCAGATTACACACACCTTGTTGCCTCATTTAAAATGTACTCCAAAGGTTTGGTATCTTGCTTGACTTCCTTGCTTGATTCTCTCTTTGCCAGCACAAGCTTGCTCAGTGCGTCTTGCATTCTGGTGATCTCCCTTTGCAACTGTACCGGATTTAGTTTATCATATTCCTGTTCTGTTTCAACTTCTCCTTTGCTTGTTGAGATATCGACGGTGACTCAAGGACCCTTCTGTAAGGAGTTCTTGTTTGATCATACTTCTTTTTCACCTTGCTTCCAATTCTTGTCTTCTTAAGT
>JAJHSB010000074.1 GCA_022684035.1 Candidatus Acetothermia bacterium | reverse complement strand
CTCCAGGGGAGAGGTATCACTTAAGTCGAGGAAAATGGGGTACAGGAGACACTGGCGGTCTGAGTTTCACCGTATTCCAATATCCTTCGTTGAGCTCGGCTGGTAAATTGCTGCCATCTCGAATCCGGAGACTCCTCAAAATGAGCGATGAAGGGTACTTAACAACCTCGTGCCCCTGTGATATAGTATATTTGTAAGCCATGAGCGGGTAAGTCGTCCATTCTTCACGGATTCAGGTTGTTGTCATGGTGTCAACCTTAATCGAACAGAACCGGTGAGGGGATGCTTGACAAGGGAATTACAGGCAGCCTATAATATAATCGGCCTTAAGGAAATGAGGTATTCTTCCAACCAAGGTATGGAAGCAAATTAGTATTGGAAGCTAGATGACCAATTGACTCTAGTCCTTAAGACTTTCCGAGAGAACTATAAAAAATTTGGAGGTGAATTATGAAGGCAATACTTAGTTCAAGGCGACATTACCTGAAAAGAGCTGGCGTCTTTTTAATTGCCCTAGCCTTGATTGTGGTGGGGACTGGAGGGGGTCCCCCTCCTCCCCTTCTTCAGTATACCCTAACCATTTCCAGCACGGCTGGAGGGGCGGTAACTACCCCCGGCGAGGGGACTTTCACATATGAAGCGGGCACAGTGGTCAACCTGGTGGCTACTCCAGAGGCCGGCTACCAGTTTGTCAACTGGACTGGCGATGTGGGCACCATCGCCGATGTCAATGCTGCCTCAACCACGATCACCATGAACGACGACTATTCAATCACCGCCAATTTTGCCAAGATACCATCTCCGACATTCAAGATACCATCTCCGACATTTATCATAGGGTGGTTTGACTTTGAGAAACAAGGAACTTATGCGATAGGTGAGCCGGTTGTAGTTTTGATGATTTTGCTCAACGAAACGCAAGAGCCAATTACAGTGAATGAAAGATTTGCGGTAAACGAACAAACTTTCGTCGAGGCTGGCTTGGGCGAGGTCTTCTTTGTGATCAGGGACGCTGCTAATAACCCCCTGCCCTTCCTTCCCCTGATTAAGGTTTTTTATCCTGGAGCGGCGGACTTTACTACCCTCCAGCCGGGCGAGCTGGCAGTTTGGATCGCTGACTTAACATTATTCTACGACTTAACTACCGTGGGGGGATATACAGTCCAGGCAGTATATCGGAGTGAAATTGTGCCAGCGGGAATCAAGGCTTGGGTAGGTGTGCTTGAGTCAAACACTCTTACCCTGACAATTATTGAAGAAAGGAGGTAGCGCTGCATTAAACCGTGGATCGTATTTACCATGAGGCCCTATTTTGAATCTCGACCACGGTTAAATGCGGTTGTACCAGAAAGGAGAGCAAAATGAAGAAAATGACTGGAAAAGCGAAGATAATTGCCGTCTGTCTTATTGCCCTTCTGGCTCTAGTGGTCGGTGCCTACATTCCGCAAGTAGAGCCACTACCGACAGACCCAATACAAGGCATTGCGCGAGCAGAGCTACCACTGGCAGAGCCACCACCGGAAGAGCCAAAACCGGAAGAGCCAAAACCGGAAGAGCCAGTACCAGTAGAGCCACCACCGGAAGAGCCACCACCGGTACTGGTAGTAAAGCCAACAGAACACCAAATAGACGAAATTCGGAAGGCGATTGAGAAGGCCCAAAAAGAAAAGATGATTGCTAAAAAGCACCTCGTCCTGTATGTTTTCGAGCGGCTGCCGCATATGTTGTTTGGCCTGCCATTCGACGAGGAGGCGGCGCGGGGTCACCGAGAGAAAGTACAGGCCGCACTCGAGCGGGCAAGGCCGCATGGGCAAAAAGCAGCCGACCTGGCTAACGAGTACTATGGTATCAATGTTCAGGGCGCGAATGCTCTGGGCGCGTGGTATTGCCCATACCTGCCATCCGAGGGACTGGCTGAAGCGTGGCTTATCGATGGACAAATCAGAACTTTTATCGCAATTGGAAACGGCGCTTTCCGTTCGCCCAGTTGGCTTGCTGCCACCCTACTTCATGAGAGGATACATGCCGAGCAATTCCGCAGGCTCGGGCTTGCCCTTTTCGATATCAACCTGAGTTGGTGCAGCCCGCGTCTCCATGAGCTGGAGATTGAAGCCTATATGGCGGAACTAGCTGTAAGATTTTGGCTCTGTTTGAGCACGGAAGAAATAGCAGAAATTGAAAGGCGGATACGCGAGCATCGCGAGGCATTGCGAAGAAGGTGCAGAAATTGAACGGTGGATAGCCTGGCATCAGGGCCAGATTTGGGTTAGGATGTGGTTATAACGTCCCCACACAACCTCGAGGGCAATGAGGATGGCCAGTACCGGTCCTGTGCCGGGTATGGACACCAGCAATCGCATCTGGGGGGTTATGTTTGCAACCCTGCCAGATGCGCTGTTGAGGCGTGCTAATCTGCGGGTGCAATTGATCAAGAAGTTGCAAGTGCTCTTTCATCGAGTCCCTGGTCTCTGGTGGCAATTCTACCAGACGCTCCGCAAGAAGATTCCGTCCCCGTACCCCAAAAAGGTCGCTTACCTCTTCGAAGGTAATTGCGTATCTGGCAAAGGTAGCGTGGATGTGGTTTTCTCACGCTGGTACGAATGCGCACCAGAAAAATCCTCATCCGCGCCAGCTCTCGTTGGTCTTGAAGTTCCTCCGGAGGAACCCAGACCGCGGGCAAGGTATGGTTGATGGACAAAACGGCCAGACCCCGGGCATCAAGCTTACTTTTATTAATACCGCCCATCATAAGTTTTACTTCGCCTGCGTTGACCAGCGTCGGAACATGGCCGCCCTTTTCCATTTCACCAATCAACATCAGTTCCCGACACTCTCTCCCGCAATTCGACTGCCTGGCGGCGAACTCTTTAAAAAAGAGCCGTAGCTCTTCCGGTCATGCTCCACCAGCCGCGTCGGGTAATTCCCCAGCTTCGCTGATACCCACAAACACCGAATATTTTTTGGGGCATCACATTCGATATAATGCTTCATGTTGCAGTACCTCCTTCTCTTTTGGACGGGTTATACTATAGGAGTAGCGAGGCCACAGGTTGGAACCGGCAGTTTACCCAACAAACCAAGCAGCTAAAAAAGGAGCCGATAGATATAAGGCGGATCTTGCCCTGTATGGGGGTATTGATCAGCCCAACTACCTTGCTTCCCTCCTAGCCTTTGCAACAGAGGGATAGTCGCTCTGTTGACAATAAAGTCAGCATGAGGAAAAAGCGAACCTATAACCCTATCCTGTCAGCCACCTCGCGCATACCCATGATGACATCGTCCACCAGATCCTTTAACTCTACTCCCAGAATGGCGGTTCCACTTTCAATTATCGAGCGGTTCGCACCGGCGGCAAACGATTTGTCCTTCCATTTCTTCATCACTGACCTTGCTTCCAAGCCGGTGACGCTCTTCGATGGTCGGATCAACACTACCGCCGTGATAAGCCCGGTCAATTCATCCACCGCGTATAGCGTCTTTTCCATCTCGGTCTGAGGCTCAACATCGCTGCATATTCCCCAGCCATGGGAGACGATCGCCCGTACATGTTCCTCCGGCCAGCCTCGCTCCTCCAGCAGCTCCTGTGATTTCTTACAATGCTCCTCTGGAAAACGTTCGTAGTCCAGGTCGTGCAGCAGCCCAACAATGCCCCACTTCTGCTCATCCTCGCCTCTCTTGCGCGCCATATAGCGCATCACTCCCTCGAACGAATGAGCATGTTTCAGCTTTTGCCGTTTCCATGTGCGATTATAGACCTTCACGGAAATCAGGGACACCATACTTATTTCTCCTTACCTCTTTTCTTTCTCCTCGGTTTTTGTTTTAGCCGAATCCTATCCAAAGTTCTTTCAAGCTATTTCACAAATCTCTCACTTCCCCAAAGTCTTCCTGTTCGTTCGTGGGGCACAGTTCTTCTATTTTTTCTCGTTGATTCCTGAATAACAAGAATTCTCGCCAATCCCTAACGGTTTCAAGTAAGAAGTTACTTTGATAAGTTTATCATCTACACCTGTTATGTGCGCTTACACGCTGCTCCAATAATATACCCACGGATCATTTACAATCTCGGCACGCACAGGGTTTAGCTCTACATATCTTATCGCTGCAAAAAGATAACTTTCATCGATTGGAAATGAAGCAAACTTTCTTTAGATTCGGGCACAGCAATTATATGGAACTGATTCGGCATCAGAGAATACGCCCATATCTTTCTTTTCTGCTCTTTACACCATGCAACATCAGTCCAATATATCTCTTGTAATCATTATCACAAAAGAAGGTCTGTTGCCTGCGGTTTCCACATTGTGTTATATGATGCGGATCGTCAAGTGCGATCATTCTTACAATATCTTGTCATACACGTATGGTATATCTTGCAAAATCCAAACTAAGTATGGTGTCCCCCTATTACCCCCCCCCACTCACCGATGGGTGAGATTGAGGAGACACTAAGTATATCCCCGTTGCCATCTGATCTGGGCAAAATGGTTACCAATTCCAAGACAGGGGCAGTGATTTTCTGGGGTGAGCAGAACCGGTGCCTGGTGCTGCCACCATTTCCGGTGGTGCCAAGACCAGTCTCCACTGGCTTCGATATAAATCCCCTGCGTTCACTTCTGCAGCGAGAATTCACGATTTCTAATTCTGGGGACACCATACTCAATCCTACCCATCTCTTTGAAATAAGTATGGTGTCCCCCGAATTGCCATGGTGTCCCCCGAATTGCCTTGCATGTCTCTTTGCCCTGGACATAGAATTTGCTTCGAAAATAAACTCGTTCCGTTCGCCCTGAGCCTGTCGAAGGGCGGCCGACATACCGTTCATGGTTCGACGAGCTCACCACGAACGGTTGCATGTCTCTTTGCGCCGAAGATAGAATTTTCATGATTCGTTGGTGGGCAGCCGCCCATGGGGGTTTATCCCTATTCGTAATCATCCCCCAAAAGCCCTCGACTTTTGGGGGATCCCGTAAATTTCGTTTCAGATTTTGGGGGTTCCTGCAAAAATCAAAGGTTTTTGCGGAGCAGTATAGTTACATCACTTCCAGTTCCCCCAATTCACTTTATTTCAGCGCTTCTCGGTGGTTCGTAGTATGTGTAGTAAATGTGCCCCTGAAGGGGCCTTGGCACCTTCAAGGATAATGTCCATTTGTCAAACACCTCTTCGGCACTAAAGAAATTGCCTTCTTTAATCCTCCTTAACTCGCTTTCTGCTTTAGCTCTTAGCTTTTCTCCCACTTTTACATCTGGATAATATTTTCTTATTTCATAACCCTCAGGAAACTCGAAGTCATAAAATAGTTCTGTCGTTGGATAAGAAATATGCCACTCACAAGCTTCACATATAGGCTCTGTGTACTCATAAGTACCCCACCCCGCTTTATCCTCTCTAACGCCTCTTCATAAGTGTAGGGACGATTATTGCGCATAGTCTTTTTAAACGCATACTTTACTTTCTCCCCTTTCTTAAGAGGGGGATCAAATCTCACCTTCCAGAGGCATTTATGGTCTGTGTTAAGAATCATCTGGGGCTCCACACGCATACGGGGTGGTCTTTCTTTGGCTATGAAGTCAAACTCCACGGCTTTTACCGATAACCCAGGAGTTGACTCATCTAACGCTATTGAGTGATGAGCCGCCTCTAACTCCGCAACTAAAGATTCCATTAGAACTTCGCACCTTGTAACCGTAAGTTCTCTTGAGATCATCTGCTCTTTTACATGGATGTAATGTCTTAGAAGGACCGGCATCACTGTTCTTTCGCTTTGATATGTAGTCTCTTAAGTTGAACAAGAACCTTGTAATCTTATCAACATTCCTAACCAAGTCTTCTCTAACAAATTTCTCCCTCCTTTCTTCCATTCCTATAAAGCCCTCAATTTGGACACCTTCCTCAAAAAAAATAGCGATAGGTTTGTTATAGGCGTTAGCGAGCGTGATCTCATGCTGAATCCAATCTGGATACGTCCAATAATCAGAGCCCTCGATTTTCTTTCTTCGGGTTGCTATTGCTATCAGGCAATCGCTTCTTATTATATGCGCTTTGACTTCGTCAGATACTCTGCCTATTGTCTGATAGTCATAAAGTTCGGGTTCTATCTCGAATGATTTGATTATGTTGGTAAAGAAATCTACTATCTCTTTATCCTCTGGTGCAAAACTACAGCTCAGAAAAGCTTTAAAAATAATTCTTGCCACGATTATTACCTCCTTGCCTTTGCAGATTTGGCCTACTTTCTATGCCCGCAATTTGATCTGACAACCATGTAAGCGAAGCCTATCCCACCAAGTCCACTGCTCTACAATCAAGTATAGCACTCGCCTCAGTGAGTATCAACGGCAAGCATCGAGCCTTTTCGGTTTTGAGATCAGTTTATGTAGATTCCATAAGATCTTCCAGGCCAAAAAGCTCAAGTAATTTCCAGTGGACACTAATAAGAGACCGACTGACAGCTTTCGGTTTCAGCTCTTGCACCATACTTCTCAGCAGTCTCCTGACACCAGTTAAGGTTCTTCATGTCTTTCTGCTTAATCGGTGAATTTGGAAACCTGCCTCGGCCAGGAATGCTGGGAGCCTCCGAACGAACATCCTATCTTTTTCCTTTTCTTCATTGGATAATTCCTTCCATGGAATTAGCGTGGGGCTAATCTTTTTTTCAATATTCTTAGCAGGTCCAAGAGTCCATCCACTGCGCAATCGTTCCTCAACAAAACGCTCGTGCTCCATCTTAGACAGCAATTCCACCTCCTCTGGCGAAAGCTCGAACAGCGGTGGGTCACGATCGGTTGTAACGCCGATGTCACAGCCGATAGCTTGCAACTTTACACGGATGTGTTCCGCTTGAGCCCTGTTTGACTCTTTGAGATCTTCTGGCAGCTCCTTCCAGAAAACCATAGCAGGATTCGTCTCAGGGGTAAAACCTTTCTCCCTCTCGCTTCGCACATACTCTTCGTGGAT
>JAJHSB010000067.1 GCA_022684035.1 Candidatus Acetothermia bacterium | reverse complement strand
GTAGCTGTTCCTGTATTCTCGAAAAATTCTACACGGCCAGTCCCATCCCCAACTGCTAAATCAAAGTCACCATCATTGTCAATATCAGCAAAGGCCGGAGCTGCCTCTGTTCCAACATCAACTAGTAGCCAATCTGAGGAACGATGCGTCCAGATTGGAGAGGTAGCTGTTCCTGTATTCTCGAAAAATTCTACACGGCCAGTCCCATCCCCAACTGCTAAATCAAAGTCACCATCATTGTCAATATCAGCAAAGGCCGGAGCTGCATCTGTTCCAACATCAACTAGTAGCCAATTTGAGGAACGATGAGTCCAGACAGCAACAGCTCTGGCTAGTCTCACTTCTGCTGCAGTTCCGACCCCGGAAATAGCCACAGCGACCAGTGTCCCAGCAAGAAAATCAAGATCAGTGGTTTGAGTGATTGAACCAGGGGTTGGCGTTAAGGTAAGTTCAGTGCCGGCAGTGATTCCTGGGCCCTTTGAATAAAACTTTGTCCAGCCAATTATGTTAGCGGGATAAACAGGAAAATGAATTGTATCTGCTCCGCCTGACCAATCTGTTTGAAGCCAGGTGTAATTAGAACCTGCTTGGAGTGCACCCCAAGGGTGCACTCCAGCTTCTGTTCCACCTACCACCCCTGTTAGAAGCAAGGTAATACCCACAAAGAACATTCCTAAGAAAAATCTTTGCTTTATTATCTTTCTCCTTTATTTGAGCTAGTGGTTTGCAACTTAAAAGACTTCAATCTCTGTTCAAAATTGTACTGAGTAATCAATATAATCAGATTACCATTCATTCTTTGTATACTACGAAAACAATATTTTGTCAAGACCTCTTCTCGGCTGATTTATCTTTTTCTTGTCATTGCGAAAGTTCGCAGAACTCGTGGCAATCTCGAATCAGAAGACAGGAGCCAGGAGTTAGGAGTCAGGAGCCAGAAACCAGAAGCCAGAAACCCTTGCTCTGTTCAGCGTCCTCTACTGCGTTCGTCCAAATGCTTCGCATTTCGCAAAGCCCGAGAATATTATCCGCCATGCCCGTGAATACGCTTAATATCCAAAAGGGAATTTTAATAGAATATGGACGAGGTAAGGTCTAAAAACGATGTGCCAATCAGATTAACAGGGGAGAGGTGGTTTCATATTACAGAAGAGCACTCAGAAATGGCAGGGTATTATTTTGAGGCGCTTCAACCGGTAGATGAGTCAGAGACAATTTAGGAGGGTAAGATAGGGGAATGCATAGCAGCGAGAGAAATATAGGATATGGGCACGGGGTAAGAAGAACAAATCTTGACAAAATATCATTTTTTGTAGTACATATTATGTATTGAGATAAAGCGTATTAACAGAGCGTATCTGCTACGGTGCTTCGCACCTCCGCCCAAATTCCATTAGGAGTCTAAGGGAGGTTGTCCATGAAGAAAAAATTTGACGCTGTAAAATTTCAGCAGAAAGTTCGCGAAGAATTAAGCGAAAAATATTCCTCCAATCGTGAAGCATTTCTTCGTGGCCTCAAAGAAAATATGGCGATTTGCAAAAACAGAAGGCCGGTATGCACATCAGATAATAGAGCGTATCTGGCTTCGCTACGCTTCGTCTAAATCCTGCTTTGTAGAACTTCAGATACGCTCAGCCGTTAAACGCAATCGACTTAATCAAAAGGAGTGAAGATGATGAAAAAAGAAAATCTTAAAAGAGTTCAAGGAACACTTGAGTTAATAACTCGCAAATGGTGGTTTTTAGTTCTCTTTATTCTGATTGGAACGATGGCTCCACCTATTGTTACAAAGGGATTCGAGCCTGAGAAAATAGGTGAAATCATATTCTATATACTTAGGAATGCGTTGATTCATCATGTCTCTCCTCTCTATCCTGTTTTCAAGATAATCCCAATTATTTTAATTTTTGCCTTAATTTTGTTTGGGAACCGAACTAGCAGGATCTTTTCTCTTTATGGTGGTATTAGTTATATCCTCTTTGCATTTCTTCAAAGTATTGCGATAACTGATACCTATGGTTTTGGCATAATCACAGGTAATTTCATCCTCATGATACTTGTTGCCATATTCTGGTTCTGGGAGGTATCTGTTAATAAAAATGATTTTACTCCTCAAAAACTACCTATCATAAGATACTGGGTTGTTCCACTAGCATTTTTAGCCTTCTGGTACCCATTAAATCCTGAATCAATGATGCCCGATTTTAATCTCGCTTATTTAATCACAAATGCAGCAGGCTTAGCCTTTTGCACCATGACACCTGTATATCTTGGAATACTCACGCTTTATTACCCCAAGGTTAATATCGCAACACTTCGAGTTACAAGCCTTCTTGGGATAATTATTGGTTTCTGGAATGTGGTATGGGGGTTTTTGATGATGCCCGATATCTTGTGGTGGAATGGGGTTCTACATCTCCCGTTAGTATTTATATCTACATATGCATTCATTCTCTCTTTTAGAAGGAGACAATTGGCAGAAATCACAAAAGAGATGAAGTGATGGGTGCAAACCGACTGCGTATAACGGCGAATAAGAGAAATCAAGGATTTCCACAAATGACCTTCCTGTCGCGTCCGTGACGAAGACAGGGAAACTCACAGGCAGGGATGAATAGTAATAACTTGAGTTTATTAATCGTTTCAATTTTGAAACGAGATTGAAGTCTTTTAAGCTACAAAACACCGCTCAATATTAGAACAAAAGGATATTACACTATAACGTATCGTTACCTAATATTTATACCATATCGCTATGTTGCAGGCTCCAGTTTTTGTTCCATACTAAACCACTACTTGTCAAACATAAGTTCAAGTTGTATTATTTTTTCGATAAACAGGAGGTAGCATATGAAGAATTTTCGCAATAACGTGAGCAGACTTATCATCATTGTAGTGATCTCGCACTTATTTTCTGTTCAAGGTACGGCTCAAGAAGAGGTTGGTCATTTTACTGTTAGGCAAGCAGGAATAGTCTCGACTATCATCCCATTTGTAAACCCGGTAAGTGCAGTGGATTTTTATAATTACCACAATTTTGTTGCCCACACAGGGCTGGAAGAAGCAGGGACAGCAGTAATCTTTCTCTACCGGGAGGCCGTTACTGGTCAACTCTCGCTCTTTATGATTCTCAGTAAAAAAGGAGGAGAAGCCGGCGCTGCATCTGTCACTTTCGCAGGAATCCCAGCTAATGCCGCCTTTCTCGTAAGAGACGATTTGATTGCTTGGGTACCGGATCTCTTTGAGATCTCTCCTCCGACAGCAGCGATTACCTGGGCGTGGTGCGAAGGGTTTGCGGACGGCATGGTGCTTGGTCCACTGGGAGATGAGTTTGAGATCACTCTATCCCCACAGTTCTCTGCAGGGATTACGCGAGCGATATTCCTCTTCGGCGATATTGATCATCCACAGACGATCGAGTTGGATTTGATCGACCCGGTCATAATCCGTGGTACGCTTAATTTCCCGTCTGGTGTATCAGTTGACATCTCTCCGTCGATCCCTTTAGTCGATCGAGAAGTGACATTTGATGCCACGGCTACGTATGACCGTGATGGAGATATTGTCAAATATGAATGGGATTTGGATGGCGATAGAATATTCGATATCATAACGAAAGATCCTGTTGTTACCCATATCTACCCAACCAGTGGAATTATAACTGCAACTTTACGCGTTCATGATCCGCTCGGAGAAGTTACTTACTACTCATTCCCTGTTGAGATCAGTGAAATTACAATAAGAGCGATCCGATCGATCTCTACCCGGGAGATACTGCCCGAAGCTTTATTTGGCGTCACAGTGACGATAGAGACGAATATTGATCTTGTCGGCGTCAGATTGGAGGAGAATCTGCCGCGTAACTGGAGGATCCAGCCAGTGGAAAATGGAGAAGTCACATTTAATGAGGCCACGCGACAGTGGTTCTTACCTGACCTGATACCGGCAGGAACGAGTAAGGTCATCGCCTATGAAGTCATGCTTCCAAAGCGCCACTTCCTCGTTCCACTCGCCTTGCCTAATACCTTTATGATCGATGGCCTGCTCCATGTCGACGTTCCGGCGATGGAGGCCGAGATAGGTGGAGATCAAGAGATCCTCGTTACGAATGCGCTATCGATCAGAACAGCGATCAGCAAACTGATTCCACGACCGACCGTAAAAGAGAGGGATGTGCTTGACTTTCGGCTCAATCAATTGATTGAGCCACACCAACTGGCTCGAGCAAAAGAGATGTGGAAAGCACAGCGCGAGTCATCGGCACCCGTGGGCAGGTGATCTGTTGGCAGGGACTGAGTCTTTTGTCTGCCTATACCTATTTACGTGTTCCGGTGCACTTACCGTTGCCAAAGATAGCTGTGCCCGCAGTCTCTGTCGTGCGGAGAATACACACGCTGTTACCGCATCATACTGTTGCCCTTAATTTACCGGACAGGGAGATGAGAACGATCGGTAAGAGGTTTATTGTCCAGATAGAGATTTTTACCAACGGTGATATCTATGGAGTAGGGTTTCAAGAGGCACTTCCCGCTGACTGGATAGTAACTCCTGTTGCCAAAAATGGATTCATATTCAGGCAAGCTGATAATCAGTGGGTCTTTCCTGGACGGATAGCCGCAGGAGAGACCAAAATGATCATCTACCAAGTGGAACTACCGCCGGTATCTATGACAGCGGAGTCGGCGATTGATTCGCAGGAGAGGAAGATAATCCCGTTGGTAAAAGTAGTGCATATTGCCTGGCCAGATAGTGAAATTCTGATATCCGGTGATGGAATAATCAATCTCATTGATACTGCTCCTCTGCCGGTCGCCGTTGTTATCTCCCGCTGGAATGTAAAGACAAATACAATCGACATAACTTTAGGGAATAGAATCTCATTTGAACAAATGCAGCGCGCGATTATGTTTTGGATGGCTGGAGAAGCGATACCAAAGACTGATGGAATGTACGTAACTCACGCGGATATAAGAGAGATAATCGCTCGTTGGTTAACCGGAACAGAGGTCGGGCTTCCCTTGCCGGCAATGATCACTAGTTTCTCGCGCTTGCCTCATGGAGTAAATCTCTGGCCAGAGCATGCTTAATCATTTACCAGAAATGCAATTTGATTGCAGGCACGCACAGGCAGGCGCGCACAGGCAGGCGCGAGGATTGAGGTTCACAGTTCAATGAGGTGAATGGTTAAGAGAAAGCAAACTAACATGTTGGGGCGAACCTATTTGTTCGTCCGGTTTATTTTTCTGTCATTTTAGTTCGCAGAACTCGCGGCAATCTTGTCATGTCCATGGCATCATTATCCCTGTAGGGGCAGGCCCCTGTGCCTGTCCCCAAAATGGGCAACCACAGGGGGTTGCCCCTACAACTAGGCTAAAGCAACGGGATTGCTTCGCGGACTCCATTAGACTTTAATAGTTATATAATGAATTAACCAATGTACCGAGTGAAGAGCTGAATAAGTCTATGCAGCCGCAAAAGCTAGACGCTTATATTGCGAATAAGACTTAAGCTCTTTAAGGTGATAAAAGCTAAATAGTGTTAACGCCTTCTAAGGCTACTAATGGAGCAAGCTCACATCACCGTGATTCGGCACATAAAAAGACGGAGGTTCGATTATGGAAAAGAACAAATTTTTTATCGGGCTCGATATGGCGTGTGATGATTTTGTCGCAAGTATATATGAG
>JAJHSB010000006.1 GCA_022684035.1 Candidatus Acetothermia bacterium | reverse complement strand
GATGTTGTGGACGTAGCGCGATGTGATACGGATCTTTCATCTCGCGGAAGGCATCCTCGATACGATGACTGGAGCGGTAAGCACGCACAATCTGGGCCTCGGTCCAATCGTCGTTGTCGGTGAACAGGATCGTCTTGCCCAGAAGCGTAGCCTGCAACTCCTCCCAGGCAGCCTGGTTGAACCCGTAGGCGACGGCCGGGAGGCCATCGTGCTCCGTGACCTCGACATCGAACAGCTCCCTCATGTGTCTGGCTTTCAGCCAGTCGTTGACCGTCTTCCGCGTGGCGGTGAGGGTGGCGTCTTGTATCTTTGCCTCAGGAAGGTCAAGCGAAGTAAACCCGCTAGTGAAGGGTATTACCGAAGCCGGTCACTGCCCTGCATTGTGGATAGATTGACTCTACGGCACCCCATTCGCGGTAAACTCGCGCTAGTTGAGTTAAGTCGGTGCGGAACCGATGAGGCCGGCTTGATTTATCTTCCAGGTTTTCAGCTTCTTTCCACCTTTTCACTGTTCCCCAATTGACCACCGGTCTTGCTTCGCAACTGAGGTTGAATTTTTTAGCTAAAGAAATATATGCTTTCTTTGGAAGCTCGGATTTCTTGTCTGACGGCTAAAGTGGTCTTGGCGTTTTTGTGTAATTTTATTTGCATATCTCCTCCACTTTATCACAGAATGTGTCGTTAGTCAACAGGTTCTGCATAACGCGGGATCACATGGAGGTGCACATGAGAAATCTGGTTCATCAGGAAGGCATAGTTGAAGTGATCCGGTTGGAAGAGCCTCAATGGAAAACCTCCTTGTAGAGCACCCAATGTTTCCATCCCCGCCCGCGGAGAAAGTATAGCTCGAAGACCTGGCCCGTGTGTACCCTCACGGTGTAGTAATCCCGATGACGACGGGCCCACCAAGCCCTGCGGAAATCGAGCCTCTGCTGCATCGACAAGATCACTTCGATTTGATACTCCCGCCCCTGCCAGACAAACGAGCTAGGTGGGCCGGGCTTCTTCTCAAAGCGTACTTCGATCTCCTCGCTGATGAAAAGCGCTCGCTTGCCCTCGTGCTCCGTCATGGCAATTTCACTCAAGATCGTAGATAAACGGCTCGTCGGTTTTGTTTTAACAGAATCCTATCCACAGTTTTTTCAAGCTGTTTCACAAATCTTTCGCTTCCCAAAAGTCTTCCTGTTCGTTCGTGTTGGCGTAGTTCCTCTATTTCTTTCTCGTGGAGTAACTACTCAGGTAACTGCTTCTTTAAACCACAGATGAACACTGATTAACACGGGTATAATGTAATCACTCATGTTGTCTGGTTCACGGTTGGCTACTTTGCACTCTTCATACTTAAATCTTCATCACCTGATAACCTGGAACCGTGAACCCCGGAACCCTTCGACAAGCTCTCGACAGGCTTTGAACCTGAGTAGTTACCCCTGTTTTTTCATTTATTCTCGCTTTCTTTGCTTATTTTGTTCGCCTTCGTGTGGGCATTAATTATAGGCACCAGCATATTCATCCCAAGTATAGCAAACATAGTTCCTTCAGGAAATGGGCTCCAGAAACGAAAAACCATTATTATAAGTCCTATCGCAGCCCCGAATATCCATCTGCCTGCATTCTGGTTAGGAGATGTTACCGGATCCGTTGCCATAAAAAGTGCCCCCAGCATAAGACTTCCTGAAAACAAATGAAACAGAGGATTATGCCCGGCTAACAACGAAAGGATAGTAACACTTATGAAAGCAGCCAGAGGAATTCGCCAGTTAGCATGTCCCTTATATACAAGCCAGGCAAAACCCAAAGCCAAAGCCATCACAGAGGTTTCACCGATGCAACCTGAAACATTTCCGGTAAATAGATTTAAAATCGGGGTTACAACACCTTCGGCCCTGAAAATTTGCAGCGGCGTCGCGGCTGCAACCGCATCGACCGGCGTCAAAAATGGAGCCATAGCGCCGGGGAAGAGCACGACAATAATAAATCTGCCGAACAGCGCAGGGTTAAAGATATTTTTACCAAATCCACCCCAGATGGCCTTACCTGCAACAATCGATAAAGATGCACCGAGCGCAGCCAGATACCAAGGCAAAGAAGGTCCGAGAGTCAACCCGAACAACAGCCCCGTAGAAACTGCGCTTAAATCCCTTATTCGTATCGGGAGCTTAGCTGCCAGTTGCCACAAAACTTCGGCTCCTACGGCAAAGACTATGCTCACAGATATGAGAATCAGCGCATTCAAGCGAAAAAACCAAAGTGCAGCTATAGTCGCGGGTATTAGTGCTATTAGAAGCGATTGTATCATTTTCATTTTTATACCTCCTATGGGAAATCGGGGACACTATTGGGAAATCGGGGACACTATTGGGAAATCGGGGATACCATACTTATTTCTCCTTACCTCTTTTCTTTCTCCTAGGTTTTTGTTTTAGCAGAATCCTATCCACAGTTTTTCAAGCTGTTTCACAAATCTCTCGCTTCCCAAAAGTCTTCCTGTTCGTTCGTGTTGGCGTAGTTCTTTTTTCTCGTGGATTCCTGATAACAAGAATTCTCGCTAATCCTTAACGGTTTCAAATAAGGAGTTACTTTGATAAGTTTATCATCTACACCTGTTATGTGCGCTTGCACGCTGCGCCAATGATATGCCCATATCTCTCCTTTCTGCTCTTATAGCCATTCTAACACCAAGTGAAATAAGGCGAGGAGAAAATCGTTATTAGTCTAAGCTGAGCATTGCCATTCTTTTCAGAATAAAGACCTTAAGACATCGAGTCGACCATAGACAATGACTCTGTCGTCCTCTTCCAATGTCTCTTTCGCCTTTGGGATAGGAACCCAATGCTTACCTCGCTCAATACCCAAGATCAGTAGCCCTTTCTCATTCAATTTACAGTCTGATAGGGACTTGGTAATTAGTGGGGAGTCTCCTTTGATAATGGCTCGCACCAAACCATAACCCTCAAGAAGATGGAGGAGATCTTCCGTGGCGCCTTCCTCAAAGACTCGCGATTGTACAAGTTTATCCTCTATAAAACTTTCCCACCTTCTTGTAAGTCCCCGGTGAGTGGCTACTTTGTAGATTAGGTATATCCCGGCAAGAAGGACCAAAATAGTAATGGGTAGCTGGTAGCCCGTAGTGATGACAAAGGAAGAGGTAATCGTGACAATAACGGTGACAATTCCAGCGTTACCCAGTATCATCAGCCAGGTGATAATCCGCCTCCTTACCGGATGGTTCACCACCAATTCTGCTTCTTCAGTTGTAAATCCTGTTCCTGAAAAAGCCGATAATGCTTGAAACCTTGCTCTTTTTTCATCCAGCCCGGTCATCATCAAACCAATAGCAGCCGCCCTTATTACGAGAAGAAAGGCGAGGACCACCAGCAAAGTTGGTAGGAGAAAATACATTGTTAGCTCCCTCCTGTTAGATAACGATATGTTCTATAATAAATTCTTTTGCTCTTTCATATATTGAGCCGGTGTTCTGAAGTTCAACGACTTCAATCTATCTTTAAAATTGTACCGATTAATAAGCTCAAGTAATTATAGTTCATCTTAAATATACTATAAAAACGATATTTTGGCAAGACTTGTTCTCTGACGCTGCGATTGAATTTCTCAACCATTCTGTTAGTCCAAGGATGGTGGGGTGCGAGGGAAAAGTTGTACCATCCGATACGCTAAGTTAAGAGTGATCAAACTGGTAAGATTGCCTCGGAAGAAAAAAGAAAAGAGGTGATCGAAGTGGGTAAGGAAAGGAAGAGATATTCACCCCGGTTTCAGTTTCAAATTATTCTGGAAGAACTAAAAAGGGGATCGGGAAGTGGTGGGGATTGCACGGGGTGTACAACGTTCATTCTGTAACCGTGTCGCGGTGGAAGCAGGCGTCTTTGGAAAAAACAAAAGATTCGGGAAAGATCCGACAGTGGCGCAGTATGAGAAAAGGATCGGGGAGTTAGAACAGCTCCTGGGAAGAGAAATCTCTCTGTTACGAAATTTTGTGGCCGGCAGCTCATGCTGAAGGAAAAAACAAAGATACTGAATCTTTGAAAAAGATTCAGTGTACACAGGATACAGACGGCTGCCGTGCCGATGGTGCTGATCGACGCCCACGCAAAGATTTCCATTGCGGAGAATGGGGTTAAATGGAGTCTGCGAAGCAATCCCGTTAGCAGAGGTTTCTGGTTTCTGGCTCCTGTTTCCTGTTTCCTGTTTCCTGTTTCCTAACTCCTGACTCCTGTCTTCTGATTCGGGATTGCCACGAGTTCTGCGATCTCTCGCAATGACAAGAAAAAGAAGAGACGCCGCACCCCCTTCTGTCATTGCGAACACATGTATGGAATCGTTCACCAGCCATTTTTAGGGGAAAAACAACAGTCTGTTTGACGAGACAGTAAAGACCGGGGAATTGAGAAGGATTAGGGGTAGGCCAAGTGTTGACGAGAAAAAATACGCCAATAACGGTGAATGGGTACAAATATCTTTACAAACAGGTCAGGCGAAGACGGCCTGCTGTTCGTGGGGGTCATCAATTATCGCAAGCAATATGAAACCCGTAAGATAGATAACCGTGAACTGTGAACTTGACAACCGGAGTAGGCTGTGCTTTGCGGTAAATCTTAATCAACGAGAAAAATCCGCCCCGGCGGAACGAGCGTTACTTTAAAATCCAACCCCTCGTACTCCCCATTTGTGGCAGTGATCTTTCTGATCTTATCTTTATACCGACTGGAAATATGGATGGCGAGCAGCTCCTTTTTGACATGCGCTGCACGCGCCACTTCAATTGCCTCAGCAAGGGTGGCGTGCTTATACTCTTTGCGATCCTGTTCTTCGAGAAAGGTAGCATCATGACAGAGGATCTCTGTTTCTGCGATATATTCGGCTTTAATCGGAACTGAATCACCTCCATAGGTAAAGAGGCGCTGGGAGTATCTCTCAGTGACTGATGCACGCCCCTGCCGGCGCACGATCTGAATGATCTCCGTCTGTGTCAATGCCGATAGATCAGGGCAGAGGCGGGTTCGATTCTCAACGATCGTATAGCCGAGAGAGGGCTCGTTATTGACATGGACTGTAGGGAAAGTCTCAATATAGCGCGGTATCTGTCCGGAAAGGAGAGGGATTCGCTCTCCCGGTGTAAGAGGTATCCATTCCAGATGATAGTCTAAGTGACGATTGGTACGATCAAAATAGGAGATCAACTCCGAGATCAAGAAACTTCCTTTAGGGTAGTAAATCAGTAACTCCTTCTCTGTATCGCCCATTCCGCTGTTACGAATATTAATTAACCCCATTAATCCGGAGATATGGTCAGCATGTCCATGAGAGAGAAATATTCTCTTGATTGCAAATGATTTGTTACCGAGGAATGAACTTACCCCTTCGCCTGCGTCAAAGAGGATTCTATCAGGGCTATAATAGATCCATGTTGAATAAAGTGCTTTTGAATAAATCAATAATTTCATCGTTTTGCCTTGGTTATCGAATACGCCGTCAAACTCCCGACTTCAAGCGTGAGTTTGACGGCGTAGTTGATAAATCGAAACCACTGACTATAATGTGTCAATGTAAATGCCAGAGTGGTGAAATTGGTAGACGCGCGGGACTCAAAATCCTGTGGCCTGCGGGCCGTGTGGGTTCGACTCCCTCCTCTGGCAAATGATAGCAAGATCACTGCGGATTATTTGCCTTTCTTATTCCGTTGAGTACGCCGGAGAAATGCCGGAATGTCGAAGTCATTAGGACGGCTGCGTGCTCGTTCATCTATTTTAGCGATCATCGCCTTATGTTCGAGTAATCCTTCTTCATCTTTATTGGCAGAGAGGGAAAAACCAGTGGCGATCACCGTAAGCATAACCGTATCAATGCCTTCGCGAATCGCGGTGCCGAATATAATATCCGCTCGCTCAGAGACCGCCTCACGAATTAATAAGGCTGCTTCGGTGACTTCTTCCAATGATAGATCTGAACCACCAGTGATGTTCATGATCACTTTGCGCGCACCATTGATCGAACCATCGAGAAGCGGAGAAGAGATCGCATTTCGTGCGGCATCTTTTGTTTTACTATCTCCTTTTCCATAGCCTATTCCCATCATTGCTGTTCCAGCATCACGCATGACGCTTTCGACATCAGCAAAATCAAGGTTGATCAATCCGGGGGTGACAATCAGATCGGTGATGCCTTGTACTCCGTGACGTAACACCTCGTCAGCCAATCCGAACGCCTCGATTATCGGAGTGTGCGCAGAAGTAACTTTAAGGAGTTTATCGTTGGAAATGGTAATTAGCGCGTCAACACCTTTAGAGAGTGCTTCAATTCCGGCCTTCGCCCTCTCGGCCCGTGCAACTCCTTCAAAGGAGAATGGACGGGTGACGATCCCGACTGTCAGTATGCCGGCATCTTTGGCTAACGCTGCAATAACCGGTGCAGCTCCTGTTCCGGTCCCTCCTCCCATACCACAAGTGATGAACGCCATGTCGATTCCAGCGAGCATATCCATGATCTCTGCACTGCTCTCTTCTGCGGCAAGTCTTCCTACTTCGGGATTACCACCAGCACCAAGTCCTCCGGTAAGTTTGCGGCCAATTTGGACGACGCGATGAGCTCGTACCGTCGCTAACACCTGTGCATCGGTATTGACCGCAACGAACTCGACATCTTTTAACCCAATCTCCGACATTCGATCGACAGCGTTGCCTCCACCACCACCGACACCGATCACCATTAGCTTAGCGAGCGGGTCTTCTGTTTTCCCGTTCATCAGTTTGATCATCCTCGTATAATCCGTCTAAACCAGTCGATGAGTTTGAAGATTAATGATCCCCCCCCTGCCTTCTTAGGGCGATGTCGTTTAAAGTCTCTTCTTTCCATGGCGTACTTCAATAATCCGATCGAAGTGGCATATATCGGAGATTCAACGATGTCACTCAACCCATGAATCCCTTCGGGAATATTACCTCTGCGTGCTGGTATACCATACCGGTTGGCAGCAAATTCCGCAATACCGTGCAATAGAGCTGTTCCGCCAGTAATAACGAGACCGGCGGGAACAAGATCACGATAACCGGCATCTTCTATCTCTTGCATTGCTAAATCGAAGATTTCTTCTACACGCGGCTCAATGATCTTGGCCAGCTTCTTCTTGGAAACGATCTTCCGCCCGTCTCCTCCAATCGTTGCTACTTCGATCGTTTCATCATCGCCTACGCTATCGACCAGCGCTGTTCCGGCAACCTTTTTGATCCTCTCCGCCTCTTCAACAGGAGTTTGTAATCCAACAGTAATATCATTGGTAATATGCTCGCCAGCAATGGGAATAACTTTGGAGAACCAAATGTCTCCCCCGCGGAAGACGCTGATGTCTGTTGTTCCACCACCGACATCCATCAGTACCGCTCCCAGCTCTTTCTCCGCTGAGGAGAGAACGGACAGGCTGGAGGCCAGCGGCTCCAGTACCATCTGTTCAATACTGATTCCTAACGACTCGACACAACGGGCAAGATTATGGACAGCAGTGATTGAACCAGTGACGATATGTACATCAACTTCCAATCGTGTGCCTGTCATTCCTACTGGATCTGTGATTCCATCTTGACCATCGACGATATATTGTCGTGGGATGATGTGAATCACCTCGCTCTCCTGCGGAAGCTGCAGTGCTTGTGCTGTTTCTACCACACGGCGGAGATCGTCGGCAACTATTATCCTGCTGGGGCGGTTGATAGAGACTGTTGCACTATTATTGATCGATGAAATGTGTTTTCCAGTGATCCCGACATAAACCGAATTGACCTTGATATCAGCCATTGTCTCTGCTTCCTCAATTGCTTTGCGAATCGAAGAGACAGTTCGGCCGATATCAACGACTACTCCCTTCTCCAATCCGTGTGAAGGACCTTTCCCTATACCGATTATTTCAATCGAACCACCGAATAAGTTACCGACCAAGGCAACGATTTTAGTCGTTCCTACGTCGAGAGCCACTACTACTTTTTCTTGTCTCATCTCCTCACCGCCTCGTGCGGGGCGCTAAAATTGCTTCGCCCCGAAATCTGAGATCTATAGACTGATAATGCTGTATATTCAATGCGTCTAACAGAACAGATAGAGCATCGACTCGCTTGTCAATATAACGGAAGCTGCCGAGCCGTACTTTGAGACCATTAGGTCCAAGTAGGAGAAGATTATAAGGATCTGTAAGATCCACTACAGTAAACGGGCCGGTAGTCAATCCTGCCCGCCATAGCGCTGCTAAAACCCCAACCCCCCTCGGATCAATAGAGTCTCCTGGATTAATCTTCTCATCCGCAATGCCCCGCAGCACAATGCCGCGATTGGTCCTCCCATCACGCGCTGCCAAGATATAACCCTCAACATCGATCGCCATTAAATTACCAGCGGAAACCTCTATTGCTGCTACCTCCTCCCTTTCTACAATCTGAATTTTAACCTTATTGGGCAACAATCGCCTCACAGAGACGCTTCTAATCCATGGAAGAGATAAAATATCATCTCTCACTCTGCCAAGTGGCAATCGTAAAATATTATCACCGATTGCAAAGCCAGTCAAATATTGAATTTCCTCATCCGAGACATGTTGATTTCCTACCACGACTAATTCGCGGAATTCAAAGAGAGGAAACCAAGGACCATAGAGTAAGATGATAAGGAAAGCAATGATGATGCTAACAGCAATACCCCCCTGCTTAATTCTCCGTCGCGACCCTCGTCTTTTCAATCGCCCACTATTTCGATCTCCAATTTTAATTTGATTTTAAACTTCTTATACACTTTTTTTTGTGTAATGTCAATTACTTTCAGAATATCGGTGCTTTTTGCTCCCCCGAGATTAAGGATGAAATTAGCGTGTTTTGTAGAGACTGTGGCTTTTCCCACTGTAAATCCCTTCAGATTAGCCTTCTCAATTAACTCTCCAGCTGAAAACCCGACAGGGTTGACAAAGACGCATCCGGCACTGGGGTAGGTTAAGGGTTGTTTGATGGCACGTTGCGCCAGGAGGAGTCGCCGGTCATACCTTTGTTTATTGGTGAGATTAAAGCGCACCCAAATGACGATAAGACCATCGTCTCTGATTCTGCTGTGACGATAGGAAAAAGAGCAATCACTTTGGGACAAGACTCTGACTCTCCCTGATCGATCAAGGACGGCTACTTCGCTTACTACATCACTGATCGATGCTTGTGGAATTCCCGCGTTCATCACCACTGCTCCCCCCACTGTTCCTGGAATTCCCGCCAAAAAATTTAGCTCGTGATAGCCAAAAGTATTGGCTGCATCAAGGAGAGAATTGATCGTCTCCCCAGCCCAGGCGGTCAGTCCATCTTTCTCGAATTGTAATCCGCGTAATTGACTGGTAGCAATAACCAAACCGGAATATCCGCTATCGAGAAAAAGAAGGTTGGATCCGTTGCCGAGAACAAAGTATCGTTGCCGATGGCGAGCACAGAATGCCAGCGCTTGCTTTATATCAGTTGTATGTTGTGGATAGAATAGACACGCAGCAGCCCCACCGGTTTGCATCGTTGTATGGCGGGCCATTTCTGCGTGGAGAAAAACCTCTCCTGTGACAAGAGAGCGAAATTCTTCCCATAATTCTGCTGATAGTCGTTTATCTTCTCTCACCCGTAGTTACCGGAAGAAAACTTCCTTCTTTTAGGAATGACGATATTTCTGTCGTCACCCTCCAAATATCGCCGGCGCCGAAACTGATAATAAAATCACCTGGTTCTATCTGTGCTTTAAGAAATTCCACCCCTGCAGCAGGAGAGGAGAGAGAATAGACTTGCGTGTCGGTATCCGCTCGGATGGCATCAACGATCAATTGTGCTGATACTCCGGCAATTGGAAGTTCGTATGCCGGATATATCGGGGCGACTAAGACGATCTCTGCCTGGCGGAATGCGCTGCCGAACTCTGCTCCCAATGCCTGCGTACGCGAATAACGATGCGGTTGGAATATTGCAATGATCCGACGACCGTTCCAACCATCGCGTATCGCCTGTAATGTCGCTTTAATCTCTGCCGGAAGATGAGCATAATCATCGACGACTGTTACCCCGTTCTCTTCCAGAATTTGAAACCGTCGCTGCGGAAGTTGAAACGTAAAAAGTGCTGCTGCTGCATCCTGTGGATCAACTCCCACAAGAAAACTAGCCCCTATTGCCGCTAACGCATTGCGAACATTATGTGCTCCTGGAGCAGAGAGAGAGACCCGACAGATTCGCCGCCCGAACAGAATTATGTCGAATTGGGTGTTGAGTTGCTCATGCTCGATATTTACCGCCTGAAGATCGGCTTGGGTATCGATTCCAATTGTGAATGGCGCGGTAACATCTTTGACGAATTTGCGTATATTAGGATCATCGAGCGAAAGCACACTCTGTTCCGCCCGGTTGACAAATTGTAGAAAACTCTCTTGGATTGCACCATAGGTTTTATAAGTATTCATATGGTCTTTATCAATATTTCCTAATACGGAAATTGACGGCCGTAAACCAAGAAAAAGACCGTCGCTTTCATCAACTTCGGTAATCACCAGTTTACTGCGACCTAAACAGGCATTCCCTCCTAAATGAGGACAATCCGCACCGATCAGATATGTGGGATCCAATCCCGTACGAGATAGTATAGTGGCGATCATCGCTGTGGTCGTTGTTTTGCCGTGTGTTCCTGCTACCCCGATCGATCGTTGACCTTCCAGTAGATTGGAAAGAGCGTGCATACGGGGCAATATACGAAGCTCTCTCTTTTTTGCCTCCCCTATCTCGACGTTATTGGTCCAATCGATCGCTGAAGAGACAATGACCTCTTCTATCTCATCGGTGATATTGGATGGCTGGTGCTCAAGATAGATCTGAGCGCCAGAGTTACGCAGACGGATCGTTTTACTATTTTCACACAGGTCAGAACCGCTGACAGAACATCCCGCTTCAAGCATTACATGTGCCAATCCACTCATTCCGTCTCCGCCGATACCAACAAAATGATAATATTTCCCTGAATTTTGCACGATCCTTCTCCTTTAATTTACTACCTTAATTTCGTTCCACATCTGCGTTGCTGCTCCTCGCCGACCGAGACGCCGAAGATTGGCGGAGAGTTGGTTTAGTCTCTTATCACTGGTGACGGTTGTTAGGATCAATGAAGCCAGATCATCTTCCTTGAGTCTCTCTTCGTTGACTAAAACGCACGCTTCCTGGGCGTCCAGGTAACGAGCATTTTCCAATTGATGGTTAGCAGCAGCTCCGGTCCACGGAATCAATATTGCCGGTTTACCGCAAGCAATGATTTCCGCCAGAGAAGTAGCTCCTGCTCGTGACACAACCAGATCAGCAATTGCGAACGCTTGTGCCATATTATCGATATACGTTTGTGTAGTGATATTTTCGACACCTGCAGCAGCAAGATCGGTCGTGATATCTACTTGTCGTTGAGCATTTCCGATGACCAACAATACCTGTACCTGGCGGCAAGCCCCGAACCTCTCCTTGGCGCGAATAATCTGCTCGGTCAGCAACTGTGATCCGTGTGAACCGCCAAAGACCAGTATTGTTTTACGGTTTGGGTTCAGACCGAATTGCTGATATATGAGATCGGTCCGCTGCGAAAGAAAAAAATCTTCTCTGATTGGATTACCAGTCACTACTATCTCTTTTGCGGTAGGAAAATACCGCTTTGTTTCGTTGTAGGAGAGCAATACCTTATTAACGAACGGAGAGAGAAGACGGTTAGTCAATCCGGCGACTATATTTTGTTCATGAATCAGAGTCTCTATCCGCAAGATTACTCCCCACGCAAGGACGGGGAATGAGCTGTATCCTCCCATCCCGACAATTACGGTTGGTCGAAATCGCGCCATAACGACTGCTGCTTCGATAACCGCCACGACAAGGAAGAAGAGTGCGGTGATGTTTTGGATGATATCTCCTCTTGCCAAACCACGCGCATGCAAAGGGAAAAATTTAACTTTGCGATAATGCGAAAGTAGACGGGCTTCCAGGCCACGCCTCGTACCGACATAAGCGATTTTTATTTGATCATCTTGCTGCCAGATCTCGTCGATAAGAGCCAACGCGGGATAGAGATGGCCTCCCGTGCCTCCGCCTGCAATCATTATGCGCACGTTTTAGCTCCTTGTTTAGAGATATTGAGTAATATTCCGACCATAGCCAGTGAAACAACGAGCGAAGATCCGCCATGACTGATAAACGGCAATGTAAGTCCAGTCACCGGAAATAGTCCTACTGCAATACTTATGTTCAAAAGAGCCTGTACACAGATAGTAAACCCCAAGCCCATTGCCAACATATATCCAAAGCGGTCCGGCGCACGTTGAGCAATTTTCAATGCCCGCCAACCGAAGATTAAAAAGAGAGAAAGCAACAGGAGAGCCCCTATGAATCCTATCTCTTCGGCGGTGATAGAAAAAATGAAGTCATTATGGGCCGCAGGTAGGCGCAGGAGTTTCGCCTGAGAATTTCCAATCCCGCGACCGAATAATCCGCCTGCTCCGATCGCTGTCAGAGACTGTATAGTCTGAAAACCAGCCGTCATTGGATAACTGAATGGATCAATAAATGCAATTAACCGAGCCATGCGGTAAGGAGCAATTTTAACCATCAAAAGAGCAAGCGAAATGATAATCGTTCCAATTCCGATAAGATGAGTTATCTTTGCGCCAGCAAGAAAGAGCATGAATCCAGTTAAGATCCAAAATCTAAAGACCATACTAAAATCAGGTTGCTGTAGAACTACTGCTGAGATGATGAGTAAGAGAATGCAAAAAGGAGTGATTCCCTGCCTAAAGCTCGCTAATTGATCTTCTTTGCGAAGAGTGGCGGCTGCCAAATAGATCACTAATGCAAAATTCAGCAATTCAGTCGGTTGAAGATTAAAGAAACCCAGACGAATCCATCTCCGATCAACGAATGCACCTAACGGAAGGATAGTCAGGAAAGTAAGCATGAACATACTGATAAGTAGCAAGTCGTCGTACCGAACAAAGCGCCGATAATCAAATCGAGCAAAAAATACCAATAGACCCAGGCCGATCGAACCAGCCACTAATTGTGTAATCAATGCCTGAAAACTATTGCGCTGGCGGACTACCATCACAGGATAAGTAGTGCTATACACCATCACCAAGCCACAGCAAAACAAGATAATGGTAGTTAGTAATAATAACCGATCTGAATGAGCAGATTTCTTTTCTCCCCCCCAACTGTTATTTGCATACCGGAATAAGCGTTCTTGCACCGATTCCTCCCAGGTTTAAAACTAACCCCATCAAAGATCATCTAACCGAGCTATATCAAATGATGATCCTCTTACAACTTGCCTATATTTTGGCGAAAATATCCTCAAACCATAAGGAACCCTGTCAGAATACAAACGAAAGTTAGTCATAGTCGTAAGTGATCATTGTCCCGTGTGAAAAAGGAACTTGACCAAATCCGTCACCTGGAATTCGTATGACAGTTGATTCGTTGAGAAGGAAAAAGAGTCTTAGGATTTGAGTGTTGGGTTCTTTGACTTCTTATTTTCAATGTAGTATCTTAGTAATCATTAAAAGACTTAATTTGAAAAGACTTAATTTGCTGGGAGTTATACGTAAATGGCACAGACCCCCATCAGAAATTTTCAAGGTATTAGGCGCAGAAGCATATGCGCAATTAGTTTAGCAAATCTTACCTGAAAGGAGGTGATAAAAGATGTGTCAACCTCACGTAAGTTACAGAAGCCATCACGGTCGCAGACATAAGTGCGGATGTGAATACTATCATTGCAAGTGTGGATGTGAATGCTGCAAGTGTGGATGTGAATGCTGCCATTGCAGCTGTGAAGATAATCTGTTCTCACGGCGGTTCATTACCAGACAAGAGCGACTGGAGAAGTTGGAAGAGTACCGTGACCAACTGAAACAGGAACTTAAAGGCGTAGAAGAACATATCCAAAGCTTAAAGAGCTAAGAAGTTTCAATCTACAACACAGGGTGACGACAAACAAGTAAAAAGTAAGTAAGCCGTCACCCTGCACAATTAAACGCGTATTGCCTCATTAAAAAAGTACTTCAAATCAGACTATAGAGGGCGGGGTTCCCGCTTTCGAAACAGTTCGTAGTTTAGAGCCAGAGTCTGTCATTGCGGGTCTGCGAAGCAATTCCGTTCGTAGAGGTTTCTGGTTTCTGGCTTCTGGCTTCTGGCTCCTGACTCCTGATTCGAGATTGCCACGAGTTCTACGAACTCTCGCAATGACAAGAACAAGAAGACGCGCCGCACCCCAATCCCTTCTAATCTCTACTGCTAAAGATTGATTATTACCGCCTCTTCGGGATACAATCACTGCAAATAGGATTTCGTGATCCCACTATTGGGAGGAAGAAGATGGGACGTAAGTTTCTGGCCGTCGATTGGCAGTTGGAACACAGTGAATTTGAGAGTAGTAATTTTACCGATGCACCTTCGTTTGCTGGATATGATGCGCTATTCATTGATCCCAGCGGCATTTGCAATCTGTGGATTTACGATGTTCCGTGTGAAAAAGATGGTGTCCGCAGGACTTACGTTGAAAATGATCGCGGCTTCGGAAAAGTAATCAGCCGGCTTATCGAACGACGGCGGCTTGAGATAGATGATCTATTACGTAAAGCAGGTGGCATCGTTGTCTGTCGTCTCCTGCCCCGCAGCGAGCCGCTGGAAGTTATGAGTAATAGCGGCAGGTTGGTGCGGCTCAACCGTGGCAGCATCTTTCCGTCGATCTCATTGACAAAGAGGAATCAACACTTTGTCTTCCCTTCTAATGTCCGTTTTCTTCCCCGTTGCGGTCGAGATGTATTTGTAGAAAAATTGCATCACTCATTCACTGATTATCTCCGCACTTTCGCCGATAAGTTTGTCTATCAGGCTGTCTTTAAAGATCTGATGTCAACTTCGATAGAAGAATTCGTCACTGTCTTAGCGAGAAACAAGGTAGGAGATATAATTGCACTTTCGATCCCATTTGATGAAGGGAGATTGATTCTCATTCCACCGACTCATGGTATTCCTTCTCGGCATGAATCAGAGGTTCTTCTCGCTGCAATTGCGGAGGCAACAGAACGACCGCTCTTTGCGCCTGCTCCGGATTGGCTGCCGGCATATCCTGTTCCAGGAGAAGACGGATTGCAGGATGAACTTGCCTCCTTAACCGAGCGGATCGATAAGTTAAGCGCCAAAAAGGCGGAAGTAGCGCAGCAACTCGATCAGTTTCTGATCTACAAACGGATCCTCTACACAAAAGGACGTTTCTCTCTCTTTTCCGCTGTCCGCCAGTCATTTCGCGTATTAGGATTCGAGGTTCCGCAGCCAGAAGAGTATGAAGATGATTGGGATCTACTTCTACGAGCAGCTGAAGGGGATGCCATCGGTGTCATTGTTGCAACTGAATCCACACCGGTGGGGCTCGAAGATTATCGTCGTCTTCGGCGGCAAGTCGATGACGCATTGGTAGAGTCTGCGCACCGGTACAAGGGAATACTTGTCGTTAATGCCGAGCGGGAGAAAGATCCCAAGCGCCGGGAGACGCAGTTTTCCCCTGATGTTCTGCGTGGCTGTCAAGTACAACGGTTCTGCATTATCTCAACTTACCAACTGTATAAAATAGTCAAAGAGATACTTACTGATCGAGATGAAACCCGCGCTGCTCACTGGCGAAAAACGATTTTGGAAACAGACGGTGAACTGAACTGAAATGCTAAGCAAAGAGACTTGTCGGAAGAGAATTCTCTGTATCGTGTGATCAGTCACATATTACCACGAGGATCGTTGCTAATAAGGAGAATAACTGATGGTTGTAACGTCGCTATTTATCGCAATAATCACTGGACTCCTCACTCTTTTTACCGCCCGTCGCTTTGCTGTTTCGATGCGCCGGGCAGCGATCGGGCAACACATCCGCGATTACGGTCCGGATATTCATACCGATAAAGCAGGTACTCCGACAATGGGCGGGGTAGTGATTCTAATTGTATGGTCGCTTGCGATGTTGATCATTCATCTACTCTTTACATTGACCTGGGAAGGGATCTTTATCTGGATAACTGGAATTGCATATGGAGCAATCGGCCTGTTGGATGACCTGTTAAGCCTGAAACGGGGCAAGGCGCTCGGCCTGCTCGCTCGCTATAAGATACTCCTCCAAACTGTGATCGCGGGAATATTGTTCCTTGTCTTTTTCGAGCATCTCAGCGCCATTCCACTCGCTATCCCTTTTTCCACCAACTATATCTCGCTTCCGGCCGTTCTTCTCTTTTGCCTTGTCTGGAGCCTCTGTCTCGCAACGACCAATGGAATGAACTTGACTGATGGTCTCGATGGACTGGCTGCCGGCACAACAGTAATTATCTTGCTTGTCTACCAGTTCCTCTTTGCTCACTCGGCTATCCAGATGACAGTCATCCCGCTTGTCGGAATACTCCTCGGTTTTTTGTGGTTGAACTTCTATCCCTCCAAACTATTTCTCGGTAATGTCGGTTCTTTTGCGTTGGGCGGTATTGTCAGCGGATTGGCACTCACTACTGGAACAGCCTTAATCCTTCCCCTCATTGCCGGACTATTAGTTATCGAAACATTATCCGTGATTATCCAAGTCTCTTATTACAAGTGCACCAAAAAGAGAATCTTCAAAATCAGTCCTTTTCATCACCATTTTGAACGTGCAAAAGGGATTGATTATCCTTATCTACTCCGGTCTTATGAGTGGCCTGAACCAACGATCACTATCCGGTTTTGGTTGATAGAAGGATGCTCGGCAATGATCGGGATAATCGCGGTTTTGGTATAACCGTGAACTTCTTAACCTTTCTATCCCTACGCCATCTACCCCGGAAAATCCTACTTGTTCTGCTTCTCCCGTATAGTCATTCAGATACTACACGAGGTGAATCCTACTTCACCGGAATTTCTATGGGGGCAAGGCACTCTATACGCTCTTTCCAAACCTTGAGTTCTGTGAGGAATTGGCGGAAAAGGCGCTTTTAGAGTACACTACATCCATCCAGAAATAAATCAATGTAGTAGCACAACAGTCGGATTGGGAAAAAGACTCTTCATTAAGGAAAATAAATAGATGCTATTGGATTTAATCTATCGCCGGCGATGCAGTGTCGTTGCGATTATCGGTGTGGCAAAGAATACCGGTAAAACAACGACTCTCAATGCGATCATCAATGCTGCTGCTGCCGATCACATAAAGTTGGGAATAACTTCGGTCGGTCGCGATGGTGAAAGGGTTGACCTGGTAACCGGATTGCAAAAACCTCTTATTTGGGTTCCGAAAGAGACTCTCTTTGCAACAGCAGAAGAGGCACTTACCCGTTGTTGCACGCACCAGGTATTGCGTGAACTTCCGCTCCGTACAGCGATGGGAAACCTCATGTTATGCAAGACACTCACTGCGGGAGAAGTCGAGGTGGCTGGTGCGGATACACGACGAGATAATAAAGTAGTTGTCCGGATCTTACAGGCAGCCGGAGTAGATCTTGTCTTACTCGATGGTTCGACGAACCGTATCTTTTCCTGTGCGCCGAGTTTGGCACAAGGGACGATCCTTGCTACTGGAGCTGCTTTCTCCTCTTCGCTAACAAAAGTTGTGCAGCAGACAGCACACCTTATCAGTCTATTTGGGCTTCCTTCTCCATCTCCAGCGATCAGCGCGCGGGCGATGCAAATAGTGCAACAGAAACAGGTGGCGATCTTGAAAAGAGATGGCAAAGAGGTGATAATCGATATCCCGACATTACTTATGCGCAGCGATGAAATTGCGTTACAGATGAGCGGAAATAAGGGAGATATACTCGTAACAGGTGGAGCAGTAACTGATAGACTAGTGAAAGCATTGACCAGTAAAACCAGTGCTCCCAGGATCATCGCCACTGATATGACTCATATTTTTATTACTCCGCTGACAGCGAGAGCGCTTAAGAGAGCGGGGGGATCGATAGAGGTTTTACGCCGAGCGACTCTGCTCGCTGTTACGATTAATCCGTGGTCGCCTTGGGGGAGAGGGTTTCCGGCAGCAAAATTTTTAGCGGCAGTAAAAGAAGTATCACCGGTACCGGTGTTGAATTTAAAGCGAGGATCAGATGAGTAGTTACGAAGAAATGACTGGTAAACTTAATCTTGACCCCCGGGTGATTGCGCGGGCACGGCATGCTGCCAAGCAGATTGCAGCACAGGTACAAAGAGAGACAGAGAAATACACTACAACAGCGGTGGAGCGGACAGTAGCACGATTATTTGGAATAGATGGGGTGAATGAAGACGGAGTACCGCTTCCCAATGTGGTGGTGGAACATATTCACCAGCACTGCGACCTTGCGCGTGGAGCAGCGATCTGGATCGGGGCGGCAATCGCCGCTTATAGTCTATCACCGCAACAGGTCGCTGAACAGATCACAGTCGGAAAACTTAAGCTGGGAAAAGAACCACGTGCAGCGTTGAGTCAGGGAGAGGAGATCGCCACTGATCTTGCTCGACATGCTGCTACTAAGATAGCAGCGAGACGTCAAGAACGCACCGCGCTGATCGCTCGTCTCGGTGAAGGAGAATGGCCGCTCCTCTACCTAATCGTTGCCACTGGCAATATCTATGAAGATGTCACGCAAGCAAAGGCAGCAGCACGACAAGGGGCTGATATCATCGCGGTAATTCGCAGTACGGCGCAGAGTTTACTCGACTACGTCCCCTATGGGGCGACCACCGAAGGATACGGTGGTACCTATGCCACACAAGAGAACTTCCGCATTATGCGGGCTGCGCTCGATGAAGTAGGAGAAGAGATCAAAAGATATATTCGGCTGGTCAATTATTGCTCTGGTCTGTGCATGCCGGAGATTGCAGCAATGGGCGCAATGGAGCGGCTTGATATGATGCTAAATGATGCAATGTACGGAATCTTGTTTCGTGATATCAATATGCAGCGCACCTTTATCGATCAGCACTTTTCGCGCATGATCAATGGATTTGCCGGGATTATTATCAACACCGGCGAGGATAACTACCTTACGACTGCTGATGCCTATGAGGCTGCTCATACTGTACTCGCCTCTGATCTGATCAATGAGCAGTTGGCGCTAAGTGCCGGTCTGCACAGCGAACAACTTGGATTGGGGCATGCCTTTGAACTGAATCCTGATCTGGAAGACGGGCTCCTCTATGAGATCGCTCAGGCTGAGATGACCAGACAGATATTCCCTGATGCGCCGCTCAAATATATGCCGCCAACAAAGTATATGACTGGGAATATCTTCAAAGGATATTTGATGAATCATATGTTCAACTTCGTCGGAGTGTTGACAGGGCAGGGAATTCAACTTCTCGGTGTGCCAGTTGAGGCGATCCATACTCCATTCATGCATGACCGATGGTTAGCGATCGACAGTGCCAAATATGTATTCAACAACGCCCGTCATCTGCGCAACGAAATCTATTACCGCCCCGGAGGGAAGATAGAGCAGCGGGCACAAAGAGTGCTGCAACAGGCAGTCGATCTATTAGAGAAGATAGAGAAGATCGGACTGACCAAGGCGATAGAAGAAGGTACCTTTGCTGATATCAAACGGCGCTATGACGGCGGACGAGGAAGAGTTGGTGTGGTGGAAAAGAGCAAGGATTATTTCAATCCGTTCTTCTCACTATTTATGGTCTCCTCTGAGGAGGATCGATGATGAACCATGATGCAAGAATCAACGCACAAGCCGCCGAAGGTAGAATGAAGAAGAAGCGAGAAGTGATCAAAGAGAGCAGATGCGCTGCAAAACTTGCGCCGCAGGACTCACAGCTCAAGAAGATCATGGCGTATGGTGATACACTCAATGACGGCTGGATGCAACTGAGTTTCACTCTTCCTGTTACCAAGGGAGAGTTGGCTAAACAAGCGGCGATCCAATTAGCCGGGAAGATGGGACTGGAGGATGTAGGAGTGGTATTTATGCAGGAGCTCGATCCCCGGTTCACTTTTTTCATTATCTATGGCCGTTGTCAACATACAATCGATCTCTCCACAATCAAGGTGGTAGAAGCGCAAGTTGAGCGGATGGATTACTACCAAATCAATGCCTATATTGAGGAGAAGATCGGCCGTAAGATAATCGCTGTCGGAGCGTGTACTGGCAGCGATGCGCATACTGTTGGGATCGATGCGATATTAAACATGAAAGGGTATGCCGGCGAATATGGCTTGGAACGCTATCCGTGGTTTGAAGTCTACAATATGGGCAGCCAGGTTCCAAATGAAGAGCTGGTAGCAAAAGCGATTGAGCTGAATGCTGACGTGATCTTGGTCTCACAGATCGTGACCCAGAAGAATATCCATATCGATAATTTAACGGAACTCGCTGATCTGCTGGAGGCGGAAGAGATAAGAGATAAAGTAGTCTTGATCGTCGGCGGCCCGCGCATTTCGCATAAACTGGCAGTCGAATTGGGGTACGATGCCGGGTTCGGTCCAGGGACACTCCCGGCAGATGTAGGATCATTCGCTGCTGTAGAAGTAGCAAAACGAATTGCCGCTAACGATTCCGAGGCTAACCAGTCAACG
Source organism: Candidatus Acetothermia bacterium (assembly GCA_022684035.1). Classification (GTDB taxonomy): domain Bacteria; phylum Bipolaricaulota; class Bipolaricaulia; order UBA7950; family UBA7950; genus UBA7950. The sequence goes on along the minus strand of JAJHSB010000006.1, from coordinate 32,006 downwards.
TCATAACTTTAGGAGGAGAGATGGCCCGTAAATTGAAATTAACAAAGTCAGATAGGCTGTATAAAGAGGCATGCCAGCTTATACCCGGTGGAGTGCTGGGGATAAGACGGCCGTATAACTTTGTGCCCGGTGAATATCCGATTTTCTTTGAATCAGGAAAGGGCGGCCGAGTGATCGATGTGGATGGAAACGAATATATTGATATGCTCTGTGCCTATGGCCCGATCATCATCGGCCATCGCGAGGAAGAGATCGATGAGGCGGTTATTGAGCAGATCCGCAACAAGGGATTCTGCTTCTCCCTTACCCAGCGGACACAGAATGCACTGGCAAAGAAGATGCGCGAATTGATCCCCTGCGCCGAGCAGTCTCTCTTTGTTAAGACTGGTTCTGACGCTGCTACAGCAGCGATCCGCATTGCCCGCGCATATACCTCGCGCAGCAAAGTAGCGCGCTGTGGCTACCATGGATGGCATGATTGGTGCGTCGAGGTCAAAGCCGGGATTCCGCAGAAGCTTTACGAAGATGTCTACGAGTTCCATTACAATGATTTAACTTCATTGGAAGCGATAATGAGTCAGCATGGAAGTGAAACAGCAGCAATAATCATTACACCGATCGGGCATCCATTATCAGCCAAGGTAGAGGAGCCGAAAGACGGCTTTTTAGAAGGAGTGAAAGAGATTGCCGAGAGATACGGCGCGGTGCTGATCTTCGATGAGATTCGCAGCGGATTCCGAGTTAGCCTCGGCGGAGCGCAAGAGCTTTACAACGTCATCCCTGATCTATCGTTATTCGGCAAAGCGATGGGCAATGGCTATCCGATCAGCGCAGTGGTCGGCAAAGCCGAAATTATGGACGTTGCGCGCGATAAAGTCTTTATCAGTTCGACCTTCTTTCCTAATAGTCTCGGCCAAATTGCAGCGCTCAAGACGATCGAGATAATGGAGCGCGATAAGATTCTTACCAAGGTGCGGGAGAAAGGGAGTAAGTTTTGCGTCGCAGTAGAAGAGATAGTATCTGCAAGCGGTATTCCGTGCGAATTTTCCGGCGCTCCCTTGATGCCATTTATTACCTTTATCAAAGATAAAGAACAGCATTACAAAGAGCTGAGAAATCAGTTTTACACCGAACTTATCCGTCGGGGTCTCTTTTTACAACCATATCATCATGGATATATCGCTTATCGGCATACTGACGAAGACTTAAAACAAGCCACAGCAGCGATCGCCGACGCGCTAGCCGCAATAAAAAATGAATCCATCAAACAAGCTAATCATAACAGCAGCTCTTACCGGAGCTGAAACGACAAAAGCGGATAATCCGCATCTGCCGATTACTCCGGAGGAGATCGCGCAGGCAGCCTATGATGCATATCAGGCTGGAGCATCGATTGTCCACCTGCATGGACGCGATGAAGATGGAGCAGCAACGCAGGATATCGAAATCTATCGCCGCATTATTGAGTTGATCAGCACGCAGTGCGACCTTATTATTCAACTATCGACCGGCGGAGGAGTGGGAATGTCGCCGCAAGAGCGGAGTGCTCCGCTCGTACTGCGGCCGGAGATGGCAACGCTCACCACTGGAACAGTCAATTTCGGTGATGGTGTCTTTCTCAATCCGCGCAGTGTCATCGAAGAGTTCGCTGCGAAAATGAAAGACTTGGGAATAAAACCGGAAGTAGAGATATTCGATCTCGGGATGATTCCCACTGCGATGTCGCTGGTACGAAAAGGACTGCTCAGTGAGCCGATTCACTTTGATTTTGTGCTGGGAGTCCCTGGTGGATGCGCCGCAACAGTAAAGAACCTTCTTCACATGAAAGAAACGATTCCTCCCAATGCAACATGGCAGGTTGCTGGTATCGGACGTCACGAACTACCGCTCGCCGTTGCGGCAATCATTCTCGGAGGCCATGTGCGAGTCGGATTCGAAGATAATATCTACTACACCAAAGGCGTACTGGCAGAGAGTAACGCCCAGTTGGTAAAACGGATAGTGCGAATAGCAAGAGAGTTGGGAAGAGATATCGCTACCCCAACAGAAGCACGCGCTATTCTCGGCTTGCCGACAAAGGGCGGATGTTAAGGAGAGAAGATGGAAAAAGTAATGACCGCGGTTGACGCGGTAAACCGAGTGAAACGAGGGTCAACCGTGATGATCGGCGGATTTCTCGGCGTAGGAGCACCGCAACAATTGCTCGCTGTACTCGCTAAACAGATGATAAATGAGTTGACAATTATCTGTTGCGCCGCTGATTACCCGCACAATGGGGTTGGTAGATTGATCTCTGCTGGTTTGGTCAAGCGGGCGATATTATCTCATAGCGGGACGAACCTGGAGATAGAAGCACGTGCCGCAGCCGGTGAAATCGAAGTTGAGTTCATCCCGCAGGGGACACTCGCTGAACGGATAAGAGCGGCTGGGATGGGTTTAGGGGGTATTCTCGTCACTGCCGGCCTGGGAACCGCAATTGAGAAAGGCAAGAGAACGATTGAAGTCGATGGGAATAGCTTCCTACTCGAAAAACCACTAAAAGCCGATGTTGCACTGATCAAAGCGGCTCGTGGCGATCATGCAGGGAATCTTGTCTATCACGGAGCAGCACGGAACTTCAATCCATTGATGGCCACTGCTGCTGATCTGGTGATTGCCGAAGTAGCGGAACTAGTCCCTGTAGGTGAAATCAACCCTGATCAGGTAATGACTCCCGCAATCTTCGTCGATATTATTGTCCAGACAACAGGAATTGAGGGAGGGATTAAGTAAGTAGGGGATTAAGGGATTAGCAACGAACTACGAACTCTTTCCGAACCGTGAACTTCAACTCATTCTCTGTAGTTAAATTTTTGCAATATCGTCCCGACGAAAAGGAGGAATGATGAAAAATGATAATCGAGCCAGACGGGAGTACATCGCCCGCCGGGTGGCACAGGAACTGAAAGACGGTGATGTTGTAAATCTGGGAATAGGCATACCGACAATGGTGGCGAACTTCGTCCCGCCGGAGATAACGGTTATTTTCCATTCCGAGAACGGATTTGTCGGCATCGGACCATCGCCGCAAGTAGGAGAAGAAGATCCTGATATCATCAATGCCGGCGGTCAACCTGTCACTATTCTGCCTGGCGGAGCGTTCTTCGACAGCACAGTTGCGTTTGGGATCATCCGCGGTGGCCACCTCGATATTGCTGTTCTCGGCGCACTGGAAGTCGATGCGCAAGGTAATTTAGCCAACTGGGCCATCCCGGGAAGGAGCGGTCCAGGAATGGGAGGAGCAATGGACCTCGTTTCCGGAGCAAAACGGGTGATCGTAGCAACAGAACATACGACCAAAGACGGCCGGCCGAAGATAGTAGAAAGATGCAGCTTGCCACTTACAGGTGGACAGATCGTTGATCTGATCGTCTCTGACTTAGGGGTACTTGAAGTTACTCCTGCTGGCCTGCTGCTGAAAGAGCTGCGCCCTGGTGTTACCATCGATGAATTACAAGCAAAGACAGCAGCGGAAATTAGAGACAAACCTTGATCTTACATTCGGAGAGAGCGATGAGAGTGGGATATGTGCAGACAGCACCACGCTTCGGTGAAGTAGAAAGGAATCTATGCCGGGTACAGGCATTAATGAGCATACACGAAAAAGTGGATCTATGGGTCTTACCGGAATTATTCGTATCTGGCTATCAATTTGTCTCCCGTGCCGAGGTGAAAGAATTAGCCGAAACGATCCCTGACGGTCCCACAACGCAGCAATTGATTAGACTCGCACAGCAACAGAATTCTCATATCGTCGCCGGTATTGCGGAGAAGAAAGGTGGTTATGAATATAATGCTGCAATACTCGTCGGGCCAGCCGGACTTCTCTCCCATTATCGCAAGCTACACCTCTTTGCGGAAGAGAAAGAATGGTTTTCACCTGGAAACACACCCTTTCCAGTGAGCTCTATTCCCGTGACTGATTCTTTAGGAAAGAGTTTTGTCAAAATCGGAATTATGATCTGCTTTGACCACCTCTTTCCGGAAGCAGCGCGGACATTAGCGATCCGCGGAGCAGAGATCATTGCTCATCCAGCCAATCTTGTGATTCCCGGCTATGGGCAGCTAACAATGAAGGTAAGGGCAATGGAGAATAGAGTCTTCACAGTAACCGCCAATCGAATCGGAACAGAAGCACGGACTGAGAAGAGACTTCACTTTACCGGTGAAAGCCAGATCATCTCTCCGTGCGGAGATCTCCTTGTCAGTTCAGCCAACGATATCGAAGATGTTCAAGTCGTAGAGATCGACCCGGCTCTGGCGCGCAATAAGATGTTGACTCTAAATAATGATCTTTTCGCTGACCGCCGGCCAGAGTTTTATTTCCATTGAGATATAGAGGTTAGGCCGATGCCTGCTGCTTGTTGGTATGTGGCAGAGAGAGTAACCGTTAGAAGAGCCCGTGCAGCATCCCACCATCGACTGGAATCGTCGTCCCAGTGATCCCACTCGCCCGCTCTGAGGCGAGGAAAACAACGAGATCAGCAAGTTCCTCAGGGCGTTGTAACCGGCCGATCGGGATCTTCTCAACCCATGCGGCCTTTATAACATCAAACGGTCTGTTGGTGGCTGCGGCTTGTTGTTCCAGTAGATGCCGCATCCGCTCAGTGTCAAATGATCCAGGACAGACGTTATTGATCAAGATGTTATCACTAGCTAACTCGCGGGAGAGGGTCTTTGCTAACGCAATGACTCCAACGCGGAAGACGTTTGACAGGATAAGCCGATCAGCAGGCTCCTTTACGGTGAACGACGTGTTATTGATAATCCTCCCTCCGCCCTGAGCGCGCATGATCGGAATGACCGCTCGGCAGATTCGCACGACCGACATCAAGAGCCCCTGAAACGCCTCTTCCCACGCCTCGTCATCGTGATCACTGAAGATGCCTGGCGGAGGTCCACCCGTGTTATTAAATGCGATATCGATCCTGCCAAACCTCTTCTGAGTCATTGTTACCAACCGCTCTATCTCTGCTGGATTGCTCTGATCGGCCGCGATCGGGAGAACCTGAACCCCGTGTGCAGCGCGAATCTCCTTTGCTGCCGCCTCGATTGCATCTCTATCCCGCGCATAAATTGCTACGTTAACCCCCTCCTGGGCAAGACGCAACGCGCACGCCTTCCCCAACCCACGGCTCCCTCCACCGATGATCGCCACCTTTCCGGCAAGACCTAGATCCATGTGCACTCACCTTCCTTGCATCAAAATTATATCTCACAATGTGTCAGAGAGTCAATTGCACGGGTTTAAAAAAGTAATACCTAACGATCTGGTACTGATTTAACTAACAACTTAGCAATGAGCGGAAAGATATCTTGGTCGCTATGATTGAACCTAAACTCAGCTGAAAATGAGGGGAAGAAGCGTAGCCCTTCGCCTATTGGGAACAAGAGCGCTATCCGGCGGTAAGGTAATGGAGGGTTTGGAGAAAGAACGAAGACGCGAGAAAGCCTGAGTGACGGTAGAGTGAACAACTTGACGAAAAGAGTATCTATGCTGTAGACTTTGTATAGGAGTGCACTTAAGTTCAAGAAGCCCCTTTAGAGCCAATTGAGAAATGAGGAGAAGGCGCACCATGAGAACCAAAGCGCAACTCGTTAGAGAGTTAGAGAGACTTCCAGAGGATCTCATAGAGGAGATGTATGATTTCGTCGTCTTCATGCGAAAGCAAAGGGAGTCCCGTGGCAAGAGAGGCCACTTATGGGGTAATTTCTCACTGAGTTCAGGGGCATTCGATTTCTGGAACGACCCAGAAGAAATGGAATACTCCCTGGATAACCTCAAGAGGAGACCATGAATTTTTCAAACTGGGGAAGGTCTCGCTGGTTTACTTCCCAAGGGCGGATTTACCGAAGAGGGAAATATAGGCTGGTTCTGTTGCTATCTAAGATGCCTGGCCCTTTCAATGATTAGCTGATCGGCGGCGCGATCACCTCTCAGCTCCGGCACTCGGCTTAGCACCATCTTGATCCTCTACTGCCAGCTCTCCAGCAATTCCTGGAGCAAGGTAAATTCTACAATATAGAGGGCGGAGGTGAGTTGAGGAATGGATAAAGAACGTAGGCTACGGGCTGCGATTGATATCTTAAAGGAACACGGGGCAAAGCGAATCGTTCTGTTTGGATCCATGGCAAAAGGGACAGATAGCAAACATTCTGACATCGACCTGGCTTGTGAAGGAATCCCACCTGCCCAGTTCTTTAAGGTTCTAGGGGAGATATTCTTTACTACTGGGGAAAGTATTGACCTTGTGGATATGAGAGAAGTTAAGGAGTCCCCGTGGGCGAGGGATGGCATAGATCCCTGCTAAGACGCATGGAAAGTGAGGTGAAAGGGCGCAGCCGTCGATCTTAAGAAAACAAACGGTGGGAATTCTCGAGCTTTATTTGGGATTTCGACATTTCTTTCGACGTTCCTACACAAGTTTCGAACCAACGACTGCATTTATCACTGGGGACCAAGCAGTGGGTGCTAATTAGCAAGGAAGAGAATTGGCGATTGGATACACCAGTATCTCTGGAGCCATAAAGCGAATCGAACGCTGCATAAAGGAAGACAAAAGCTGCAAGAAAGGGTTTTCAGGGCTTTCAATGATATATAAAGATGTGACCCAATTAGGGATTGAGAATAGAATTAAACAGGAGGTTTGAGAATGCCATTTGCAGTAATCATGGCCGGTGGTAGGGGCGAGCGATTGTGGCCGCTGAGCACTCCGGAGAAGCCGAAGCAGTTCTTAAAACTTGGAGGTCGGCAAACAATGCTCCAGGAAACCGTTGCTAGGATAAGTCCGCTGATTCCCGAAGAGGATATTTACATAGTCATTCCCAAGGAATTTACGGATTTGGTCCTCGCGCAGCTCGATATCCCTCAACAGAACATCATTATAGAACCCATAGGCCGCAATACCGCTCCTTGCATCGGCTTGGCAGCGATCATGCTGAAAGCAAAAGATCCGCACGGGGTGATGGTCGTTCTGCCTGCTGATCATGTGATAAAGAGGACAGAGGAGTTCTTGAAGATCCTAAAGAGGGCGATTGAGGTAGCCTCAGCCGGAACTCATCTCGTAACTCTGGGGATAAACCCTGATCACCCTGCTACCGGCTATGGTTACATTCGCCGGGGGAAGCCTTTCGCTAAGCATGACGGCATCGAGATTTACCACGTCGAAGAATTCACCGAGAAGCCGAATGAGAAGACCGCAGAACGGTTTCTATGCGAGGGAGGCTATTACTGGAACAGCGGGATGTTCGTCTGGCGGATGGATACTATTTTGGCCGAGATTGCACACTATATGTCCAAGCTATATGCTGGCCTATTGGAGATCAAGGGGCATCTTGGGAGAACTGATTTGGATAGGGTAATAACGAAGGTGTATCGGGAACAGGAGGCCATCTCCATCGATTATGGTGTGATGGAGCGATCTTCGCATGGCGTAATAATCCCAACTGATATTGGCTGGAGCGATGTCGGTGATTGGTCGGCCGTAGATGCGATCTTTGCTAAAGATAAAGATGGTAATATTGTCCAGGCCAGACATTTAGGAGCAAACACAGACCGTTCCATCATCATCTCCTCAGATAATCAGCGGTTGATTGCAACGATCGGATTGGAGAATATCGTGATTGTTGATACGAAAGAGGCTCTCTTGGTGATGGATAAATCAGCAGCCCAGGAAGTAAAGGAAACGGCTAAGAGGGCAGCTGAGATTAGCGAATAAGAAGATAGGAAAAAGGCTTTACCCCGTGAAATATAGGAAATTATTACACGGGGATTATCAAGGCGATCTAAGAGGTAAATTCGGCAATGCAAACAATCATTCTCGCTGGCAGCATGGGCATCCGGTTATCTGAGGAAACCGCGATCAAGTCCAAACCACTGGTTGAGATCGGCAGTGAGTCAATCAAGTCGAAAATTCAAAGTACAGATCTCTGAGGATAAAGGGCTTCCGAAGATTGTTGAGCGAATCAGGAAGCGCCTTGAAATGTCAAATGTTGAGACCTGATACCATATTCTCTCAAGGGCAGTCTTAAGGTGGCAGAGATGAATGAATTCACAAAACACACAGTTGACAGGGAAGATAGAGTGTTAATAGAACTAAAAGCTGTTCTAAAGGGATTTTTAGGTGAGCGGGTAGCGTTAATTCTCTACGGGTCAAAGGCAAGGGGAGATTACGCTATTGAATCCGACATTGATATCGCGATCATTGTCCAGGGTCTGACAAGGGAACTTAAGAATCAGATTCTTAATATGGTTGCCGATATAGAGATAACCTATCTTACACCCCTTTCGACGCTCGTGCTTTCAAAGGAGGACTTTGAATTCCTCAAAAAGAGGGAGAGAAGAATAGCCCTTGATATTGAGAGAGAAGGCATACCGCTATGATAGAGGAAAATAAAAGGGAGAATATTCGTGAAGAGATGGAAAGAGCAGTTAAGGCGATGGGTGCCGCTAGCCTTCTGTTTAATAATGGGTTTTTAAACGATGCCATTTCAAGGCTATATTATTCCCTTCTTCACGACATCAGGGCATTGCTTCTGACAAAAGGGCTTGAACCCAAAAGCCACGAAGGGGCACTCAGGTTTTTCGGTTTCCATTTCGTAAAAGAAGGCGCCTTCGAACCAGCCGATTCCCATATCTTCTCTCGACTTATGAAGTACAGGGAAGAGGCTGACTACAATCCTTCATATATCTTTACTAAAGAGGATTTTGTCGAGTTTAAAAAGGAGGCAGAGGAGTTGTCCAATAAGATAAAGGGTTACCTGAAAGAGAAGGGCTATCTTTGCGGGCTTGGAAATATCAAATGTTAAGACCTGACACCTTGTTCCGTAAGAGAGCTGCAAGTAGGGCAGCGAGATGAATTTAATTATTTTTTGTGTTAAGTTTCCCCAGTTAGTGGTACAGAGGTACCTCCTTTCCGGCCGGCGGGAAAATCTTATATGGTGTCAAGTTGTTGATTGATTTTAGTTTGGTTTTAAGGATGGAGCTTCTCTATCCCACTCTTGTACCGTGGTCTCTTATCTTGGTCCATACCGCTGTAGGTAAATTTAAGTTCCGTTATCAGTTAGCACCCGGTGTATCGGATAAGGGAAGAAACGGTGTAGATGTATCTTCGTTTGGAGTAACCAGATAGTTTTGGCAAGTACATCGTGTCGGCATGGACAAAGCCGGGCAGATACTGATCAAACTTACCTGTCCCGTGTAATTCCCTAAGGTAGCTGGTTGAGGCGATACTTAAACCAAGGTTTAAGGTACACCTGGAGCGATTGAATTGGGGAATATAAGCAGATTAACAATATCACGCGGGAAGATTTGAGGTCTTTTCTGACAAGAGGAATAATCCTCTTTTAGCTCTTTGGTCAGAGAGTGGTAAACTGTCAACGGGCACTTGGAACGGTCCTTAAGGTGATTCTCGATTCTTCCATTTGGCAACTCTTTTCGGGTTAATCTTGAACTTTCTGGCCAAATCACGTATACTCTATCTCGAAATAGTTATCGAAGATGGATATTTGTTTTCGCGGTTGAGTGGTATTTCATAATATCAACTATTATACCATAATCTGGTGAAACATAACAGGTGACGGCGTATCGCAATGACGGAAGAGGTACGGTGTATCTTCTTTTTCTTGTCATTGCGAGAGTTCGTAGCACTCGTGGCAATCTCATTGATAGGGTCGATTGGGTTCGTAGAGTTCATTAAGCAAGAGCCAAAACTTTGACCGTGAATTTTCAACCGTGAACCGTGAACTCTTTCTTGACCGTAAACCTTCTTAACTCAATACCGGTTTTCCTACGAATCCAACAAATTTTTGGTCTTTTTATGGCGATAGAGCATCGCATCTGCTTCGCGGAGAAGATCGTCACACGACTTTTCATCTCCGGGGTAACGCACAGCCAGTCCAATTGTAAGTCCGAGCTGTGCTCTCTCTAAACCGGCCTCTTTCTTCCACTCTGTTACTGCCCTGCGTATTCGATCTATCACTTGCTGTGCCTTCCCATTCGTCTCTGGCAAAACGAGCAGAAATTCGTCTCCGCCATAGCGGAATAGATAATCAGACTCGCGCAGATCAGCTTGGATCAATGCTGCTATCTCTTTTAAGACCTGATCACCGCGTTGGTGACCATAATAATCGTTGACCTCCTTAAAGTTATCCAGATCGATCATGACGAGCGCGAAATCGCGATTGTACCGTCTGGCTCGGCTTATCTCTTTTTCTAAAACATCATCCAGATAACGCCGGTTATAAAGTCCGGTCAATGGATCGCGGATCGCCTGTTCGCGTAGTTCCTCTTCCAACTGAATCCGTTGCAACGCCGCGGCCGCATGGTTGGCTAACAGCTCGGTCAGACGTACATCCTTGTCAGTAAAAGCGTTATATTCGGTGGAGACTACCTGGAAAACTCCAACATCACCGACCGGAGTGCTGATTCCAGAACGAAATTCTGTTCTGGTCGGTTTGGCTTCTGGAATTTCCTTGATGTCGCCAAAGAGATATGTCTGCTTCGTCTGATAGGTCTTTCCTCCCAGACCATTGGTAATGGGAAAGCCTATACTCGCTCCTTCCGGCATTCCCTGTGAGGTCATCTGAGGAACAAGGTAATCCCCATTAGCTATATCGATAGTACAAATGGAAAACTTCAAAATGCTCTCTGCCGCTGCAATTACCGTTTTGTATACTTCCTCACGCGTATGACATCCCATAAGTTGACCCACGACTTTATGGAGACCTTCGAGTTGTATATTCAACTGATGATACGCAGCTTCGGATTCTTCGACTTTTTCCCGCTTTTCTATCGATTGGATCGCGATAGCTATCTGAGCGGCAAGCGCAGTGAATAAGCGTATATCAGCAGAAGTAAAATTATCGAGCACAGTCGATTCGACCTCATAGACACCCAATATTTTGCCAGTTACTTTGATCGGAATATACAGACCTGATTTTACTTCTGCCGCCCAAAGATCATAGCGCGGTTCAGATGTTACATCAGCAACATAGATACTTTCACCGGAATTTGCCACTGTCACCACCAGTGCTTTATCAGTTGTCAGATCATAGGTAAACCCTCTATACCCTGCAAAGCCATGCTCTGCTACTAAAGAGAGCGTCTTATTGTCGGTGTCGAGCAAATAGACTGAACAAAAGTCAGCTCGGAGAAAGTCGCATCCGCACTGGATCGCCAGGTCACAAACCTGTTGCCGCTCGGTCGCCTGGGAGAGTTCACATGCCAGTTGATAGATATGCTCCAGTTTAGTTTCAGTTTCCTTGTGCTCGGTGATATCACGGTTAACTGACAGGGTCGCCAGCTCTCCCTTGTATTCGATCGGAGTCACTGCGCAGTCGGTATAATAGATCGTCCCGTCTTTTCGCCGCTTCTTTTCCTCAAAGAAAACGGTCTCGCCACGGATAAGCTTGTGCTGCACTTTCTCATATGTAACCGCCGGTTCCTCAGCAGCAATCTCGGTCATGATATTCATCCCGATGAGCTCGGCGTACGAATAACCAGTCTGTTGAGAGGCAGCAGTATTCGCTTCTAAGATTTCACCACCGAGTGCGGTGATGAAGACTGCATCGGCCAGCCGCTTGAAAAAGATCTTGAACCTCTCTTCGCTTGCAAGTAATGTCTGTTCAACCTGTACTTGACCAGTAAGATCACGGCCCATCGCCACCAAGACCGGCCGCCCTCCTTGTTCGCCAATTGAACATGACCATTGAATCGGGAATCGTGTTCCATCTTTACGCACTCCTTCTCCTCTGCTGTGCTGCTCGCTTTTTTCTACTGCTGCGGAGAGATCGGTGAAGATTCCTCGTAGCTCATCACGTGATTCCACGAGAGCTACCGGTTTTCCCTCGATCTCCTCTGCGGTGTAGCCGAAGAGTTTCTCTGCTCCCTTGCTCCAAAAGGAGATTCTGCCTTCTTCATCGATACTTAACACTGCCGCAGTGAGTGATTCCAGCAGACTGCGGTATTTGGCCGCGCTCTCTGCGAGTCTGTCCCGCTCCCAGACCGCCCAAAGAGCAAGGGTGATTCCCTCGTCTATTTCCCGCAATCGTATAAGATCAGCGGAAGAGAAAGCATCTGCGTCCTCATCGTTGCCGAGAGTGATATACGCGATCGTCTTCCCGGCACAGATAATGGGAAGAGCGAGAATAGCTTTCACAGATCTGAATTCCGTTACCCAAATAGCTACCTGGCTACCTGACTGAAAGGGATCACGGATGATCGTTGGTTCGTCACAATAGAGAGTCTGCTGCAAAATCCAATCCTGAGGTATCTTTGTGTGGGAGAGTTTTGCCATATCCCAACCGATCGCAGCCCGAAATGCGAAGACTCTTTCTCCATCGTCTAAGATGAGGCAAGCTCCACATTGAGCGCCAGGTACAATAGCGATCATCTGGGTAAGAATCGTATGTGCTAATTCTTCTAAGTTGTGATTTCGTCTCAGTTCACGTAAAAAATGACGATGTAATTTTTGTTCGATATCAGTATTCATATATCTTTCCACTATACATAATCCAGTTATCTGACAAAATCATACAAACCCATTGTTATGAATGCAAATCCGCTAAATTAGCTTTGTTAAGTTTGTGGGATTCATTATCTTTTTAAGTTATTCTCCAATTTAGTTAGTAAAAAGGATTCAAGCCCCGTATCAAGTACGAGGCAAGGGTTCAAGTGTTTATTTTCTAAGGATTTTATTAGTGCCTTGAGGATTCTTTCAACTTCGTCTATATCTGCCTGAAGTCTCTTTAATTCTTCAGCTTTAATATAGATTGGAGCTTAACTGGTCGTTTGTTGTTTATTCTGATTGCTTAGCAGCTGCGGTTTTTAGAATGATCTTACGGGGGCACTTGGCAATTGCTGCTGCTGCAAAAAGAGATCGCTGCGGATCAAAAGAGGGTAAATCCTTCTTTTCATTCCAACCCACTTCGCCGTCTGGCGAGACTTTGACGCAGATCCGGCAATGTATACACCCAACTGCGCACCGCTTCCTGCCGGGGATCTCTTTTGCCGCCTGATAGTTGCACCCCAGATACTGCGGCATTGCCTTAGGAACAAGATCGATGAGATTCTGCGGGCAAGCTGGGGCACAGAGCCCACATCCGATACACTTTTCCCAGTCTACTCTTGCTACCCGTTGCTCAAAATCAATCGTAATTGCATTGACTGGACAGATACGTACACAATCAGCGAGTCCGAGACAAGCATACGGACATTCCCTGAACCCCGAGGCAAGTTGCACCGCGGCACGACAGGAGTTTATGCCATTGTACGTAGCGAGGTTCGGAGAGTTACCACTACAGTGGACGAGCGCTCTCCTCGCCAATTGCGCCGTATCGATCGATAATCCCAAGTGTGCTTCAAATTGGCGTAGACCTTCTTTGTCCTGGATCAGCGGTCGACAGGGAGCTCGCGCTGGTAGCTGCTTGTCTTTGGCCACTGCTTGCGCGTAGGCAAAACAGCCGGGATAACCGCAGGAGCCGCATTCTCCTCCTGGAAGAAGATCTTTGATCCTTGCCGCTTCTTCAAACGACGGGTCCTCCTTCGGAAGAACTTTACTGACCACGAGGATTGCTACTCCTGCGACAAAACCGACGAGCGTTAAAAAAAGAATCGTAATAATCGGTTGGCTACTCATCCGATCATCCCGGCAAACGCCAAAAAGGCTAATCCTAAGAACATCGCAATGATGAAAGCAATCGGTGTTCCAGTAAAAGCGTGCGGCAGGTCAGTTATCTCCAGCCGCTCGCGCAGGCCTGACATGATAATAAGGACAAGTGTAAATCCAATGCCGGCTCCGAGAGAGGCGAAGATCGATTCAAAGAAAGTATACTCATGACGAATATTGATGAATGCCAGCCCGAGTACGGCGCAGTTGGTTGTGATAAGCGGTAGATAGATCCCAAATGCTCTGTACAGGGTGAGGTTAGTACGGCGGATCGTTATTTCGATGATCTGTACCAGTACAGCGATCACCAAGATGAAGATCACGGTCTCCATAAACTCTACTTGGTAAGGGACGAGCAGGAGATGATAGATCGGCCAGGTTACAGCAGAGGCGACCAGCATAACCAGCAGCACGGCAACGCCCATGCTGAGCGCATTAGTCAGCTTGGTAGAGACCCCAAAGAACGGGCACAGGCCGAGGAACCGTACCAAAACAAAGTTATTTACCAGCGCCATACCGAAGAAGATCACCACTAATTCACGCATTATTTTTTCGCCTCCAACCATTTGAACAGCGCAAGGAGAAGACCGACTACGAAGAACGCGCCCATCGGAAAGAGGAAGATAATTGCCGGTTCTTCGACGAGTCCGGGAATGGTAAGTAACTGCTGGCCAAAGAACGAGAGTGATCCAGTACCAAGAAGCTGCCGAATGAGTGAGATCAGCGCCAACGCCCACCCGAAACCGATCCCCACGCCCAGCGCATCCATAATCGACCGGCTTACTCCCTGCTTACTGGCGAAGGCTTCAGCTCGCCCCAAAATCATGCAATTCACCACGATCAACGGGATAAAGATCCCTAAGGCTGCACTGAGTGCCGGAGCAAATCCTTGGAGTAACAGATCGACGATCGTAACCAGGGTGGCGATGATAACGATAAAGACAGGTATCCGCACTTGTTTGGGTACATATTGCCTGATCACTGCGATGATGATGTTCGACCCAAGCAGAACGAATGTTGCCGCAGCGGTCATTCCGATGGCGTTATCCAGTGACGTACTCACTGCAAGTGCCGGACAGAGACCGAGCAGGAGAATAAAGATCGGGTTGAAGCGGATAATTCCTGCACTAAAATCCTTATTCAAACAGCGCATATTACTTCTCCTTATCGATCTTCGCGATAATTGCCTCTCGCACCTTGTCGACTACTGCGCGGACACTGATCGTGGCTGCAGTTATCCCTTCTATCTTACCGCCGTCGCGGGTAAGTGCTATTTGCTGGACAGTAAGTCCGACAAACCGATCCAAGAAGGCTGCTTCAGTGATCCTATCTCCCAGCCCTGGGGTCTCACGGTGGGAGAGGATTCGAATCCCGCGCAAGCTGTAATCCGGCTCCAGCCCGACCATAATATCGATCGGTCCCCCATAACCGCTGGCCCGCACCATGAATACTTGTCCGATCCACTTACCGGTCGCAAAGATCTTATATACTCGCAGTTGATCGTCATAGTCATAGATCTCCATCTCCGGGAAGAGCGCGGTGAGCATCCGTTTGATCGCTGCCTGGCGTGCAAACGCAATCCGCTCCTCTGTGAGATCGTCGGTCAGAAATAAAGAAACGACCGACAGAAAAACAATCAGCGTCAAGAAGAATAGTATTGTAAACGACCCGCGGCTTCTCTTGATCATCGTATTACCCCTATCTTTCTTCCTCGGTAGCCGTATGGTCGCGGCCGGATATAGCGGTCAATCAGCGGAGTGACTGCATTCATCAGTAAGATGGAAAAAGCAACTCCTTCGGGCATATGGGCAAACAAGCGGATCAACACAACTAATATCCCTGCTCCGAGCACAAAGATGATCCTCCCGTTTGTGGTAAGTGGTGTTGTGACATAGTCAGTCACCATGAAAAATGCGCCGAGCATCAGCCCACCGGCAAGGATATGAAAGAGCGGGTTCTGCCCCAAAATAAAACTGAAGCCGGCAACAGTACCGATAAAGAAGAGAGGAACCTGCCACTTGATCAGGCCGGTGGCAATAAGGATGATCCCACTGATAAGGATCAATAAGGCTGAGGTTTCACCGACGCTACCGGCAACATTTCCAATGAACAGATCCCAATGCGGCGTTACGCCAACCGCCAGCGGGGTGGCAGTAGTCACGCCATCGCCCAGCCAAGAAGTAGTCGGTGCGATATACTCGGTAAAGTGCACTGGAAAGCTGACTCCGACAACGGCCCGCCCAGCGAGTGCCGGATTAAAAATATTCTGCCCCAGTCCACCGAAGACCTCCTTGCCGATTGCAATTGCAAAGATTGCGCCGATTACAACGATCCACAGCGGAGTGCGCGGTGGAAGCGTCAGGGTAAATAGGATCGCGGTGACAACAGCGCTGCCATCCATATGAAATACCCTTCTGCGCATCATCTTACAGATATACTCACTGAAGACTGCGGAGATCAGTGCAGTGCCGAGCATGAGCAGCACATAGAGTCCGAAAAAATAAACCGCACCAGCAACAGGAAGTAGGAGCGCACCAGTAACGATGTACATGTCCCGCTCAATCGACGTTCGGCCTCTGAGGTGAGGCGCGGGAGAGAGGAGGAGTGGTGGCTGGTGATTAGACGGTGATTCTGATTTCATCCGGATTTTCTCCTTATATTTAATCGTCGGATTTTTGCTTCTCCAGCTCATCTTTTCCAATATGGATATAAGAGACGAGTGGGATATTTGCCGGACAGGCATAAGCACAGGCGCCACATTCCATACAAGTCTCAATCCAATATTCAGCCAGTCTGTCGTAGCTCTTGTTACGCACATAATTATAATACATCAGTGGCATCAGTTCCATCGGGCAGACCTCAATGCAGCGGGCACACCGCACACAGTTACGTTCTTCTCTCTTAATACTTTGGGTTACAAGTATGCAGTTAACAGCTTTAACCACTGGGGAATCGTAGGATAATTGTGCAATACCGAGCATCGGACCTCCAAAGAGCAATTTATCACCGCCCGGTTTTACCCCCCCGCATAGCGTAATAAGATGAGACGCAGCGGTTCCGAAGCGTACGCGTAAGTTCTTTGGGTTAGTAACCATTCCGGTGATCGTCATCACTTGTTCGACGAGCGGTTTACCGCAGGCAACACTATCATAGATCGCAGCGAGGGTACCGACGTTTTGCACGAGTACTCCCACATCACGCGAGCGTTTGCCCGCTGGAACCTCAATTCCGAGCACCTCTCGTATCAAGACTGCTGCTTCGCCCATTGGATAGCATGCTTTAAGGATAAAGATATGCACATGTGGCAAATCAAGCTGCGTGAGATAGGTACGCAGTCGTGCGATCGCCTCTGGTTTGTTCTCCTCAATTGCGATGTAGGCTTCTTTTGCTTTTAAGACTCGCATGACGATCTGCAGTCCGGAGACGACCCTCTCCGGATCCTCGATCATCAACCGTGTATCTGCGGTGATATAGGGCTCACATTCCGCACCGTTGGCAATAACAGTGTGGATCGGCTTATCAGCCGGCGGTTGGAGCTTGACATGGGTCGGAAACCCGCCTCCCCCCAGTCCCACGACCCCTGCTCGTTGGACGCGAGCGATGATCTCCTCACGTGACAATCCGTTTGGATCGACCACCACAGTCTCCACCCAGTTATCGGCCCCGTCAGAGACGATCGTTACGGCAGTCGTTAGCTCGCCGGTGAGCGGATGGACAACGGAAGAGATTTGCTTCACCTCGCCAGAGAGAGTGGCGTGCACCGGCGCGGAGATGAATGTTGTTGCCTCAGCGATCAACTGGCCGGTCTGCACTATATCACCTTGCTTGACCAGTAGTTTCGCCGGTGCGCCACTATGTTGTTTCATCAAGAGAGTTACTCTATCTGGAAGCGGCGCACTCTCGATCACCGTGCCGGCAGTAAGCTTGTGCTGCGGAGGGTGCACTCCAGCAGTATCCTTTATTCTGAGTAAATTACATATCTGTCTCTTCATAATCGGGTTTCACTTGCGATATTAAACTTGATATCGATTGCACCATCCAGATGAATATTTTTGTTAAGTACAAAAGGAATATGATGGAAAACAGGTAGTTTGGCCATTGGCTAAATAAAGACGGGAATGATAATTGTTACAACCTCTTTGACATCAGCGGAAATAGTGTTCCGCATTAGCATTAATTGAATCCTAGCTGTTAATTGATTCTTCTATTTTCCGCTCTACAGTTTACATATTAAATTTACAGTTGTCAAAATGCAAGTGGTCAGTAAACTCATCACTACAACAGAGAGCAAAGTACCCGGCGAAAGCGCTTGTAGAGTGAATCAAGTATGCGGGGTCGTCCCTGATCCCGAAAAGGTACGCGGTAAACTTCCCTTCGCGTCGGGCTTAGGGACGAGCCCGACTACAAAGGACTCAATTATCACAAGGAAGATGAAGAGTGCAAGTCAAACAATCCCCGTCCCCCGTCTTCACGGGGACGAACCTTGAATCTGACAACCTGAATAGTTACTATACTACGTTATGTATCACTACGAGACAGCAAAAAAGATGATCACCCAGATCGGCTCCTTACCCTTCACTTCTGTGGAGGAGGCAGTGGCCTACAGCCTTGCTCATTCCATCCCCTTCCTTCCCGAGCTTCCTGCCTTAGGGGATGAGATGCTCTCCTATATCAAAGAACCAGGGAAATTGAGTTGCCGGAAGGAATTTCAGCGTAAACGCTTCTCGACGGTAAAAATACAGGTGATCGGCCCGGCAACTCTGCTCTTTACCGGCTATGAGGAAGATGATGCTCTTCTGCGGATATACACTCATATTGAGCGGATTATTGACGGTCTTTGCGCTGAGGAGATCATCCTCTTCTTAGACGAACCGGCACTCGGGCAGGCTGGCTTCGATTATATGAGACTGTGGGAAGTGATCTTCTCAAGTTTTCAAGTAATTCGAGGGGTGCATGTATGTGGCAATATGCAGTGGGATATGTTATTTAGCGCAGAGATCGATATTATCAGCTTCGATGCGTCTCAGTACGACATAACTCAATATTATCAATCACGACAGGGGAAGCGAATCGCTTGGGGGATCAACTCGTCCGAACAGATCAGGGATTTTCGCATTGGAGATCTGATTACTCCGCCATGCGGCCTCTCGCCGCGCGCCTTTACTGTGGAATCCTGCCAACCGACCCTGGATCTCCTGCGCCGGACCGCTAACCGACTTACCGGTTGCCTCCTAGTTTAGCAGATAGGGATTGGTTCGCTGCATCCTCGCTTCGCTCGGAAATGCAGCTTTCGTAAAGCACATTAGACCGCTGCTTCTCGCCGAGCAGATAGATCAGCTGGTTTGATGCCATCACTACAAGCTGCGAAAGGTTAGCGATCACTTGGGTCTGCATTTCTCAACGATCAGCGTAATCACGAAGCGCAGTGATCAGACGACAATGATGCGAAAATAAAGGTCTGACTACATT
Organism: Candidatus Acetothermia bacterium; assembly: GCA_022684035.1. Lineage (GTDB taxonomy): Bacteria > Bipolaricaulota > Bipolaricaulia > UBA7950 > UBA7950 > UBA7950. The sequence goes on along the minus strand of JAJHSB010000006.1, from coordinate 12,831 downwards.
CAGGTTGCACTTGCAAATTGAATGTAGTTATTTGTTTATTCGCTGGTCCAAAACCTTTTTAGGGATGCAATTCAAATAACCAAAATACTTGAGATTGGCTTCTACCGTGAGATAGTGGTATGTATTGCGCACTTCTTCAAAGACGATCCCAACTTTCTCTTTGGCTATTCGGGGATTCTTCACTACACTTTCCCCGTTAATAAGCACGTCTCCTTTTTCAGGCAGGAGTATCCCGCAAATTGTCTTAGCCAAAGTCGTTTTACCCGCTCCATTCGGGCCCAATAGGACATATACCTCGCCTTCATTCAGGTCCAAGCTAATTCCCCCAGAGCAATAATTTCTTTACCCTTAGAGGAATGATAAATTTTCACAAGATCAATGACCTGCACTCTATGCACAGTTGTCACCACGTTTATAATAATAAATTGGGCAGGAGGAGCCTCGCAGCCCCGCACTCTCACACCACCGGATATGCAGCAACGTCTTCTCACACCGATAGAAAGAACCGATCATCCAATACGATCGCGCTGGTGTTGAGCGCAGAGAACCTCAATTATGGGCTGCCTAACTGAAAAAACTACTGTGCTTCGTGTTCTGCTTTGATACGACGCATAAGATCACTATCGATGAACAGATCGATTGCTGTCATCGCCAAAGCTTTGGCTGCGATGATCATTATGTCATACCCGCGCTCTGATCCGGCTGCTTCGGCGAACTCGTGTGAATGACCGACGACCTCTTCGGAACAGATGGCAATATACGGATGGATCGCTGGAACGACATGGCTTACATCCCCCATATCAGTCGATCCAAGCCCACCGGAGGGCGGACCGACTTCAATCCCTAACCTCTCCAAATTCGCTTTGAATACTGCGGAAAATGTGTGATTCTCTTTCATCGCTTTGTATTCATGACCTATTTTGCTCCATGAGAGTTTAGCGCCGGTGGCAAGCGCTGCTCCTTGTGCGCAGGAGTGCAATTTTTCCAGTAGTTCATCGCGGTAGTCAGTCTCTCGTGCTCGGACATAAAAGAGAGCAGCGGCATATTCAGGCACAATATTCGGTTTGCTTCCGCCGTTGGTAATGATCCCATGGATTCGTGATCCATCTTTTATATGCTGGCGCAGAGCATTTATTCCATTGAAGGTTTGAATTACCGCATCGAGCGCGTTTATTCCTTTCTCTGGCGCACTGGAAGAATGCGCTGGTTTGCCGGTAAACGCAATCTCCACCTCGGTGATTGCCAGGCTGCCCCGTGTTACTGTCGTCTGATTGCTGGGATGGAAGATCATCGCGGCATCGATATCGTCGAAGAGACCGGCTTGGACCATAACGACTTTGCCACCGCCGCCTTCTTCTGCCGGCGTGCCGAAGAAGACGAGTTTTCCAGGTAGATCGGCTTTGATCTCCCCCAACGCTAAACAGGCTCCCAACGATGCTCCTGCCATCAGGTTATGACCACAGGCATGTCCAAGTCCGGGAAGAGCGTCATATTCAGCTAATATCGCTATTGTCGGCCCATCACTTATTTTGGGGTGGGTGGCGATGAGCGCTGTATCTAATTCTGCTACACCGAGTTTTACACAAAACCCGGCTTTGGTCAATGCATCGGCTAACCAGCGCGCTGCTTTATACTCTTCAAATTTCAATTCTGGGTTGGCATATATATCTTGACTCAGTGCGACGACCTGCGGCCGAAACTTATCGACATATGAAGATATCAGCTCTTTCCAATTCATCATCTCTCCTTTGGAGGGCGAATGCCCTTATTGTTGATGTAATACCATAGACGATTAACACGTAAAAGTCACATCCATGATAGTCTATCCGTTATTGCAAAATTCTGCAATAAATGGGTATAGTATCACACCGAGTAAGGAGGAATTATGGCGACACGGATACCAACGCGCAGCGAAGCCTGGGCATTGTTGCAGGAGTTCAATCAGAACAAAAACCTAGTCAAGCACGCACTGGCAGTAGAAGGCGTTATGCGTTATATGGCACGCAACCGGGGCGAAGACGAGGAGAAATGGGGTATCATCGGCCTGATTCACGATCTGGATTACGAACGATACTCCGAACAACATTGTCAGAAGACAAAGGAGATTCTGACCGAACGGAACTTTCCTGACGATTGTATTCGTGCTGTGCTATCGCATGGTTGGAAAATCTGCACCGATGTCGAGCCGCTGCATGTGATGGAGAAGGTCCTCTACGCCGTCGATGAATTGACCGGGCTGGTGATGGCAGTGGCACTTGTTCGGCCATCAAGGAGTCTTCTTGATCTGGAGGCCAAATCAGTCCGGAAGAAGTGGAAGGATAAGCGGTTTGCTGCCGGTGCAAACCGTGCAATAATCGAGGAAGGAGCAGAGATGCTGGGAATTGAACTTACTGATCTGATCCACGAAGTAATCATGGGAATGCGTGAGGTCGCCGCAGTGATTGGCCTTCAGGGAGAAGGAGAGAAGGACTGATATATCTCTACCTGAGAACGGAAATAAGATAGATCAGTTTGTTCTCTTGGTATCGGATGGCTATAATTCGGATAATTACTACAATGCTTATATACAGTATGAGAGGGGGCATTGAAAAATGTTAAGACATTTTACGCTTGAATATTGGCTTGACGATGGTTGGTATGTGGGAAGGCTAAAAGAGATTCCCGGGGTATTTAGTCAGGGAGAAACGATGGAAGAGCTTGAGAAGAATATCAGAGAGGCGTATAAACTAATGATGGAGGAAGAGGAGCCTTTATGGGTTAAAACTCAGGAGAAAGACATAGAGGTTATGGTTTGAAGCAATAGGAATTTATCAGGGCATTGACAAAAAATGGCTGTTATTTGAAAAGGCATGGTTCAAATCACGATATTTTTGTAAATCCCCAAAACGGCAGAAAGTCGCCTGTTCCGCGACATCCTGAAATCAAAGACAGCCTTTGTAAATTGATAATGAAACAACTCGGAATTGCTGAGAAAATAAGGGCTCTTTCTCGGATTGAGTGGGTAAATAGTGAGTGAGTAAATAGTATTCCTCCCCCTTGACGGGGGAGAGTTAGGGTGGAAAGTTACCCATTTAAAATGAGAAAGAACCATAATTTCATGTAATAGATTAAAGGAGAAAACAAATGGGATATCCAGCACAATTTCAATATACAGCAGAACACCAATGGGTAGAGATAAAAGGTAGAGAAGCGCGAATAGGTATCACCCATTATGCGCAAGGACAATTGGGAGACGTTGTATTTGTTGAGTTTCCCCCAGTGGGTGCCAAGTATAGCAAGGGAGAGAGCATCGTTGTTATCGAGTCGGTTAAGGCAATCAGTGATATTCCCGCCCCGTTTTCCGGGACTATTATTGATATTAATACTGCGTTGGAAGAGACTCCTGAGCTCCTCAACAGTGACCCCCACAACAAAGGATGGGTTATAATCATGAAGATGGATGATCCCGCAGATACAGAATCTCTACTTAGCGTTAAAGAGTACGAGAGACTAATTGCTGAAGCAGAAAAAGAAGAATGATTTTCTATCATCTGCTTGGTGTTGATATTTGATCGCATTGCCCTATCGCGCCGCATCTTTTATGCGGCTCTTCGCTGTGACGCGAAAAGAGTGCAACGAGAGCCAAGTGATTTGTTCCTCGGCTCTTCTCCTTTTTACGGCTGAACTTTTGACGTGGCAGGGACAACCTCGACTATCAATCGATAGTTTCCGCCGCGGCGGTCGAAATCTCGTTTGCGTCGACGTGAACCGCCAGTGCAGCGGTTTGAACAGGCTCTATTGCTATCAACTGTCGTCGATAATGGATCATGGACATTCTACCGCAGTTAGCAACCGAGCTTAAACGATGGCCGCGGGTCTGGGGAGATTCCCACGAGTGCTTCCCTAGCCCGCCCGTTGCATTCTACGGAAAGATTCTGTATAACGTAAGGAGGGTAGATGCAACGTTTAAGCTTATGGGTAAGTTTTATAGAAGTAAGCCACTTTAATGTGTAAAAGCAAGCGCCCAACAAGACGGAGGCGGGCGATGCTTGACAGTGCGCCTGATCCACGCCGTTTGGCGATAGGATAAGAAATGAGAAAAATAGAAGAAAATTACCAACGGACAACCGATGATCAGCAGTTATTTGATAAGACTTTGCTCGCAAAGATTGTTGCTATCAGATAGCAAGGCCGCAAGATAAGATCGATATTGATAAACTTAAGAAAGCCAAACAAATAGATCAAAGGCGGTAGGGCTCCACGCACGGAGGCAATATGAAGTACGATGACCTTGAACTTGCTTTCATACTCGCAAACAGCGAGCCTCAGTTTGACAACGTCGTGTACATTTCTCGATCAACAGGCCAGATTTTTGGCGTTCTGACGCAGCCGATGTTGACGACCTCCCCGAAGACGTGGAGACGAACAGCAACTACATCAAAGTTCCCCACAAGAATGACCTCGATCTGGGCCAACGGCTTGTGTGGCAGTTTATCAGGCGGGAGATTCCAGGACTCGAAGAGAATGTTCGCAGGTTATTCTTGGCGCGGGGCGCATATGGAAGGTATAAATCCTTCCTCAATGAGGTTGGACTGCTTGAGAAATGGTACCGATTCGAAGGCGAGACGATCAAAGATACTCTTCTCGAGTGGTGCGTTGAGAACGGCATTCGGATGGAAGGCTAAACATCTGTTTGAAATCGAGCTCTTCCCAAAAACGCTGTAGCATCTCCGCCCAGAGAGCGACTTCTCAGCAACGTGGTCTTATAGTTATTCTCTCCGGATTGCTTAGTAGTCTATTTCATAAGTTGTGTTACGAATTCAAATCAGATACAGCATGGTCATTGCGAGGAAAGAGCGAAGCAACTGACGAAGCAATCTAATTACTTCGAGATTGCCACGCCTTCGGCCCGCAATGACGACATTAATAGGTGCGTAACAGTATTTCTGAAATAGACCACTTAGCGATCAGCCGATATTTTATGCGATTTGACCTCATCAACCGCTTGCGATATAATTGGAGTTTGAAGCATCTAAATGGAAGCAATCACATTGATGCTGTGTATGTAGATGCTCTTGTATAGATGATAAGTTAGACTGTACATGATCCGGCGGCGTAGCCAAGCGGTAAGGCAAGGGACTGCAAATCCCTCATTCAGCGGTTCAAATCCGCTCGCCGCCTCACAAGCGGGTGGTTAGCTCATCTGGAAGAGCGCATGCTTGACGTGCATGAGGTGATAGGTTCAAGTCCTGTACCACCCACAATACATCTGTATTTTTTTCTGTCATTGAGAGAGGACCTGCAACAATCTCAAGCGAAAAGCGCGAGGCAATGGGTAAAGAGGCAGCAGAAGATAAAGGTTATAAACCCAATACCTTATTTCTCTGTCGCGATATAGATAGACAAGGGGATAGTATGCACCCAATATTTATCGAGATTGGTCCGTTTACAATCCGTTACTATGGACTATTACATGGGATCGCGGTAGTAGTTGCATTTTGGTTGATCAGTCGTGAGGTGAAACAGAGAGCATTCCCTCTGTCACGTGAGAGTATTCTTGACCTATTTCTCCTCATCATCCCAGCCTCCTACATTGGGGCGCGGTTATACTTCGTTGCGTTTCAGTGGGATTTCTTCCGCCATAACCCGCTTGAGATCTTTGCTGTCTGGCGCGGTGGGTTGGCCCTCCACGGCGGGATCATCGGTGGGATAATCGCTCTTCTTTTCTTTTGCCGCTGGAAAGGTATCCGGTTCTGGGCAATGGCCGATATAATCGCTCCCAGCCTGATCCTCGGTCAGGCACTCGGCCGGTTGGGTAATTTTCTTAACGGTGATGCGCACGGTTTACCGACTGATCTACCATGGGGCATTGTCTTTCCGCCTGGTTCTCCGGCCGGAGCGCAGTTTCCTGGCATTCCAATCCACCCGTCAATGCTCTATCAAATGATCCTGAACTTGTTGGTCTTCACTGTCTTATGGCGCATTCGAGCAAATGGATACAAAGAGGGATTTATTGTTTCTCTTTATTTCGTCCTCTCGGCAGCAGCAAGGTTCATCGTCAGTTTTACGCGTGCCGACGAATTTTGGATTGGACCGCTTCGTGCTGCACATCTGGCCAGCGCTGTGCTCATCATCTTCTTCGCCGGCCTGATCATTGTTCGGCAGCTCTATCAACGCCGCCAGACCGTGTAAACTCTTCTCCCAAATAGAATTTGCGTGCCAGTTCGTTATTGATGATCTCCTCCGGTGTACCGGAGACAACGAGTTTACCTTCATTGATCAAATAGAGATAGTCGACGATCTCCATAATATCGCGCACATTGTGATCTGTCATGATAACACCGATACCTTTGTGGCGCAGCGCGATGATCTCCTGCTTGAGATCACTGATTGCCAGCGGATCGATCCCGGAGAAGGGTTCATCAAATAGAATGTAGGAGGGCGAGGTTGCCAGGGTACGGGCAATCTCTACCCGGCGTCGTTCGCCGGAAGAGAGGGTGCCGGCACGTTGATGACGTAGTTTTTCGAGCTTGAATTCACGCAGTAATTCCTCGCGTATCTCCTTGCCGGTATTGTGATTTACATTCCACTCAAGGATTGCGTCTAAGTTATCGACGACGCTCATTTTGGTGAAGACCGACGGCTCTTGCGGCAGATATCCTATACCCAGACGGGCACGAGAATAAAATGACAGGCGGGTTATCGCTTTGCCGTCGAGATAGACCTCCCCTTTCTCCGGCGCGACAAACCCAATCATCATGTGGAAAGCGGTCGTCTTTCCTGCACCGTTCGGACCGAGAAGACCGATGATCTTTCCTTTCTCTACTTGTAAGGAGAGGGAATTGACAACCCGGCGGCCATTGTAAATTTTGGTCAGCCCGATGGCTTCTAACATCAACGTTCACCGAGGAAAAAATCATGGTGCAAGGTAACTTGTACCTTACCTTCCACAGTAAACGCGCCGTCGTCGAGCATATAACGTAATGAGTTCGCCCTGATACTCCCGGAGTCAAATGAGAGAATGACTCCACCTTCGGCTGTTATTTCGCGTGTACCGGGATAGAAGAAGAGTTGTGGTGTTATGATCTTATGGTCATCTCCAGTAGCGCTGACGCGGTCCATGACTATCAACCCTGTCTCTGTCTCCGTGATTACATCGCCGACAATTGAAAACCCATCGAGTAAGATGGTAAACCCACCATCAGCATGGAATCGGTCTTGATCAAGATTGTATGTAAACCCCTTGGCTGTAAGGTCAAAGTCATCGCTTGTAATCTCTATCTGTTCTGCGGAGATTATATTATCATCAGTGCACCATTTAAGCATTGGAGTGAACAAGCGATATCCATCGTCACGTTCAATGACAACGCCACCATGGAGTTGTGCCCGATCACCCCCTCGGAGCAGATAGAGTGACGGTGCAGTGGCGATCAATCGTTGGCGCTCCTCATAGTAGAAAATAAATTCGATTGTGAATAATTCCCAATCTTCGCCATCGAGAATCCCGCGCTGTGCGACAATGGTCCAGTATGGCATTCCATCATCAGTAAACCCACGCAGGACGAGCCCGGCAGCGGCTGCCTGCATTCGCTCTTCAATTGCTACTTTTGGCGTAAAGATAATGAGAGCGAGCGCGACCGCGACAATGATACCTGTTAGAATCAGGAGGATTTTTTTGTTAAACATGCGTTGAGAAACCCCACAAAGAGAGGATGAGGAGCGAGCAAACGGGAGCGGAATTCCGGGTGGAATTGCACAGCAACGAACCACGGATGATCAACGAGCTCAATGATCTCTACTAATTGCCCGTCCGGCGAGGTCGCAGCGACTCTCATTCCGGCGCGTGTCAGTTCTTCCCGAAAGGCGGGGTTGAATTCAAACCGATGGCGGTGTCTCTCCCGTATGTGGCGACAACGGTAGTAAGTGAAACTCTTCGAGTCGTCCCGCAGCACAGCTTCGTATTCACCCAACCGCATTGTACCGCCTTTTTGCATTACCTGAGTCTGTTCTTCCATCAAATCGATTACTGGATAGGGTGTTGCAGGATCAAACTCCGTACTATTCGCTCCGTCTAGCCCTACGACATTGCGTGCAAACTCGATCACCGCACATTGCATTCCTAAACAGATACCGAAATAAGGTATTTTATTCTCGCGCAAATAGGTGATCGCCTTCACTTTCCCTTCGATGCCGCGCTCACCGAATCCACCGGGTACCAGCACGCCGTCAAGATCATGGAGAAGAGGGTCCATGCCGTCGTGCTGCATTTGTTCGGCTGACAGAAAAGTGATATCGACCCCTACATTCAGTTCGGCTCCGGCATGGATAAATGCGTCGGTAATGCTGATGTACGAATCGCCGTTCTCGGTGTACTTGCCGACAAGACCAATCTTTACCCGTTGAGCCGGCTTTATGATCCGTTCAGTTAGTGCCTTCCATCTTTCTAAGTTCACGCTCTCGATTGGCAGAGCCAGTTTTTCCAAGATGCGGAGATCCAATTTTTCTTCCATCAGTGCCAGCGGCGCACCATAAGGCGTAGGCAGATCGCGATCCTCGATGACGTGGGTTGGTGGAATAGAGCAGAATAAAGCGATCTTCGCTTTTGCCGTTCTCGGAATTGGTCGATTGCAACGGGCAACTATAATATCCGGCTGAATTCCGATCGCCCGCAGTTCCTTCACACTATGCTGTGTCGGTTTCGTCTTCAGTTCATCCGAAGAAGTAAGGAGAGGAAGAAGGGTAACATGAATGAAGACGATATCCTCACGTGGAATCTCTTCTTTAAGCTGCCGTAATGCTTCCAGAAACGGAAGGCCTTCGATATCGCCGACTGTTCCTCCTACCTCGATGACTGAAATCTCTGCGCCGTCCTTTTCTACTGGTCGACGGATCAGACGTTTTATCTCATCGGTGACATGGGGAATTATTTGCACGGTTTGGCCGAGAAATTCGCCGTTACGCTCTCGGCGAATAACGTTCCAATAAACCTGACCAGTTGTTATAGAATTGTCCGCGGTGAGATCTTCATTCAAAAAACGCTCATAGCGACCAATGTCAAGATCAGTCTCCTTTCCGTCAATCGTGATAAATACTTCACCGTGTTCCCGTGGATTCATCGTTCCCGCATCAACGTTTAGATAAGGATCGATCTTTTGCATCGTAACACGGTAGCCGCGTGATTTAAGGAGCAGACCGATTGAGGCTGCCACTACTCCTTTGCCCAAACCGGAAAGGACTCCACCGGTGACACATACTAACTTTCTCATCTTTACCTCTTAAAGAATCAAATTCGAATGTAGTGGTAATGAGATATTTCCCTAACAGCGCAGCACTAATGGCAATTGAAAAACTTTCAACGATCTATAATTGTAACAATTTATATCAAAGTACGCCCGAGAGGAGTTGAACCTCCGACCTTCGCATCCGGAGTGCGACGCTCTATTCCACTGAGCTACGGGCGCAACGCACCACTTGGCGGAAGGGGTGGGATTTGAACCCACGGGCGAGCATCAACCCGCCGACGGCTTAGCAAGCCGCTGTCGTAGACCACTTGACTACCCTTCCAGCAAAGATGATTCTATCTTCATAATGATTCCAAGTCAAGTACTACTTTGTCTCCAAAGATACTAAAAGCCAGCAGGAAGAGAGAAGAGAGAGGTGAAACAAACGACTAAATTGTTAAATAACGATACGTTAAGGTGTATAATCTTAGTGTATGCATGAAAATAAGATTGCACCTCTCTGCGGTTGCCTGTGTCTGTCCCTGGCTCTATCACGGATGCGACATGCAGAGATGAACAGTAATAACTTAAAGTCTATTCTGTTAATTTCAGATTATTATTCTGTTAATTTCAGATTAATATTACGTGATAATCGATGAACTCTTTTCTGTCATTACGACGAAGCGAGAAGTCAGCGCCGTAATCTCTTTAAGAGGGATTATCTCCGGGCGGTCTGATCGATTGATCTGCAACAAGATATTAGAGTATCATTGTTAGCAGTAAGAAATTTTATAAATAGAGGAGGAACTGATTACGATGACGCGGCATATCACCGCTCCAATTGGTAACAAACTTAATTGTCGTGGCTGGCTGCAAGAAGCAGCGTATCGCATGTTGATGAATAATCTTGATCCTGCAGTAGCCGGTGATCCTGCTAATCTGATCGTTTATGGGGGGACTGGAAAAGCAGCGCGGTCGTGGAAGGATTTTGATTTGATCTGCCATTCCTTGAAAGAACTGGCAGATGACGAGACGTTAATCGTTCAATCAGGCCGCGCAGTAGGAGTCTTCAAAACGACCCCGGATGCCCCGCGTGTGCTAATCGCTAATTCGCTGATCGTTCCTGACTGGGCCACTTGGGAACAATTCCGTGATCTGGAAGAATTAGGCCTTACGATGTACGGTCAGATGACCGCTGGATCGTGGATTTATATTGGCACACAAGGCATTTTACAAGGGACTTATGAGACGCTCGCTGAGTGCGCCCGCCAGCATTTTCATGGAACATTAAAAGGAAAACTCGTTCTCACTGCTGGGTTAGGCGAGATGGGCGGTGCCCAGCCATTAGCGATCACGATGAATCAAGGAGTGGGGATAATCGTTGAGATCAATCCCGCAAAAATCGAGCGTCGCTTGCAGTTTAAACAACTCGACACAGCGACCGAGTCGCTTGCAGAAGCGATCCAAATAACAAAAGAACACCTAAAGAAAGAGACTCCTATTTCAGTTGGCGTGCTTGGAAACGCGGCTGATATTTATCCGCAGTTGTTGGTGCAAGGAATTATCCCAGATGTCGTTACTGATCAGACTTCAGCACATGATGAACTCTCTTATGTCCCCAAGGGAATGACCTATTACCGAGCGCTCACGTTGCGTGAGAATGATCGCGCAAGATATATTAAATTGTCGTTTGAATCGATGGTGATACATGTCGAAGCGATGAACCACTTCCTTGATCAGGGAGCGATCGTCTTTGATTACGGCAACAATTTGCGTGGTCAAGCCCATACCGCAGGTCTTGCCGATGCCTTCCGTTTTCCCGGGTTTATTCCCGCGTATATTCGACCGCTCTTCTGCAAAGGGAAAGGACCGTTTCGCTGGGTTGCCCTCTCTGGTGATGCAAACGACATTTACCGTACCGACCGGATGATCCTTGAGCTCTTTCCTGATAATCAATCTTTGCATCGTTGGATTGACGAAGCGCAAAAAAAAGTGGTCTTTCAGGGGCTGCCGGCACGGATCTGCTGGTTAGGATATGGCGAAAGAGCTAAAGCTGGCTTGGCATTCAATGAATTGGTCAAGCGAGGAGAAGTCGCTGCTCCGATCGTTATCGGCCGAGATCATCTCGATGCAGGTTCAGTGGCATCTCCGCATCGCGAAACTGAAGGGATGAAAGACGGATCTGATGCCATTGCCGACTGGCCGATTCTCAATGGTCTATTAAATAGTGTGTGTGGAGCAACATGGGTCAGTATTCATCATGGTGGCGGAGTAGGAATCGGAAAATCGATCCACGCCGGAATGGTCATCGTCGCCGATGGAACCGAGGAAGCAGCAGAAAGATTGAAACGTGTCCTTACAGCCGATCCGGGAATGGGCGTTATTCGCCATGCTGACGCCGGTTATACCGAGGCGATTGAAGTGGCCAAAGAAAGAGGAATCAACATCCCAAAGCTTACGCAAGCGCTGTAACGGAAATTAGTATGTTATTTTGACAATGTAAAGTGACTCGTGTATTATTTATTGTATTTACGTATTTACGCTGATATTATTTTATTGAAACTGGAGGAAGAGAGTGGAAGAACAACCACAACGCTTACCAAAGCGAATAGGCAATATGGTCCACGCAATTGGACGACGTAAAGCATCGATCGCTCGTGTTTACTTGTCCGAAGGAGATGGAACGATATCCGTCAATGGACGAGTTGCAAATGACTATTTTTCGGCCCATATTTATACTGATGAGTATTTGGAGAAGACGATCAAGCGGCCATTTCACGTAACAGAGACCGTCGGTCGATTCAACGTTAAAGCGCGACTAAAGGGAGGCGGATTCACTGGGCAGCTCGATGCCTTGAAATTGGGTATTGCACGTGCTTTAGTGGGAGTCTCGGCTGAATACCGTCCAGTGCTGAAACAGGCTGGTCTGCTTACGCGTGACGCACGAAGAGTAGAAAGGAAAAAATACGGGCTAAGAAAAGCACGCAAGAGTGAACAATACTCCAAACGCTAACCCGAACAGAGAATAATGAAAGAAAAGATACACCCAAAGTTTACAAAAGCCGAAATAAAGTGTGCTTGTGGCGCAACATTCGCCACGATGTCCACGGTTGCACAGATGCGAATCGATGTCTGCTCCCAATGTCATCCTGCATTCACCGGAGAAGAACGTTTCGTTGACACGTTAGGACGAGTAGAACGATTCCAGCGTAAGTACACGAGTAAAGCTAAAGAAAGCTAAATCGGGAATGGGGTCAGACCCTAAAGAAATGGATTAGGGGATATGAAGTCAGAATCCAGAAGCTGTGAGTCACGAAATAACCTGTAGGGGCGGGTTTCAAACCCGCCCTCACTGATCTCTCTTTTCCTCTGTCATTGCGAGAGTTCGTAGAACTCGTGGCAATCCCAAAGAGATAATGCTCGTTTAGATACTAAAGTCTGAAGTCTTGCGCAAAATGGAAAGGACTTGAAATCACAAATTCCAAGCACCAATTTCCAAACAAATCTCAATGACCAATGACCAAAATCTCAAACAGAAAGGCCGGAGTCTTTTCCTCGATTGTTGACAAATCGCTCATAGAAGTTTGGTTATTGGGATTTGGTTATTGTTTGGAAATTGAGATTTGGTCAT
>JAJHSB010000012.1 GCA_022684035.1 Candidatus Acetothermia bacterium | reverse complement strand
CTTAAGTGGGATCACTTGCTCTTGTGGTGGCTCATTGGTAAACACGGGCAAAATGAACTTCATACCGTAGATAGTAAACACCAAATTCACAGAGGTGTCAAGCCTTTAGTGAAAAGCAAACTTCTGGAACTCACTGGGTGAACGATTACCTACGCGTCGAAGAAAGTCCTGACTTTCTCCTGCTTGGTGAGTGAGTTTGCTTGTCCCACGCATTTGAAAAATATGAATAAACCGCAGAGGACGCAAAGAACACAGAGAATTATTTATTTTCAGAATCTCTGCGCTCTTTATACCGCTCGCTCACCACAATGCGGGTTATACCATCTTTCAATGACTAATTAAAAGCAAACTCGCAAGTGGGTGAAAGAATTTCGGCTTTCTGGCGCAAGTAGTATTAAGATAAGAGGATCATCTCCAAAAAAGCTGGTAAGATCATGAGGATTCGAGGGAAATACTTAAGGCACTAATAAAATCCTTAGAAAATAAGCACTTACTCCCTTGAATCCTTCCTATCAACTAAATTGGAGGAGAACCAGATAAGATAAAGCGCCGGATATTGCCATTTTTTTACCGCTGAATAAAGATTGACATTGCGTATCAATCTGAGCATAATGGACGCTGTTACGATGAATCAATTGGAGGTAATAAATTGTGACAAATAATCCGATTGCGATTATCGGTGGCGGCCATGTCGGACATGCAATGGCCGCTGACTTAACTCTTGCCGGCCATGCAATAAATCTGTATGAGCATCCTCATTTTAAAGATGCATTCCTCTCTACTCTTACTGGTGGAAAGATCAGGCTGTGGGGAGCGGGCCGCCAGGGAACGGTTGAGCTGCACAAGGTCACCCTGAATATGAAAGAGGCACTGCAAGGAGTAGAATTAATCAATGTCGTTCTTCCCGCATTCGGGCATGATCTCTTCTTTTCAGAAATGATTCCTTGTCTTAGACCGGGACAAATCGTCATCATCTGGGCGGGTGATTTTGGATCACTGCGCCTGGCCAACTTACTTGCGGAACGAGTCAACGAGATCATCATCGCCGAGACGAACACCGTTCCGTACGGCTGCCGGCTGAGCAGACCATCAGAGGTAGAGATTCTTCTCACGGCAACGAAGGTGATGATCGCTGCGCTACCGGCTACAGATACTGACCGGGTATTGGAAAAACTGCATCAGATTCATCCGGTATTGGTTCCGCTACCAAATGTGCTTGCCGTTGCTTTTAGTAACCCGAATCCACTTGTCCATCCGCCGGGGGTATTGCTCAACGCCGGCCGGATCCAATATTCACAGGGAGAATTTTATATGTATCGAGAGGGGATCACAGAGGCAGTAGCCAGAGTGATTCGCAGTCTCTATCAGGAGATCAAAGCAGTGGCAACGGCATTAGGAGTCGCAATAGTATCCTACGAAGAGAAAGACTTTGCCTCCAAGGTTAGTGTCTTTGCTTGTGATTGGGAAGCGCCATTTGATACGATCGGCACTATTGCACGGTTCAAAGGGCCGGCATCGTTGCAAAATCGATATATCACCGAAGATCTTCCCTACGGCCTCGTTCCAATATCACGCCTCGGTCAAAGACTGAAGATCGCTACCCCATTGATCGATGCACTGATCAATATCGGATCGGTTCTCTGTGAGGAGGATTTTTGGAGTTGTGGCCGGAGTTTGAACGATTTGGGATTGGCCAATCTCGCGGCGCAGGATATTATTCGATTCGTTGAGGAGGGTAATAGAGATGTTTAGAATCGCTGTTTTAGGAGGTGGGCACGGTGGTCATTGTATGGCTGCCGACCTAACGTTACGGGGATATACTGTCAGTTTTTACGAGCACCGATCCTTTGCTGAGCAATTCAACACTACCTTAACAACTAGAAAAGTACAACTTTCCGGCATTGGCCCGCAAGGGATAGCACAGATCGATCGAGTGACAATCGACATCGAAGAAGCGATGGATGGAGCAGCGATCGTCAATGTCGTTATCCCTGCTTTCGGCCATGACCTGTTCTTTGCGGAGATGATCCCCTTTTTATCTGACGGACAGATAATCGTGGTTTGGGCGGGTGATTTCGGCTCATTGCGCCTGGCAAAACTACTGCAAGATAAGGGCGTGAAAAAAAAGATAACCATTGCTGAGACCAATACTATCCCGTATGGATGCCGGTTACATAGTCCAGCGCACATTAAATTATTATTAACTGCGCCGCAAGTCGTCATTGCGGCATTACCCGGAGATGATACTTCGCAAGTGATGGCGCAATTAAGTAAATTATGGCCGGCACTTATGGCAACTGATAATGTCCTTGTCGCTGCATTGAGTAATCCTAATCCGATCGTCCATCCGCCAGGCGCGCTCCTGAACACCGGCCGCATCCAATATTCACAGGGAGAATTTTACATGTACCGAGAGGGGATTACAGAGGCAGTCGCACGGGTCATCAAAGGGATCTACACTGAGACTGCGGCACTGGCAAAGGCACTCGGCTGCAAAGTTGTTGAATATGAAGCGCGCGACTTTAAGACTCCGACCAGCATAATGGGCGTTGCCTTCCAGGCGCCGTTTGATACTCAAGGGGTGATCGCCTCTGTCCGCGGGCCGAACTCGATCCATAACAGATATATCACTGAAGATCTGCCGTATGGGTTGGTGCCTATGTCGCAACTGGGAGATAAACTGGATGTGCCTACACCGCTGATCGATGCAATCATTCATATTGGTGCTGCGGTGTGTAACAGCGACTTTTGGCAGAGTGGACGGAGTCTGGCTTCGTTAGGCCTGGCAGAGATGAATAGAGAGGAGATCATCGACTATGTGACAACCGGCAGGGGGTAGTATAGTTGCAAGGGTCGAAAGTCGAGAAATAACATGTAGTGGCACGGCATGCCGTCTCCGTAGAGACGCACAGGCAGGTGCCCGTTAAATAAGTAAAAGATTATCTCTCGCAACGGCGCAAAGGAAAAGAGGTAAAAAGACGATGAACTTTCAGTTCAGTTTCAACTAAATCATTACAGGAGAAGATATTGATGAACAGAGCAAAACGTTTATCCCTATCCCTGATCGGAATCGGCCCTATCGGAGCCAGTATCGTTAAGTTAGCCCATAACCGTAAACATCAATGGATTGGGGCCGTTGATATCGATCCGCAGAAGATAGGTAAGGATTTGGGACAAGTAGCTGGTTTAAATAGTAAGCTCGGCGTGCGAGTCGAATCCTCGTTGGAACAAGTATTGCAGCAGAAACCTGATCTTGTGATCCATTCCACAGTATCATCGTTAGAAAAGGTCTATCCACAGATTCTGGAATGTGTGCATGCCGGTATTGACGTGATATCTACGACTGAGGAGCTGGCATATCCATATCAACGCCACAATGAGTTGGCAAAAAGACTCGATCAACAGGCAAGGAAGAATAACGTCACAATACTGGGCACTGGTGTCAATCCCGGCTTTCTCATGGACTTGCTACCGCTTACATTGACCGGTCCATGCTGGGAAGTACGCCACCTGCTTGTAGAGCGGAGGATCGATGCTGATTTACGCCGCGGTCCGTTCCAACGTAAAATCGGCGCTGGTCTATCCATTGAGGAATTTAACCGGACGATCAGCGCTGGAGGCGGTCATGTCGGTCTGCTGGAATCGCTTTATATGGTCGCTGACGGGCTCAGTATCACGATAGATCATGTGGAGGAATCGATTGAGCCGGTAGTTGCTACTGCTCCGTTTACCGGTCGACTCATTTCGGTCGACACGGGAAAGGTATTAGGGCTCCGTCAATCGGCACAAGGGTATAGTAACGAGCACGAGATTATCTCGCTTAGCTTTGCAGCCTTTCTCGGATTGGAAAATCCAGCCGACCGGATCGTACTCAATGGTGAACCAATGATTGAAATGGTTATTCCCGGCGGAATTCACGGTGATGCAGCCACTGCCGCGATGGTGGTGAACTCCATTCATAATGTCCTTGCCGCTTCGGCCGGCTTGGTAACGATGAAGGACCTCCCTGTTCCACGCGCAATGGGAAGAATCTGTAATCACTGACTTTATCCTAAGATTATGGATTGACCACCGAGAATCCTTGCATCCTTTCTAACAACTAAATTGGAGAAAAACCGGTTATATTAAAGCTGAAGAATTAAAGAAACTTCAGGCAGATATAGGAGGCTGTCTAAAAACTGCTGCTTCCATAGGAAACCGTCATTCCCGCGAAAGCGGGAATCCAGTATTTTCAATAACTTCTGGATTGCCCGATCAAGTCGGGCAATGACAAAATTGGAGTTTTTAGACAAGTTCACAGGAGAAATTGAAAGAATAGCTTCTTTCCGAACCACGAACTACGAACCTTGTTTTTCTTCTCTTTCCGGATCAGGGAATAGATTTTGCGCCAGTAGCTGCTGGATATCAGCCAGTTGTTCCAACGCCATTGCAATGCGAATACGCTGCTGCACCGGGAACGGAGTCGACTCCTTGCTGGTGATCTTATCGTAGTCGATCACTGGTCGGGGGTCGGCATCGCGCACCTTCCGATCCAGCGCGATATAACTCACCGGCTGGCGTGCTTTTAGTATCTCAATTATCCCTGCTTCGGTGATATTTAACTCATCTGCGAGTTCCTGTACAGAAGGAAAGCGATTCTTTTCTCGGAATAATCGGGTAACAGTGGTGCTTATTTGCCGATTGAGATCTTCCAGCCATTGAGGAGGAGAAGGTATGTTGACAGAATCACGTACATGCTGGCGGAGTTCTCCTTTGATCAAGTTTTTAGCATAATCCTCGAATCTTTGATCACGTGCCAATTCGATGTTGTACACAGCATTGAACAATCCCATGTAACCGGCGCGAAACAGCTCTGCTTGTGTACACCCCGTCTTTGGTAATTGGGCAATCTCTTTATCGATAAGAGTTAGGCTCCGGTGTAGTAATTCCTGTTGAATTACTGCAATATCAGTCGGTTGCCGGCGCAATAGCTCGCCTAATTCGTTAAGAGAAAGGTCTTTAAGTTCTTGTCTGGCCATCAGAAAGTCAATTGAAACCCGACTACCACTTTAGTGATCCCGCGCATGGTAAATGCAGCTGAGGTATAGAGATGGACTCCACTGATAGTGAGACCGACCTCGATCTCCATCGCCGCAAAACCAGTCATATCGAATGTGGTTTGAGTCGTAAATTTAATTGGCTCGATCTCTGTTACAATGGTGATTTGTTGTGAGTAAAAGGCAAATGGTGCAACGAAAATCGTCTTGCTCGTTATATCGAGTGCCGCAATCGAACCGCTAATTGTGAATCTCTGCCGGTCAAAGGCAAGTGGCAGCGGCGGCTTAGGCGCGAATTCAGTGTGTGACTTGAAATCAATCCTGGCGATCGTGGCCCCCACTTCAAACTCCATGCCGGTGATTCTCAAGTCGCTGCCGAAATCTGTCTTCATCATAAATGACAAGGCCAGTTCGGCAAGTGGATCAGCATAACGATAGCCAAATTGCAGCGACGCCCGATCAAGGCCGAGCGGGGTAAAGATCGTCAGTGCAGCGGCACGGATACCCAAATGATCAAGCGAGATCTTTGTCAACTGCTCTTCGAATGCAAATCCTTCTACGACAGCAACAGGTCGATCGTCGAGCATCCGTTCTAAGTCCCTTACGCCGAATCCTGTCAGGCTGATAATATTAGACCCAACGGGAAGTTCACCCCTGATATCGATCACCATTCCGATGCTAAAATGCGGCGTTTGCGGGAAGCCGATATCAGCGAGGATCAGATCGATGCCGAAATCAATCCCGATGATACTGACGTCAACCGCAAGATGGTTTTTCGTAAACCTGCTGGGGCGCTTAAAGGTGATCTCATTACTGATCGCTGCTAACCCTAAATCGACTGTAGTAGTAAATATTTGACGCTTAAAGCCCTTAAGATCAAAGAGAGTTGAACTTTCCCATGTGAAGTCAGCGATACTGAATTCAAGATCGAGTTCTATTTCTACAGTATGCGGTGGAACAAGAGCCGGATCTGGACGGAAGGTTGTCTCAAGCCCGATAGAACCGGTAAACGGAGGTTCATCGGCCATCCCTCCTCCGCTAAACGCAAATAGGATTAATAACGTACTGGCAATGACCATCCATTTCATAAGAGACCTCCTGAATCAGATTGCAATGGTTATTATCAGAAATAGCATATTCCACTTGATATCAATATTCTTTAAAGAAAGAGTACTGCAAACCAGCCTTTATACATAGGAAAGAGGTCAGAGAAAGAGGATAATTTGTCTGCTCAGAGAGAGACAAAGGGTCGGGAGTCGGGAGTCACAAGTCGGGGTCGGCAGTCAGGAGCCAGAAGTCAGAATCCAGGAGGCAGGAGGTGTCACTGTGAAGCTTAAGCGGTTGCGAGTCGGCGAAGCAATCCCGTTCGTAAAGGAGAGTTTGCTGGTTGCTGGTTTCTAAGTAGTTGCCTCTTTTTCTTCACCATTCACCATTCACCAATCACTAATTGTTCGAGATTGCCGCGAGTTCTGCGAACTCTCGCAATGACAAGAAAGAGAAGATACGCCGTATCCCTTCCGCTAATGACGGAGGAAAAGAGAGGAATTAGGGAATTGTAGGGGAGACGCCTGCGGTCCCAGGAAGAAAGGAGGAATTAGAGATTAGGAATTAAGGGAGAACCACAAACTACGGACTCTTTTGAGTTTTCAGTGGAAAACTCAGGCGAAAAGATGGATAATATCTGACAAATACTTTACACTAAAATCCCAAAAATGAAGGTCTGACCAAAAAGGAATGGATTAGGGATTAAAGAGCAGAGATTAGGGGGTATTTGAACTCCGAACCGTGAACCTCTTAACCTTTCTGCCTATCACAGGAGGTATGCATTATGCCTAATATATCAATGAGGGCAAAAGAGACCCCCTCTTCACCAATTAGAAAACTTACTGCGTTAGGAGTACAAGCAGAAAAGGCTGGAAAGACCGTCTATCGTCTGAATATCGGCCAACCTGATCTTGCTACCCCGCAATCATTTATGGATGGTGTACGCAAATCGACGATAAAGGTTTTGAGCTACAGTCCGTCACAAGGACTGCCAGAGACGCTTCTGTTGCTCTGTAAATATTACGCTGAGCATGACATCAAATTAGCCGAAGATGAGATAATCGTCACAATCGGCGGCAGTGAAGCATTTGTATTTGCGATGAAGGCGGTGATGGATCCTGGTGATGAGGTGATTATTCCCGAACCGTTTTACCCTAACTACCGCGGTTATGCGCGTCTTGTCGATGTAACGGTTGTGCCGATAATGACTTATGCTGAAGATGGATTCCATCTCCCTCCGCTCGTTGAGATAGAGCAGAAGATCACCAGTCGCACCAAAGCGATTCTCTTCTCCAATCCAGCCAATCCGACCGGTGCTGTCTACAGCGAAGAAGAGTTAGCTCATCTTGTCTATTTAGCGAAAAAATATGATCTGTTCCTGATCTCCGATGAGGCCTATCGTGAATTTGTCTATGATGGAACTCATATGAGCATCTTGGCGTTTGACAGCGTCTCTGATCGAACGATACTCGTTGATAGTATCTCCAAACGGATCTCTGCTTGTGGGGCAAGAATCGGCATGGTGGTAAGTCATAATCGTGAGGTTATGGCGGCATTGCTCAAAATGGCGCAAGGCCGTTTATCGCCGCCGACTTTTGGTCAATTGGGGCTGAATGCTTTCCTCGCTTCTCCGCATCACCAAACTGAAATTGCAACGATGATCGAGCAGTTCCATCGTCGGCGGGATACTATCTATGCTGAGATCAGTGATATTCCGGGCATAGTATGTAGAAAACCTGAAGGTGCATTCTATCTTTTTCCAAAACTGCCGATCGATGACAGTGAAGACTTTGCGCGTTGGT
>JAJHSB010000037.1 GCA_022684035.1 Candidatus Acetothermia bacterium | reverse complement strand
CGCTGTCCATTTGCCTGGGAAGTATAGCAAGCTGATCGAAGAGGCGATGTTAGGATACAGGGAAGAAGACTTAGCTTTGGTTGGAGCCGAGGTGTAAAATCAGCCCTGAGGGTGAAAAAGTAGTCGAAAGAGGGTGGTGGCCTTCCTTCTCGGGATAACAGTTAAGATGCTGGCGACGATTGAGGGCCGGTAATTAGCCTCCGGTAGAGAAGGTTTTTAGACAGCCTGATTTATAATCATATACTTCACCTCTGCGCCGCCCTTTTTCTCTCTTCTTGGATCCTGCTCTCCGCAGATGACCCAGATCTTCCGCAATGCGATAAAGACCGCCTTGTCATACTTCCTCGGCCTTCTCTTTGGTTTCTTCTTCCTTTTTCCTCGTTCGTCCTCAACCGAGGTGATATACACACCCCTCCGACTTTCCCCCTTCCCAGCACCTTAGATACTAAAATCTGAAGTCTTGCGCAAAATGGAAAGGAATTGAAATCACAAATTCCAAGCACCAATAACTAACTACCAGAAAGAGTGACTCGTGACTCGTGACTGGTGACTGGTAACTGGAGGAGGGGAAGATCCCACGAGCCACGAGCCGAAGGCAGGGATTGGTTATTGGGATTTGGTTATTGTTTGGAAATTGAGATTTGGTCATTGGGATTTCCGGCTTGTCCGGGTTAGGAGACAACCATCTCTTCCTTCACCTCCAAGTTTTTAAGTACATTTTTCATTTGAGGCAACGATACGATTTGGAGTACTTTTTTGATGAGGCAATGCGGCGCTGTATTGGAGTGCGATTTGCAATATAATATAATGATAATCAATAAAAAGACTTACAGGAAGGAAAATGACCGATTGTATCTTTTGTCGCATTATCCGTGGCGAGATTCCGGCAAGTTATGTCTATCAAGATGAATTGGTAAGCGCATTCATGGACATTCAACCGGTAAATCCCGGGCACCTGCTTATTGTTCCCAACACACATGCGAGTTCTCTCGCTGATCTTGATTCTAAATTAGGACCCCATATCTTCCAAGTCGCAATGCGCCTCGCAGCCGGCCTGAGAGGATCAACAGTCCAATGCGAGGGAGTAAATCTTTATCTTGCTGACGGTAAGGCAGCCGGACAAGAGGTTTTCCATATCCATCTGCATGTCATTCCTCGCTTCTCAGGTGACAACAAAGGGGCGTTTTTTGCTCTCCGAAGTAGGGGGCATTCAGACCAGAAACAAGACCGGGATCAGATTGCAGCGTCGATCCGCACGTCGCTTCTCCATAATACTATCCCTGAAATACGTAAGGAGTAATGATAATGTCAAAACAAGATCCGAATAATCTAGTATGGCTCGATCTTGAGACAACGGGACTCGATCCTGACACCTGTGTGATATTGGAAATTGCAACGATCATCACCGACAAAGACTTAAATATCATCGCGGAAGGACCAGACTTGGCTATTCATCAGCCAGAAGGTGTCCTCGTCTTTATGGATGAGTGGTGTGAGAAGCAGCATCGCATTTCTGGGTTGATCGAAGCGAGCCGTAACGCGACTATATCCCTCGCTGAAGCGGAACAGGAGACAATTGCATTCGTTTCCCGCTATTGTCCGCCACGCGCCTGTCCATTATGCGGCAATTCGATCTGTTTTGACCGACGGTTTTTAATTAAACATATGTCAAAACTCGATGCATTTCTGAGCTACCGTAACATCGATGTGAGCTCGATAAAAGAACTTGTAAGTCGCTGGTATATCGATAAAACGATCGGCAGTAGTAAGACGGCTAAACATCGCGCTATCGCTGATATTCGCGAATCAATTGAGGAATTACGCAGTTACCGCAAAACTGTATTTCGCCAGGCAGAAAAATGATCGACACACAAAGACTCTCCACTGCCCATAGACTGATCAAACCGTTCATTCATCGCACACCTGTCTTAACAAGTACATCTGTTAATCACCTAACAGGGAATACGATCTTTTTTAAGTGTGAAAATTTTCAGAGAACCGGCTCATTTAAATTCCGCGGCGCATGTAATGCAGTTGCAGCTTGCGCAGAACAACTCCAAAATCGCGGGGTGATTACTCATTCGAGCGGTAATCATGCGCAAGCATTGGCTTTGGCAGCTAAACTCCATGATATACCGGTATTTGTCGTGATGCCGCAGACAGCAGCACGTGTCAAACAGAAAGCAGCAGAAAGTTACGGAGCAACGGTCGTACTCTGCCAGCCGACGTACATTTCCCGCCAGGAGACAGTTGCTCGGTTACAACAAGAAAGCGGAGCAGTCTTTATTTCCTCTGCCGACAATGAAGATATCATTGCTGGTCAAGGAACGGCCGCGATCGAGCTGATAGATGAGGTTGGTTCTCTCGATTTGATTCTCACCCCAGTCGGCGGCGGTGGTTTGCTCGCTGGAACTGCGCTCGCTGCATCCGATTTACTTCCGCATGTTAAGGTGATCGGCTGTGAACCAGAGCAGGTTGACGACGCTTATCATTCGTTCAACAGTGGAACTCGCATCACAGAAGTCCGCGGCAATACGATTGCTGAAGGGCTGATGCCTCCACTTGGGGTTCATCCATTCGCGATTATCAGGAAATTTGTCGACGACATCGTCCTTGTCACCGAAAGAGAAATTTTACACGCGATGCACTACATCTGGGAGCGGATGAAGATCATCATTGAGCCATCGAGTGCCGTTGCTGTCGCCCCTTTACTTAATCGCCGCTTAAAGATAAGCGGTAAACGAATCGGTGTTATTCTCAGCGGTGGAAATGTTGATCTTGACCGCTTTTTTGCAATGCTGACATGCTCGTTGTGACGATGTAAAGATAAAGAACAGCATGGTTAAATCTGTTTTCAGTCGCTACATCTTCCGGTCTCTCAATCTGCCACTTTTACCCGTTCCAGCAGCCAGTCAGTGATTGTATTCAGAAAGTCGGGCAGAAACTCGGGAGGCAACAGAGAATACTCAGTTAAGCAGCCGGTTACGGCATCTTGGAAGAGATGATTGGCAGTGGGAAAGACTACCATCGTAACATCGTCGTTACCGGCACGGGCCAGTGCTGCTTCCAGTGCCAACCGGTTCTGGGCTGCATCGACCTGAACATCCAGTTCACCAAAGAGAGCCAGTACCGGAACTACGACCTGCTCCCAATCCACTGCTGGGTCATGGCGCAGCAAGAACAGGAGCCATGGACTTTGGGCAACCTTCATTTGTGCGCCTACGAGTCGGCGAGCAAACGAGTCCAGATCACCTATTGCCGCTCGGTCTCTCGCTGGCAGGGCCTGTAATTGTTCCATAAAAATCTCAAACAGGAATGCCTCGAGATCCTGCCATTTCTCGGCCAACACCAGATCCAGAAAGGTTCGCTGCTTGTCCATAGCCTGAGCTATCTCTTCCTGGGTCCCTCCGGCGGCACGGGTAATACGCCCAACCTGCTTGATGATCACCTCATAACCGGTCACTGCGGTGCCGGCCATCGAAATAACAAATGCTACCTCGGGACGACGTGCCGCGACCATAGCCGCCTTCATGCCTCCCTCGCTGAAGCCAAGAAAGCCGATTTGTTTGGGATCAGCCTCTCGCCGTGTGAACAGATATTGCATCGCTGCTTCAGCATCAGCGGCAAAATCCGCTGATGTAGCAGTAGCATGATCGCCTGTCGACTGGCCTACACCACGATCATCATAACGCAATACAGCAATGCCATGACGGCTGAGATGATCAGCAAGGACCGCAAACGGACGATACCCTGGAACGCCGGGAATCTCACTATCCCGATTCTGCGGCCCGCTGCCGCTGATTAAGATCACCGCTGGGTGCGGCCCCTTTCCCGGTGGCAGCGTCAGCGTACCCACCAGAGTAATCGCATTGTTGGTAAACCTGACCTCTTGTTCTACCGGCTCTACTGGTAAGGGTATTGGACCACTTGCAACAATCAGGCTCGTGGATAAGAACAATACCAGTGAAATTAACCATCTTTTTCTTTTCATTTGTTCCTCCTATTACTTTGTTGTTGGACTTTGAATAAGGTTTCCTCGCGCTGGTCTCATAGAGTCATTTTAGAGTTCCTTTCTTTCTCTCCTCCTCTTCCGCGAGGCGATGGACGCGCCACCAGCAGACAAATGTAACTATTATCGCAACCGCAAAGTGCACCTGATATATGAGCATTATTGACCAGTGGACGTCCTTGAACCAAAGCCAGGCAATAGAGCTATTAATAAAGGTATGTAGCGCCATTGCTTTCAAATATCCAAGTATCCATCCCTTAAAAAGGCTCCTTCCGCTCCTCTTATAGACGTAAATAGTATACAGATGGAGGAGCCATATAGCCAATTATCACTGTCAACCGCTCGGCTAGAAAGCCTAATGCCCACTCCCAAGGAGGGACTTTGCCTAAAACTAAAAACCCCACAGGGAAAAGGATGGTACTCCCTATGAGAGAGCCCATCCCGATGATCGCGCCTAATTCAAGAACCGAAACCAAAGAGGCAAAATGGTTTCTTCTTAGTTTGTTGAAAGGCAGAAACCATATTTCCCTGACAAAATCTCCAAATATGGATGGGACAAGGAAAATCCCAAAAATTACCCACAATAAAGTCAAGAAAGGTAAGTCGATAATCGCAAGGGGTTCTCCCCTAAGGGGAGCTAAGATTTCGTTAATGGGAGCTAACACTTGACCAGAGATAGATTGTATAATCGGCAATCTGAAATATGCCTGTGCAGGATAGAGGATTGCAGGTAAGAGACACCATTTTATATCAGTCTTTTTTTCCAGCAGGAACCGGGTGTAGAAATAAAAGAAGGCCACTGCTCCTGCTACCACGATAACTACAGCAGCGATGCCCGGTATCATTCTTTTGTCTCCGATTTTTTTATCTGGGAAGGAGCATCTTTATGCCACGCCCACCTTCCACAAACGTTACAACGCTCATACGTGCGCCAATTAAACTGCAGCCTGAACTTTACAAGCGGTACTCGGTAAATAGTATTACACCTCAAGCATTGCAGCATCAAACGCTTTTCCAGCCACGTCTCAATACTTTTCATTCCTTTCTTTTTATCTTCGGAAACGTAATCTTATGTAATGACCATCTTTCACAAGAGTTACAACGCTCATAGGTATGCGTAAAAAGCTGCACCCTGAACTTTAGCGCTCCTTCGTATCCTTCGTAAACAGCGTTACACCTCAAGCATTTCAGTGCGAAACTTCTCGTCGTAATCCTCCTCGTACGAAATAGACTGAAGGCCAGCGGCAAGCCCGCATGACTTAGCCCTAACAGACTCCCGTTCCTCTCCTCCGACGGGACATGCTTTAAGTCTACCTACCACCTGTTTCATTCTGCACTTTGAAAGTCTTATCTTCAATGCTAATTGGTATTCATTGTATTATATTTTGCTCCGATCTTCCTCCCAATGACCTCAGGCCGGTTTAAAACGGATCATTGGTAGAACTGGTTTCCTTGAGTTGTCTCACTAAAAACACGGCCAAATCCAGATCCTCTCGTGTAGTAATTTTTATATTGATACGACTGCCGGGAACGGTAAAGACCGGTTTCTCCAATCTGAGGAGTGCCGCTGCGTCGTCGGATAGATCGACACCGCATTGATCCGCCGCTTGCAATGCGTGGAAGATTAAATTACGATCAAATCCTTGCGGAGTCTGAATCTGCACAAGATCTGTGCGATCGACAATCGTTGTACATAAAAACCCTTCTCGATCGCGATATCGAAGGGTATTCACTTCCGGCAATATCGGCACAGTTGCTCCGTATTTTCGTGTTCCTTCGACAACGCGGTGGATCAATGCCGGCATAATAAACGGCCGCGCCGCATCGTGGATTAAAACAATAGTTCCTCGTGCTGCCTCGACTCCGGCCAGCGAAGAATCCTGGCGCCGTTCTCCACCACAGATAATCCGAATCGGAAGCGACCACTCTCTGATAAGCGCACGGACCGCTTTCTCCTCCCCTTTACTGACAACGAGAATAATCTCATTAACTATATTGCTTTTGGCAAACCAGTCGAGTGAATATGCGACTAACGGGTGGCCGGCAAGGTCTGTGTAAACCTTATTAGTAGAGGACTGGAAACGCAAACTACGGCCGGCAGCAAGGATAACCGCGGAGATACTCGGTGGCGCACCAGAACAATTTGCCATCTTTCTTCTCATCACGTTGCTTCCATCAGTGACATCTAACGTAATCGTTCAGTTATAAAGATAAAATCAATAACTTATCCCGTAAAGATAGATCATTAAAAAATTTTTCTCTCTTAACCGCAAATTTTGCCGATGAAAAGAATTTATCGCTAAATACGCAGCATCAACCAGCCACTAAAATATCGACAACAGCACCTATTATAAGTGGTTCTTCTCCAATTTAGTTGTTAGAAAGGGTTCAAGGGAGCAAGTGCTTATTTTTTAGTAAGGATTTTATAAGTAATTCCCTTGAATCCTTGCCCCGTACTTGATACGGGGCTTGATCCCTCGAATCCTCATGATCTTACTAACTTTTTGGAAATGATCCTTATAAGTTAATCCGATGATAGCGCTTTGTATCTTTCCAACCGCTTTTTCAAATCAGAGCCTTGTAGCTTGTCGAGCGCTTCTTTTTGAATTTGACGAACTCGCTCACGACTGATGCCGAATTCTAGGCCTACTTCATCCAACGTACGCGTCTGATAATCTGCAAGACCATACCGAAGGATAAGGATCTTTCTTTCTCTGTCAGTTAGATCTGCTAAGGCGTTTTCTAGTTCCATTCGGAGTAGATTCTTAAAGGTCTCCTGTGTGGGAGAATGGACAGTGTTATCTTCAATAAAATCTCCGAGTACCGAACCTTCGTCGTCGTAGCCGATCGGCATATCAAGCGAAGCAGTATAGTGGGCTGATTTTTTGGCTTTGGTGATATTTTCAATACTCGTCTCCAACATGTCAGCCAACTCCTCGATGGACGGCAATTTACCATATTCCTTCAAGTAATTACGTTCTATCTGATAGATTTTACGAATTAATTCATTGATATGGGTAGGGACGCGAATAGTACGTGAGCGGTTGGTAATAGATCGCAAGATCGCTTGCCGGATCCACCACGTAGCATAAGTAGAGAACTTAAATCCCCGTGCATAGTCAAACTTTTCAATTGCTTTCATTAACCCCAGGTTTCCCTCCTGGATCAGGTCAAGAAAAGGAAGGCCACAACCTCGATACCGTTTCGCGATACTTACAACAAGACGCAAATTAGCTTCAGCGAGTTCTTCCTTTGCTTTTTGATCTCCTGCCTGAATTCGCTGAGCTAATCTCGCTTCATCTGTCCGAGACAGTAACGGCACACGACTTATTTCATCAAAATAAGTCCGAATCGGATTATCCGATTTTCCTTTATCCATATCTTTCGCCTTGCCGACTTTTTTAAGTACTTTGCTCGATTTTTTACTTCGAACGTTAGATTGCAGATCGATCGTCGCCTGCACTTCCGTTATACTCATTCGGATTCCTCCTGTATGCTATTTCCGGTTAACACTTTATAAAGAAGGATGACCTCTTTACAGAGGTCTTCACTGAAAATATCATTACATATAAATAATTGCTATTTTGCTTGTTATTTTTCAGTAATAACCTTCCTTAATACATAAATATTTAAGCTTAAGCAAGCTTTATAATTATACCACAAATAGGTGTTGTTGTAAAGGGCAAATTAAAAATGGAATTAATCGCGATAGGAATAAGTAATCGGCATTTTTCTGCCTATGCCGAATGCGCGCGCAGAGACCTTTATTCCGGGAGGAAGTTGTCGTCGTTTATATTCCGACCTGTGATAAGCAGAAAGAACGTGATCAACTACCAGCGGGGAGAATCCGCGTGCAATGATCTCCTGGCGCGTTAAGGCCTGTTCAATAATCGCCTTAAGGAGCGGGTCAAGGATAGTATACGGGGGCAGATCGTCTTCGTCTAACTGATTTGGTCTGAGTTCGGCTGATGGCGCTCGAGTAATAACTCGGTGTGGAATTACCGGTTTACTCGCCAGATGATTGACCAGCAATGCTAATTGATAGACTTCTGTCTTGTACAGATCGGCAATCGGCGCCAATGCCCCGACGGTATCACCATACAATGTATTGTATCCAACAGCGATCTCTGATTTGTTAGCCGGTGCGAGGACAAGCGCACCGCGACTATTGGCCAGTGCCATCAATATATTACCTCGAATACGTGCTTGAAGGTTTTCAGCAACAATACCCGTGACAATAGGAGGAAGAGATAGCTGATATCGTTCCATTAGCTCAGCGATTGATATTTCCAGAATTTCGATTCCCAATCGCTGCGCGGTTTCATACGTGTAGATACGACTCTCTGCTGATGTAATATCACTCGGCATAAAGACCGCTGTCACCTTCTCCGCTCCTAATGCTGCCACCGCTAACGCCGCAGTAAGTGCCGAATCGATCCCACCGCTCAATCCGATAATAACGTCAGTAAAGTTATTCTTCTGCACGTAGTCACGGATACCGAGGATGATTGCTTGATAAACGTACTCCAGCGGCTCTACTGTTGGTTCTGTTATTGGGGTTCCTCGGCCATTATAGAGAAACTCGGTCAGTCCCTCAGTAAAATAAGGAGATTGGAATATGAGTCGTCCATTATCATCGTAAGCAAAGCTCCCTCCGTCATAGACTATTTCATCCTGCGCTCCGCATAAGTTAACATAGAGCAGGAAGATGCCGTTTTCAATTGCACGGCGTCTTCCCAATCTATGGCGAATCACTGTTTTTCCTCGATAAAACGGCGATGCTGACAGATTGATCACAAGGTCAGCTCCGAGATCTGCTTGTCGCCCAGTCGGACCTCCATCATGCCACAGATCTTCGCAGATATTGATTCCGATCTTCTTGTCATGAAGATCGAATACTTGTATCTGCTCTCGGGAAGTAAAGTAACGTTCTTCAGCAAAGACGTCGAAAGAAGGGAGATATATTTTGCATACCTTGCCGATAACCATGCAATCACTGATCAGAAATGCCGTATTGTAAAGTCGTGTGTCATGGTGTATGGAAGATAGATCGTAGATATTGGCTGTGCTGCCGGCACCTGGTCGCTGCTCGATCGTCCCTAAAATCACGCTGATATCAGTTGAACTACGTACAATCTCCGCAAGTGCTGCTTCAGCTGCCTGAATAAACTCGCGGTGCCATAGTAGATCAAGTGGAGAGTAGCCAACGAGTGCAAGCTCCGGAAAGACGACAAGATCGCAGTGTCGTTGTCGTCCCTCGTCGATATAGCGGATTATCTTATCACGATTGGCGCTGATTGCTCCTACAGTAGGATTCAATTGTACTACACCGATTTTAATTGTCATAACCTCAAATTACACTGAATTTCTCAAGTACGATCCACGTCCTTATCTGCACAATCTTCTATTTGCTACTCTCGTTGTGACAAAATAGTTGCACTCGCGCATCAGGTTCCGGGATAAGACTGATATCCATCTTCACGTAGGCGTTTGCCTTTTTCCACCACTTCATCGCGGAGATATCGGCGGTAGTCGATCAGCTGCTTCTGCAGCACCAGGTCATTTAATGCCAGAATTTGCACTGCAAGCAAGCAAGCGTTCTTTATCCCGGCAAGACCAATTGCCATCGTGGCAACGGGAATTCCAGCTGGCATCTGTACAGTGGCCAAGAGAGAATCGATGCCACTCAGTGATGATTCCAGCGGAACTCCGATTACCGGCAAGGTGGTAAGTGAAGCAACCGCACCTGCTAAGTGAGCTGCTCCACGCGCTGCGGTGATAATGACTGCGATGCCGTTTTGTTGTGCCTTTACGGCATAATCATGCAGTCTCTGCGGTGTTAGATGAGCCGATATATGCCGGAGATCATAAGGGACAGAGAACCGGATCAAAATTTCCGCTCCCTGCTCCAATAATTGTAAGTCTTGTGCATCTTCGGCCAAGAGAGCTACTCGTTTGTCAGTCATCCTCCCACCTTAGAGAGCGATGTGCTATCTCTGCTCGTTTAATCGCAAGCGGCAGTGAATCGGCCAATGCGGTAATATGACCCATTTTACGACCGCGACGCAACTCTTTTTTTCCATATAGATGTAGGTTGACTTCAGGTATGCGCAGCGCAGCATCTATCCCTTCCAGCCGTGCCGATCGATTCTCTTTGTCGCCGATGATATTGATCATCACCACTGCCCGACGCAGGCCAGTCTCTCCGAGCGGGAGACCGCAGATAGCGCGAATATGCTGCTCGAACTGTGATGTATGACATGCTTCAATGGTGTAATGTCCGGAGTTATGGACGCGGGGCGCAATCTCATTGATCAGAATCTCTCCATCATCACAGAGGAACATCTCGATACCGAATACGCCCACTCCGTTCAGTCCAGTTACTATTCGTTCCGCATATTCAGTCGCCAGCCGGGCGGTAGATTCAGAGATACGAGCCGGAACGATCGATTGATGAAGGATATTATTCTGGTGGATGTTCTCCGCAACCGGAAAACTCCGAATTTCTCCTGCAGCACTCCGGGCACAGATCACGGAAATCTCTTTGACAAATGGAATGTAAGCTTCCATGACATGTGCGCCGGAAAAAGAGAGCGCAGCAAGATCCTCCATTGATCGTAATATCTGCTGCCCTTTACCATCGTAGCCGCCTTGGACTCTCTTCAACACTGCCGGTAGACCGACTGCGGCAACGGCCTCTGCCAGTTGTTTGTCAGTGTTGAGAGAGATAAAGTTTGCCACCTTGATCCCGATCGCTTGTATCGCTTTCTTCTCCCGTATGCGATGGGAGAGTATATTCAAAGTAGAGGGAAGGGGAAAGACCGTTACTTGATCAGCGGCCTGTTCGAGCGGAGCAGAAGCGACATTTTCGAATTCATAAGTGATAATATCGGCTTTTTTAATCAATACAGCAATAGCGTCTGGATCATCGAATTCCGCTGTGATATGTTCATCGCAGAGCCCAGCAGCCGGACATTCCGGCACCGGATCGAGGATCACCACCCGATAGCCGAGGCGTTTTGCCGCTTGGGAGAGCATCTTCCCTAATTGCCCGCCGCCGATGATTCCGATAGTTGCTGGAGGAAAGATTATCTTCATAACGCAATCTCGCTTACATCGTTGGATAAAGCACGCTGCTTAATCAACTGCGCCTGAATAGAAGAGTATTTTAAGCCGAGAATCTGCGCGGCAAGGTATGCTGCATTGCGTGCCCCGTCTTCACCGATCGCCATCGTTGCCACTGGTCGGCTTACCGGCATCGGTAATATTGAGTATAAAGAGTCAATTCCGCATAAAGAGCGGGTAGTAATCGGCACTCCGATCACCGGTAAAATTGTATTGGCCGCGGTTAAGCCCGGCAGGTGCGCTGCACCACCAGCACCGGCAATGATCACTTCTATACCGCGGGAAGCAGCGGAATGTGCGTATTGGATCATTCGCTGCGGGGTACGATGTGCCGAGACAATAGTAATCTCATACCTGATATCCAGTTCTTCCAACACCTGCGCTGCAAGACTCATAGTAGGAAGATCAGAGTCACTTCCCATAATGATTCCTACTAAACCTTCCGGCATCTTATCTCCTTTGTGGGGGTTACTCGATAATCACCTACGACTCACTTTTCAATTCAGGATAGCCGATTCCGCAAGTCTCTGCAAGGTCACATTGATGTTTAAGTACAACTGCAACGGTTAATTATTGCGCAGCCTGGCTGCAATCACAGTAATAACTTTAAGTCATCTTTGCTGATCTTAAAGAAGATGATTTTTAAAAGCTTGTACTGATAGAGCATTCCTCCACCCGCTAATTGATAACTGGTCTCTGGGAGATAGAAGAGATAGAATATGAGGTGTGGCAAAATGGAAAAATATACACCAGAAAAGAGAAAAGTTCCAAAACTGAATATACCACATCGCCTGTAGTATCGTTAAGGTGCAAGATAAAGGAGGAATAGTGTTTGTACCAGCGCTACTTTCAATCTTACCAATCATCTTGACGATCATTCTGTTGGTGGGGCTCAATTGGCCAGCCAAACGGGGAATGCCGATTACTTGGTTGGTCACGCTACTTATTGCTGCCGGAGTCTGGGGGATGCCGGTGCGCTGGCTGGCGGCTGCATCTCTGCTTGGTGCTCTTGCCGCAGTAAATATTCTGATCATTATCTTCGGAGCAGTACTACTGATGAATACATTGACCCGCAGCAGGGCGATGGCGACGATCAACCGCGGTTTTCATGGCATCAGCCCAGATCGACGAATTCAGGCAATTATCGTTGCCTGGCTGTTTGGAGCATTCATCGAGGGAGCAGCTGGTTTCGGTGCACCAGCAGCTCTGGCCGGCCCACTTTTGGTTGGACTGGGATTCCCTCCATTAGCCGCAGCGATTATCGCCTTGATCGCCAACAATACCCCTGTCGCCTTCGGGGCAGTGGGAACACCAATGATCGGCGGATTACAAGCAGTACTCAATATTCCACATGTTCTTGTCGATCTTCCCGCCGGCATGGACTTTTTCCACTTCATCGATCAGATTACAATCTTTACTGCGATTCCCCATGCTATCCTCGGTACTTTTACGCCGCTGCTGATTTGTGTAATTTTGACCAGACTATTCGGCAAGGAGAAGTCGATAAAATCAGGGCTAAGGATCGCTCCGTTTGCTATATTCTCCGGACTGGCATTCACCGTCCCCTATCTTGGCTTTGCCCTTCTCTTCGGGCCGGAACTCCCATCAGTTGCCGGAGCACTCTTCGGATTGCTATTGGTAATCTATGGGACACGTGCGGGATGGTTTGTTCCAAAAGAAGGATGGGACTTCCCCTCTGCCAACGAATGGCCGTCTGAGTGGGTTGGAATAGTAGAGCCGCAAGACGAGGCGACAACAAAGTCGATGTCGATCTTACGAGCATGGCTCCCTTATCTGCTGGTCGCGATTATTCTTCTTCTCACCCGGTTACCGCTACTTGGTGTAGGAGAAGTCCTCCGTCGGGCTACTATCACTTGGGAGGGGATTCTCGGCACCACTCTTTCTTATTCTCTCCCTATTCTCTACCTGCCAGGGACAATACCATTCATCCTCGTGGCATTGGTAACGATATTCTTGCATCGGATGAGTGGACAAGCAGCAGTAAGTGCGTGGAGCAAAACATGTAAACAGATCGGACCAGCGGCAATCGCATTGATCTTTGCGGTGGCGATGGTTCAGGTGATGATCCATTCCGGTTATAATCCCTACAGCAAAGAGAGTATGATTCTGACGATGTCCGGAGCTGCAGCAGTCTTATTTAACGATATCTGGCCACTCTTAGCTCCGCTGGTGGGAGTTTTGGGATCATTCATCTCTGGTAGTAATACTGTCTCCAATATTCTGTTTGGCGCGTTTCAGCATGGAGTGGCAGTGCAAGCAGAAATCTCGCGGTTAGTCATCCTCGGATTGCAATCCCTCGGTGGATCAGCTGGAAATATGATCGCTATTCACAACGTAGTAGCAGTAGCGATCACTGTGGGAGTGGTGGGAAGGGAGGGGAAGATCATAAAAACAAATTTCCTACCCGCACTTTTCTATTCACTGGCCGCCGGATTAATCGGCTTTGCTCTGATCTACTTTATGCGGCCGTTTTAAATAGCGCGTTTACCGATTGTTGTAATTACCACTACACTGAATAAACTAAAGCACAGTTATCACGTTTAGCTTTTAAGTAAAGAAGAGGAGGAATGATGAGTAAGATTGTAATCATCGGAGCGGGTGATGTTGGAAACACGCTTGCCTATACATTACAGATAGCAGGATTGGTAGAAGAGATTGTTCTCATCGATCAAAATGTCGAACGAGCACGTGGTGAGGCGATGGATATGAACCACGGTCTCTTCTTTGTCCCACCGGTCAAAATCTATGCTGGTGAGTATTCAGACTGTCGCGATGCTACCGTTATTGTCATTACCGCCGGGGTGCGGCAACGGTCGGATGATGAGACGCGGATCGAACTCGCCGCCCGTAATGCAATAGTATGTCGTTCGATTACCGAGCAGATACTGGCTCAGACCGATCAGGCGCTCCTCGTTGTCGTAACAA
This sequence comes from Candidatus Acetothermia bacterium, assembly GCA_022684035.1. GTDB lineage: Bacteria > Bipolaricaulota > Bipolaricaulia > UBA7950 > UBA7950 > UBA7950. The sequence continues at coordinate 18,139 of JAJHSB010000037.1, read as the reverse complement.
ATCCCGTTGATCTGATGACCCAGGTGATTCTTAACCACTCCCGCTTACCGAGAGAACAGGTATTCGGCTCTGGTACCGTTTTGGATTCAGCACGCTTTCGTTACCAACTTAGCCTCTTATGCGACGTTGATCCACGTAATGTTCATGCGTATGTTATCGGCGAACATGGAGACAGTCAGGTATTGCTATGGGATCATGTCTATATTGCCGGCATGTCGCTGGTGCAATTCTGTGAACGAATATCATTGGAAGAAGATGTTATACGGAAACAAATATCCGATACAGTACGTCAATCAGCTTACCATGTGATTGCAGCAAAGGGATCGACGCGCTATGGAGTCGGACTGGCGTTGTTACGCATTCTCAGTGCAATTATTAGGAACGAGAACAGTCTCCTCACTGTCTCCACTGCTCTTTCCGGCGAGTATGGGTTGAGTAATCTCTGTCTCAGTGTACCATGTATCGTCGGCCGAACCGGCATCAGAAAGATAGTGGAGATTCCGCTTGCTCCGCAGCTGCGAAAGGCACTCCATGAGTCGGCGCGGTTCTTGCAGGATATAGTGGCAAGTCTGTGACATCGACCAGCTATGCTATCCCGCATTTGTCAGTGACTCGTGTGTACTCCGCCTGGCTCATAAAGGAAACAAACTTGGCACTCTGGGCTCAAAATGCGTCGGAGATAGAGGCAGTAGGTGGTGACAACATGCAAGGAAAGATTCAGTCGGATCAATAGTAAGGTGAACGAGACCGGTCGTTGGTTGATGAACTGCCCGTCTATCGCAACAGCCACAGACTAACTGCCATCACGATCATGCCAGCGATAACCCCGCTAATTGCGATATGATCTTGCTTGAATATGCGGGTGGCAGGGATCAGCTCATCGAGCGAAATGAAGACCATTGCTCCGCCGACTACCGCGAGCACGTAACTGAGCACCGTATCAGTTAAAAACGGCATCAGGACAAGCGCGGCCAAACCAGCGCCGACCGGCTCGGACAGCCCGGCAAAGAACGACCACAAAAACGCTTTTTTGCGGCGGTTAGTCGCAGCATAGATTGGCGCAGCTACGGCTATTCCTTCAGGAATATTATGGAAGGCGATTGCCACGGCAATCGCAAGCCCGAGCGATGGGTCAACCAATGTAGCCATAAATGTGGCCATCCCTTCCGGGAAGTTATGGGTAGTGATCCCGAGTGCTACGAACCAACCAGTCTTCATCATCCGGCGGCTGCGTTCATCGGTGCCGATGCGATGATCCTCGACAAGGAAGTTATGCGGAACTGAGATATCGACCAAAAACATCACTCCCATTCCAACGAAGAATGCCAGGTGAGCGTAGACAAAGCCGATCTGCTCTATTCCGCCTTGCAGCAGCTGAACATAGGAGAGTAGGATCATTACTCCGGCGGAGAAGCCGAGTGCAAGTGCCATAAAGCGTGGCCCAGGTTTGCGAACTATGATCCCGATTAACCCGCCCACTGCAGTCGACAGTCCGGCAAGCATTGTGATTAAGAATGCCAAACCAAAATTATCGATCATAAAGATCTCCTTTACCTATCGGTTGAACCCTCGAAATTATCTCAAAGCAAGTTGCAAATGTTGCGTATCCAGAGTCGGGAAATAACATGCACAGGCGAATCTGTATCTTCACCCCATATCTCTCATTTCGCTTTCCGCTTCTTCTTAACCCATCACCCATTACCAATATTACAAGCGAGATAATCCTTTTTGGTTCTTCTCCAATTTAGTTGCTAGAAAGGATTCAAGGGTTCAAGTGCTTGTTTTCTAATGATTTTATTAGTGCCTTAAGCATTTCCCTCGAATCCTTGCCCCGTACTTGATACGGGACTTGACTCCTCGAATCCTCATGATCTTACCAACTTTTGGGGAGATGATCCACTTTTGGTTCCTTGGATTTCCTTAACTTTAAGGAGCGATTGTTAAGCCTCCGCGATAAACTGATTCCGTGCCATCACTTCAACGAGCGGCTTACGAATACGTTCTCCGAGCTCAACCACGCGATGGTCTTTGGAAAGAGTCGCGGGATCACCAGGGTGAGCCACAATGACCAAGGTGATAAGAACGTAGTCTGCGGGAATTTTTAATATCTCCTTAATTTTCATTGGGTTGTACCCGGCGATCGGGTGGGCGATCAAACCCATCTCAGTTGCTTGGATCATCAGGTTGCCCACGGCTATCCCACAGTCAAACAAGAAGTAATCGCGTTTGTCGGAGAGTTTGCAGTCAAGGTCACGCTGCGAGGTAATAGCAATGATCACCGGCGCCGGTGCGGTCCAGTAGTTTCCCGTCGGCATCGCCTCCTTGGTCGCAGCAAGTTTCTCCTTATCGTCGATAACGATGAACCGCCAAGGTTGATTATTGAAACAGGATGGGGCGAGGTGCGCCGCTTCAATCAGAGATTGGATCTCTTCCGCGTCAACTGGTTTAGTGGAGAGAGCACGCTTGGCGCGCCGCGCGTTGATGAGCGAATTGATCTTCTCGTTAATTGTAAACCTCCTTTTTATGGAGACGGATGGAAACAGGCCGTGCTCGAAGTTTTCGTGTCCGTCTCTGTGGTCACTGTGAATTATGGTATAATAGTTAAATATGAAATATCACTCGAACGCGACAACAAATATCCATCTTCGACAACTAATTCGAGATAGCAACAATAGTATACGTGATTTGGCCAGAAAGTTCAAGATTAACCCGAAAAGAGTTGCCAAATGGAAGAATCGGGAATCTCCTTAAAGACCGTTCCAACCGTCCGTTGACGGTTTACCATTCTCTGACCAAAGAGCTAAAAGTGGTAGAATATTTAATGGGCATTCGAAAAGATTTTCTCGTCGACCTGAAGGAGGTACTTCTGTACCACTAACTGGTGAAACTTAGCACCTAATCCGGACAAGCCGGAAATCCCAATAACCAAACTTCTATGAGCGATTTGTCAATAATCGAGGCGCAAGAGTTCACCCATCAGCGGTCAGTACCTTCAATTTTGGCTAGACAGAGCGGTAAGCTTGGGTTACGGCTAAAGGCTGATTGCTGAACGCTTATATGTGGTATATCCCCTGGATTTCCAACTTGCTTCGGCTGAGTATTTTCTCAACCTTCAGTTTGTCGGCGCGCTCAAACCGAATACAGATACCACAGTCCGAGCTTAGATGCCGCGGTACAGGAATCAGCTTCAGAGGCACGCTTTCCACCTTCAGCAGCTTCTCGGCACGGAGCGCCCCGCTTATCGAGTGAAAGAGAACCACGCTGAATAGCCCACTCTGCCCGATCTTGTTCTTCTCAGAGAGCAACTATTTTTCCCGCGCCAAGCAGCGCCGAGGCAATATCGTACATATTGGAAATCTGCCCCACAGCAACCTTGTCCTTGATTTCATAATAACCCAGGCAGGTACCACATGCAAGAATCTCAGTCCCCTGCCCCTCAAGGACACGCAGATCATCCAGCACCTCCGAGCCTTCGATTACTAACTTAACGCCGCTGTTCACCAGGATAATTCTCTCCGGGCGGGAAGAAACCTCACTTAGCGTGTGGAGAAAGTTGTGCATTAGTAATCGGCCCAGTTCTTCCGCCTCCCGACCGAAAGCGTCCGAGGCAACGAGTAGTACCGTCGGAGCGATCTCTGCCTTGACCGACACTTGCGCCAATTCACTGTGAGCCATTGCAACCCTCCCTCTTGAGACTTTGTCTGAAATAGTTCTTCAATCCGTATCTGTTACCTCTTCATTTCAATCTCCGCCAGGTCTTCTAATAGAGACTCAAAATCCTCTTCGTGGTCTACTTCATCGGCCAAGATAGAGATCAGCAGTTGGTAGGTGACGGGATCTGTGTTTTTAGTCTTTGCTAATAGGCGAGTGTAAACATCGATGGCACACTGTTCTCCATGTACGCCTTGCTTGATGATTGCTCTGACCGAAAAATCGGTCGGTTTTAAGTAGGCACAGGTTGCCATCTTGTTCCACTCAATGGGATCAGTAAGCGGTGTTCCTCCCAATTGAATGATCCGGTCGGATAATATCTGCGCGTGGCGTAGCTCATCAGCAGTATGTTCAGTTAGCTCGGCTATTGCTACTTCTCGCATCGGACCTTTAACGATCTGGGTACCGATCCAATACTGATAGTAGGCTAACCACTCATCAGCAAATGCCTTGTTGAGCAAGTTAATTAGCTCGATAACATCCATCCCTACAATTGCTTTACCTTTTGTTCCCATTATAACCTCCTGTAGTGTTATAGGCTTATCAGTGTAATATCCTCGTATTTAACGGTCATCTGTGCCGAGATTTTGTCTTCTGATCACCTCCTGAATTGATCTAGTCGCGCAGCAATCTCTGTTTCTCCGATCAATGGTAACTCAGCGAGCGGTCGTTTTCCAATCTCTTTCTGATAGTGTGCCGCAAAGATCGGCCGCGGAGTTTTCTCGTATAAAACTCCGCTCGGGATGCGACCTTTCCCTGCTTCTACCGCCTCTAACACCGCGGTGCGATCACGACGGTCATAGTCCGCAGGAAGCAGCTCAACTCGTTCACGGTACCAAGAGGCTAATCTTGTCCCATAGATTATACATTGTCAATTCGTTGCTGTTTACTTATCATCCAGACTTCATCGGCTTGGTTTCCGTGCAATCCCCTGAAAGGATTGCGTTGATGTCTCTTTGCGGATCGCCTATCAGCTTGAGGTTATAATTCTCCTGCAACACGTGGAGGAATCCCTGAGAGCACTGATAACAGAAGATCTTAAGGTCGTTTATTCTTTAATCCTCCTTACTTGTTAAGTTTCACTGTCATTCGAAGCTGTAGAGACGGCACGAAGACGGTCGATTCGGTTATTGTTTATTCCCACTATGTGAATCTCCAATGGACACTTCAGCTTTGCCGCTGCCCACGCCATTTCGACTGCATTGGCGAGTCCTGCACAACAAGGGACCTCCATTCGTAGAACAGTGATCCTCTTCGGTGCCGCCTGACGGAAGATCTGCTCGAGCTTGGTGCGATACAGACTGATGTTATCTAACTTTGGGCAGCCGACGAGTACGGCATGTCCAGCGAGATACCGGAAGTGAAAGTCAGGCACGATGAATGGAACACAGTCGGCACAGATCAAAATATCCGCTTTGGTAAGAAACGGTGCGCCGGGAGGGATAAGCATCAGCTGGATTGGCCAGTGACCGAGTTGTGATGGAGGAATCTTCTTCGCCTCTGTTAGTGGGGGAGAGTCGCTGTGCGGGGCGAAGCTGCGCAGCGCACTCCCTGGACAGCCGCAGGGGAGCGGAGCTGTTTCCGTTTGTGGTTGTGTAAGGTGAGCTTTGACAGCTTCCTCGTCAAACGGCGCGGCCTCACGTTCCTCAATCGTGATCGCCCCTTGTGGGCACTCGTCCAGACAGTCGCCAAGTCCGTCGCAGTAGATCTCACTTACCAATCGCGCCTTTCCGTCTATCACTTGCAACGCTCCCTCGGCGCAGGCGGGAACGCATATACCACAACCGTCGCATTTCTCTTCATTTATTCTTACTATCTTTCTGGTTGGTGACACTCTTTCCTCCTTTTACCAATTGCATGATCGTGGTGGTCGCGAGATATTCCTGTATTTCTCGGCTGAGTTTGTTGAGCAACCCACCCATTATGCAGTCGGTATTATTGCAAATCGGGGCGGGAAATAGGCAATCTAAGCTCGGGAACGGCCCCTCAAGTAGCTGATAGATTGTGAGCAAAGAAGTCTTCTCACCGCCTTCTACCAATGTGAATCCACCCTTCGGTCCGCGAGTAGATTTGATCAAACCGGCCTTTGTCAGTCGCTGCAATACCTTTGCCAGATGCGCCTCTGATGCCCTAAGATAAGTAGCAATCTCACTGGTTGTGATGAATCCATCCGGAGACTCCGCGAGATAGACCATCGTATGCAGCCCAAGCGCGGTTGCATCTGATATTTTCAATAGACGTGTCATATTTTAGTATTGAGGTATTAGTATACCAGAATTAAGAATATTCTACAACACACCAAAGAAAGAATATATGTTAATGTAACGGCATATTCGCTATTTACTCTTCTTCGAAGAACTCTTTCCCCACGCCGCATTCCGGACACAACCAATCATCGGGAAGTGCTTCGAACGATGTTCCCGGCGCAACTCCGCTTACCGGGTCACCGACCGCCGGGTCGTAGATATAATCACACACTGTGCAGATCCACTTTTCCATCTTCTACCTCCTAATACGCAATAATCTAATAATACTCGTTATGAAATGAGAGGTTCTAACTCCTGCTCTTGGCATGCCTGGCCAAAGCGTTGAATAAGGCATACGCCCTGGAAGACGATCGAACCCCAGTCTCTCTTTCCAGCTCTGAAACTGCGGTTATTCTTTGCTCACTGCGGGTACAGCGATGCGTTTTCCCAGTTCTCGATCGATCATCACAATGCCATGGCCGGAATCTCCGACACGCGCCAGGAGATTAACTATCTTGCGCACTGAAGATTCTTCCTCTATCTGTTCAGTAACGAACCACTGCAGCATGATCTGCGCTGCGTGATCCTTCACCTCAATAGCGAGCTTCATCAGATCGTCTATCTTTTCGGTGATGAACTGCTCGTGTTGGTAAGCTGCTTGGAACGCCTCCAATGGCGAGGTCCATTCCTTTGGAGGTTGGGCAAGTGCTGACAATTCAACTCTGCCATCGCTCTCATCAATGTAGTCGAACAGCTTCATTGCATGAGTGAATTCTTCTTGCGCCTGCACGGTCATCCACTGCGCCATTCCGTCGAACGCCTCCGCACGGAAGTAGGCGACCATAGAAAGATAGAGATAGGCTGATTCAAGCTCATGCTTTATTTGCTCGTTTAACGCATTTTGCATGCGTTGGCTAATCATTTGTCTCTCCTTAACGCTTTTTGTGGCAGAACCACCAGTCAAAGCATGTATATTCCTTTTCTCTCTTACGCGCTGTCTCTACATCTTTTGCCGGGGGGATGATAACGTGGTCATCCACCAACTCATTCTCGGGCCATCCAGCTGGAATGGCAACGCCTTCTTGGCTGGAAATTTGCAGACCTTTTACCATCCGCACGATTTCGTCGATGTTCCGCCCCAACTCTTGTGGATAGTAGAGAGTAGCTCGTACAGCTCCTTTGGGATCAACGATAAAGACTGCCCGGACTGTGTCAGTCCCTTTACCGTAATGAATCAGGCCAAGCTTGTTGGCGGTCGTCTCGGTAGCGGCAATGACCGGGAACTCGATCTTTACATTGAGCTTCTCCTCGATCCAGTCAACCCATTTGATATGCGAGAAGACTTGGTCCACAGAGAGACCGATCAATTTACAATTGAGTGCTTCAAATTCCTTGTAGCGCTTTTGAAACGCGACGAACTCGGTTGTGCAGACAGGGGTGAAGTCAGCCGGATGGCTGAACAGAACGAACCACTTACCGTTATAATCCTGCGGTAGCTTGATCTTCCCGTGTGTCGTCGGCACATCCATCTCTGGGAACCGATCTCCGAGAAGGGGCATCCCCTTCGTCGCCTCTTTAATTACTATATGTGATTTTTCCATGCTCGTTTACCTCCTGTTTGTTCTATGAGTTAAAAATCTACCGGCCCTCTGCCGGCACTATCTTATTTTCTGTTCGTAACCTTATCATCATCGTTCCGCTATCTTAAGATTACTGGACAAAAGTCCATCCTCCTGACAAATCCGACAGACCAATCGTTTATTTTTGGCACCCACAGCAGAAAAAAGTCGATCTTCCTGCTTGGATAATCCGTTCAATCGGTTCGTTACAGCGCCGGCAGGGTCTTCCCGTGCGGCCGTAAACCGTAAGACTTCCTTGGAACCTACCGTAGTCTCCATCAGCATTACGATAGTCAGAGACCGTATTGCCGAGTGTTGTTCCCATCCGCTCGATCGCTTCAGTGAGAACTTGCACAATTGCCGCATGGAGTGCGTGGATCTCCGCTTGTGTGAGCGTCTTTGCTTTACGGCGTGGATCGATCTTCGCTCGCCACAAGGCTTCGGCAGAGTAGATATTTCCGAGACCGGCGATTCTCTTCTGATCCATCAGAATAGATTTGATCGGAGCATGCGAATCTCCGGTGATCTTTGTCAAGTACTCTACAGTGAATTGATCAGAGAACGGCTCCACCCCTAACTGGTATGGAAAACCATTTTTTGCATACTCGGCGGTCCCTAACCGACGTGGATTGATGAAATAGACCTTGCCGCAATCAAGGTGAAGAATAAAACGAGTATGTTTCTCCTCACCAGCAGAGCGGGTAAACGCAAGCCGGCCAGACATTCGTAGATGGACGATGAATGAACCTCCGTCAGACAGCAAGAAGAGAATGTACTTTCCTCGGCGTTTTACCGCTTCGATCGTCCTTCCGTTAATCTCATTTGCAGGAAGATCGAGACGAGGATCAAGCACCTGTAATGCATTAATCTTCGCTCCCTTAATTACCCTCAACCCGCGGATGATCGTCTCTACTTCAGGTAGCTCAGGCATTATCCCTCCTGTTATTGTTCCGATGAGCTTACTTATTACCTTTCACTATTTATTATTGCACTGGTTATTACACTGGGCGCAGACTCCATAGAGATAAATCTGTACTCCTTCCACCCGATGTCCGAAGAGAATCTCTCCCGGCTGAATTGGGCAGGAAAGATCAATATCGTGCAAATTCCCACAACTTCGGCAAAAAAAGTGTAAATGTGGATCAGTGTTACAATCATAGCGCGCAACTTCACGGTTGATTGTCAGTTCTTGAATTGTCTTTACCTTTTTAAACGCATCGAGCACATTATAGACCGTCGCTTTTGTGAGAGATGGGGTGCAATCCTTCACCGCGGAGTAGATTTCCCCAGCAGTCGGGTGGGTACGGTTCTTCTCTAAGAATTCCAGCACCGCCATCCGCGGAATAGTAGGAATCAATTTCACGTTTCGTAACTTTGCGGCATAAATCTTAGTATCCATTTTAGATTAATTATAAACTGAGAAGGATTAAAAGTCAAGCAGCGTATTACCTCATCAAAGAGTATTCTCAATCAGACGTATCGTTGCGGTTGAATGTGGAAAAAGAGACTGGAGCTTAAGTTTTTCAAAGATGTGAGTTCACTGATAACGCTTTGCTTAAATACAAAATCTAACGATCATTCTCGAACGTATCGTTAGTTAACAGGTATGTCGTTGAAAATGAACTTCGTCTTCTGCTCAAAGTTGAATATGTGGATCTTTCATCCATTCTTGGAACTTTTTTGAAAAGCTTCCCGTTGTAAAGAGTCTGCTTCCTGCGGCTGGCGTCGAGGCCTTTGAAGTATGAGATCGAATTTGTGAAAAAGTCTTTGGCACTGGCGAACACTAAGAGTGACCATTTACCTATTATCTCGTTCCTTGTTCCTCAATCATTCAGCATCAGACGACTACGATTGACGTCGTACAATGAGTCTGTTTCCTTCGACCCGCTCGACTTTTACTCGTTCGTCTTTGCGAATCGGCTCGTCAGATGGCTCACTCATCTCAAGCTCCGCTTTCCACAGCTCGCCTTTGACCAAAATCATTCCGACAGGATCAAGGTCTTTTCTTACTACTCCCACCACGCCGACCATGCCGCTGGGACCTGTTACGACCGCTTTCTTCTGAATAGCCACTGACTTGCCGATGACAAAGACAGAGACCAAGGTCAAGGTACCCACTGTGGCAAGGATATTCCACCACGACAGAGCAATAGCGGGATCAGGAATATCAAATAGAGCAAATGAACCGATGAGAAGTGCAATTACACCACCGACTGTCAATATCCCGTCGGTCGGAGTAAAGAAATCAAGAATTATCAGCACAATTCCCAGACCGAGCAATGCAAGTCCAGTGATATCGATCGGCAGTATCTGAAGACCGAAAAATGCTAGGATAAGCATGCTCCCTCCCACGGCAGCCCCCAAACCGATCCCTGGTTGCATAAACTCCCATGTGAGAGCCAACATTCCGAGCATGAGCAATATATAGACGATATTCGGATCAGCCAAGTAGTTGAACAATCGTTCCCGCCATGTCGGACGAACTTCCCGCAGCGGAAGACCAGCGACTTGTAGAATGCGACCATCGAGAAGTCTATACCCTTCTAATTGAGCGAGAAGATCTGCTTTGTCAGTGGCAAATAGATCGATTACACCCAATGCCAGCGCTTCGGAAGCAGTGATCGAAACATTCTCACGTACTGCTTGTTCTGCCCACTCTACGTTTCTCCCACGCTGCTCAGCAATGCTCTTACCCCAGGCAACGATGTCATTGACAGCCTTTTCAGCCGTAACATCCTCTTCCGCAGCTCTGCCGAGAGGAACAGGATGTGCAGCACCGATGTTCGTCCCTGGCGCCATCGCAGCAACATCAGCGGCCATGGTGATAAAGACTCCAGCCGATGCGGCTTGCGCACCTGCCGGACTGACAAAGACAACGATAGGAATAGGCGAAACAAGTTGTGCGGATACGATCGCCCGCGTTGACGCTACCAATCCTCCCGGTGTGTTCAGTTGAATGAGCACCATCTCTGCTTGTGCGTCTACTGCTTTATTGATTGCTCGCAGAATGAAATCTTTCGAAGCAGGATTGATTGTCCCATCGAGAACGAGATAATAAATCGCCCTTCCTTCTGATTGGGAGGTTGCCCACAACCCGAGTACGCCCAGGGAGAGGAGGAGCATTACTATGACTAATTTAATGAGCCGTTGCTTGTTCATCATATTGCGTATTGGTGGAGGTGGCGGGAATCGAACCCGCGTCCGCGAATTACGCCACTCGGCATCTACAAGCTTAGTGCCATGATTTAAAGATTCGGCAGTTTCTTCTCCCATGGCCAGGATAAGATGAGCCTAGCTTATTATTTCTTCTCTGTCCTATGAAAAGCGCATAGTCCAGTATAGCCGCATAGTCGACGCCTTAAAAGTGGCCTGCGACAGTCCACTTTAGACGCCCTACTCTAATTTAGAGAAGGGGTAGCAAATGCGTAGTTGGCATTTGTATTTAAAGTTTGCCGGTTTTAGGAGATGGCAGATGCTCCGCTTGCCGCCTTGCTTTGCCATTCACGTCGAAGCCGTTCACCCCCAATATCAATGAACTATTTATTATTATAATAGATGTCAATGCAAAAAGCAAGGTGATTTTATATCACCGGTTAGTTTTCGGGACGTAACCCAACTCTTGTCCCTGGCTGTGGGCTGCAACTTGTTTGAGTGGTTGAATTGGGGTAGACTGTGACATCGCAATGTAATGATTTAGGAGGAAGAGAGATGGCTGATCATACGACACCATCACGAAAGACTAAGATCTCGATCACTGGCATTATTCTGATTTTTTTGGGAGTGGTTCTCCTGCTACAGAACCTTAATCTTCTCCCCTGGGGGTTATGGGCGATGCTGTGGAGATTATGGCCAGTGCTACTGATCATCTTCGGAATTAATCTCATCTTTGGACATTATAAGCTTGGGCGGGTAGTCTTCCTTATTCTCGCAATAGCAGCAATAGTGGGAGTGGCTGTTGGGGTGGTCGTTTGGCAAGATCAGCTGCCTCCAATTATCACGACCGATTCAGCGTTGCGGGATGATCTACAGGCAGCCCGGGTTGAAATGGACTTTCATGCGGGACAGCTTAACTTATCTCCTCTCCCATCTGCCTCGTTGAATCTATTTGAGACCGTCGCCCGAGGGGATGGCATGAGAGTCGATTTTCGTCGTCAGGATAGAGTAGGCCACCTTTATCTAAGCAGTACATGGGCCCGCCGCTTGTATTGGGTCGGCAGGGGAAGAGGATGGGATGTCAAACTCGCTCGTGGTATTCCATTCTCCCTGGCAATAAATGCAGCCGCGATCGATCTATCACTCGATTTCACCTTTCTGCAGTTGACGCAGCTCGATCTGGAGCTTGACGCCGGCAACTGCAATATCCGGATGCCTTCGCAGGGCGTAATGAGCGCGGATATCACGGTCAGCGCTGCTAATATCGAAATAATTATCCCGGCAGGAGTAGCGGCTCGAATTAAAGTCGATCTCACCGTAGGTTCCGTGAGGATAGATGAGAGTCGCTTCCCAAGAAAAGGGAATTACTATATCTCACCCAACTTTGAAGATGCCGAAAACAGAATATCGCTCGCAATCGAGGGCGCTGCCAGTCGGGTTGTGATTAAATAAATAGATCATCTCCAAAAAAAGTTGGTAAGATCATGAGGATTCGAGGGAAATGCTTAAGAATTACAAAGAAACTTCAGGCAGATACAGGAGAAGTTGAAAGAATCCTTAAGGCACTAATAAAATCCTTAGAAAATAAGCACTCGAATCCTTGAATCCTTTTTAGCAACTAAATTGGAGAAGAACCAAATAAATAAGCTCTTTGCAGTTCAGAAGTCGACTGCCAGCTACTTTTCTCCTTCCGTATTCGTCCTCAATCAAGGTGATATACGCCTCTTTTCCTCTTCCCAGCACCTTCAGGCTGTCTTCTCTGCCGGAGTACCCTACGGCGGAGGAGCGGTAACGATATGAGCGGCAATACGCCACTTGCACACGAGAATAAAAAAGAGTATATTTAAAGTTTAAAGCTATCTCCCATGCTAAGCATATCGGGAATGCAAAAGGAAGGATTATTCTTCAGTGACGCGGCTTGATAAGCGGATAAGAGAAAAAATCGCGCAACAGAAAAGTCGTCTCGTATTGGCACTTGATCTTACGGCGGATATCTATTCCTTATCAGAAGCAGAGCGCGCACAGGCACGTGCTTCTCTTCTGCATCACGCAACAGAGATTCTGGTAAAAACTGCACCTCATCTGGTAGCAGTGAAAATTAACTATCCACTCATCCTTGCGCTTGGGCTTGACTTCACTGCTCAGCTCCTTTCCGCTACTGACCTGATAACGATCGGTGATGTGAAGATAGCAGATATTGATAAGACTGCGGAGTGGATCGCCCGCCATCTTTACGGTATCGGCTTTGACGGCTTGATCGCTCATCCGTTTGTAGGGTTTGAAAAATCACTGGACAGTCTCTTCGCCGTTGCGCGCGAAAAAGAACGCGGAGTGATTTTGGTGATCAATATGTCCCATCCTGGAAGCTTGCTCTTTATCACTCCCTGTACCGATGCGTTAGCAGAGTTTGCTGTACAACATTCTGCCGATGGGGTAATCGCTCCTGCTACCCGGCCTGCTGATGTTAAATCAGCACGTCAGCATCTGGGTCAGGAGATGCTCATCCTTTCTCCGGGAGTAGGGGCACAAGGGGCAAGGCCAGGTGATGCGATCCGCGCCGGCGCTGATTTAGAGATTGTCGGCCGAGCGATCTATCAGGCAGATAATCCTGCTGATGTCGCTCGCTTCTTCAATGATGAAATCAACGATGCTTACGCAGAAGGAGAATCACAACATTTTATTTCTTAACTTACTGTCTACTTTCAGGGGGTGTACTCCAAATTCCTTTCTATCAACTAAATTGGAGAAGAACTTCAATAATGAATCAAATTAACAGTGATCTGCTGGCTGACTATCTCTCTGTCACAGGAGCACTTAAGATCGGCGATTTCACCTTATCATCCGGTGTGTACAGCCCTTATTATCTTGATCTGCGTCTTTTGCCTTCCTACCCCCTGATCTTTGATCGCATATGCGACCTTTATATCGATATAATGACTGAAAAAGGACTGGATTACGATCTTATCTGTGGTGTTCCTACTGCCGGACTCTCGTTCTCTGCAGTGATCGCCAACCGCCTGTTGCGCCCGTTGATCTATGTCCGTTCACAGAAAAAGAGCTATGGGACAGGTCGAAAGATCGAAGGAATTTTTGCGCCGGGGATGCGGGTTCTCTTGATCGACGATCTGATTACCAGCGGTGGTAGTATAATTGCGATAGCAACTGCTCTACGTGAGGATGAGTGTCATGTCGAAAATGTGCTCGTCCTCATCGATCGTCTGCAAGGCGGAAAAGAGAATCTGGCAGCAGAAAGACTACAACTTAGCGCAGTGATTGACATTGTGCAATTGATCACAGCAATCTATCGGCAGGTAGAATCCGGAAAATCCAATTTAATGACTAAGGAGGAATATCATAAAATCATGGAATATATCGGGAAGCAGAATGGGTAAAGGGTTAATAACATTACGCGACTACTCGCGGAAAGAGATTGAGGAGATCCTTTCTCTCGCCCGCGTTATGGCACGTGACCAACGAACAGGGACTGATATCGCAAAGGGGAAGATATTGGCGGCTCTCTTTTTTGAGCCGAGCACGCGCACCCGCCTTTCATTCGAGACGGCGATGCTCCGTCTCGGCGGTAAAGTGATTGGATTTTCATCGTCAGAAGGGACGAGCGTCGGCAAGGGAGAGACCCTGGCTGATACTGTGCGTACAGTGTCGCAATATGCCGATCTGCTGGTAATCCGTCACCCTCGTGAGGGAGCGGCGCAATTGGCAGCGGAATTCTCTTCTCTTCCTGTAATTAATGCCGGCGATGGAAGCGGGAATCACCCTACGCAAACTCTGCTCGATCTCTACACAATGATCGACCATTTGAAAGACCTGGAAGGTAAAGAGATTGCACTTGTCGGTGACTTGCGCTACGGTCGCACGACACACTCACTTGCACCTGCATTGGCTCTCTTCGGGGTAAAATTGATTCTCGTCTCTCCTCAGGAACTGCGAATAAAGAACGAAATAAAAGTGGAACTGGACAAACATGGAGTTAAGCTGCGCGAAACTGAAGATATAACTGAGGCGCTCGACGCAGATGTTCTTTACATAACTCGTATTCAGAAAGAGCGATTCCCGGATGCGGCTGAATACGCCAAAGTAGCCGGCTCGTACCGAATCGATCGGCAGTTGTTAGGCAAGCGGACTCCGTTGATCATGCACCCTCTTCCCCGCGTCGACGAGATCGCGGCTGATGTCGATGATCTGGTAACAGCGGTTTATTTTGAACAAGCAGGGAACGGTGTACCAGTACGAATGGCGCTCATCGTGCGAGCGTTGGGTCTGGGAGGCTGAAACTAAATGGAACAGATGAAAATTAATCGCATCAGGCAGGGTACAGTTATCGACCACATTGGGGCTGGTAAAGCATTGGCCGTATTTCATCTTCTGGGACTAAAGAATGATCAGACGACTTCGGTGACAATGGCGATCCGAGTTCCCTCACGGCGTATGAGAATCAAAGATATTTTAAAGATTGAAAACCGGTATTTAGATCCAACAGAGACAGCGATGATCGCACTTATTGCGCCGCAAGCGACGATCAACATTATCACCAATTACACATTGGAGAAGAAAGAGCGCGTTAAGTTACCAACGCATCTGGAAGGACTTCTCCGCTGCGAAAATCCGAACTGCATCACCACCGCCCTTCGCGAACCAGTACAAGGTAAGTTTACTGTAATCGGAGATTCACCTTTACGAATACAATGCGACTATTGTCTTACAATAATTGCAACAGAGGAGGTCGAGCGTCTATTTCTGCGCAAGATTTGATATCTGGGAGAATCATCGATCGACCACGAATCGTTAGAATAACCGCGATAAGAGATGAATCTCCCACTGTAAAGACGCTATCTGTTATCGATCGACCGACTGCAGAGAGAGGCGAACCAGGCGAGTTTTTGATGGTTTGGATTCCGGGGTGCGATGAGATTCCTCTCTCTATCTCCTCTGTTACCGGACCCAATGTCGAGCTGACAGTAGTGCGTGTTGGCGAGGCAACGACCCGTCTGCATGCACTCAAAATCGGTGATCAAATTGGTCTTCGTGGTCCATATGGACAGGGATTCAGTTTTCCCACTAATGAGACGACCATCCTCGTCGGCGGCGGATACGGCATCGTACCACTCCGCTTCCTCTTCCACCACTATCGGCGCTATTCTCCCGCAAAGTTGCCGGTAGTTGCTTTGGGAGCCAAGACTGCCACTTCACTCCTATTTATCGCTGAACTTAACCCTCAACTCATAGTGACCGAAGATGGAACAGCCGGTAAGAAAGGACTGATCAGTGATTTTCTGCCAGGGTTGATCAAACAAGTACAGGCTCAACGACTGATTGTCTGCGGGCCGCAAGAGATGGTCAATACTCTGTATGAGATCGCTTGTAATAGTGGAATTCCGATTGAAGCCAGTTTGGAAGAGTATATGCGCTGTGGAATAGGTCTATGCGGTTCCTGTGTTAAGCGAGCGCTCCTGGTCTGTAACGATGGCCCTGTCTTTACGACTGACAAACTGGCGTTGTTATGCAAACTATAACTACTCAGAAGCCAGAAGTCAGGAGTCAGGAGTCAAGTCCCGTATCAAGTACGGGGCAAGGATTCGAGGGGGGAATGCTTAGGAATTAGACTTAAAAGTTTGGCAAAAGTCTTATCAGCTATCTTTAGATATTTACAAAGAAAATAAGCACTTGAATCCTTGAATCCTTCTTAGCAACTAAGTCCTTTTCCGTACGCTGATAACAGGAGATATAACGTGTATGAGTTAGTGATCAAAGGTGGGAAGATCTTCCATCGTCGTCGGTTCGTTGAGCTGGATATCGGGATCATTGACGGTCGTATTGAGCGGATAGGCCGGAATATTGGTCGCGCCACAGAGATTTATAATGCTGCCGGCATGCTCGTCCTACCAGGAATTATCGATGGGCATGTCCATTTTCGTGATCCAGGTGAGACCTCGAAGGAGGATTTCACCAGCGGGAGCAGGGCAGCAGCAGCCGGGGGAGTGACAACGATCATTGATATGCCTAATAATATTGTTCCGATAACGACTCCCAAGCTCTTTGCCGAAAAGCTGGAGATTGCACGTGCCAAGTCAGTAGTTAATTTCGCCCTTTATGCTGCTGTGCCTGATGATCTCTCGTTCCTTGCTCCACTACAGCAGGCAGGAGCAATCGCTTTTGGAGAACTCTTCCTTGATAGCTATAGCGGTGATCTACTTGCCCTTAAACGAGAGATCAGCCGTCTGAACGCCCTCCTGGCGATCCACGCTGAGGAGAAAGAAGTAATTCGCGCCTCGCTGGCCGGTGCACGAAGACCGGCAGAATACGTTGCCGGGCGACCGCCGCAAGCAGAAATAGATGCAATACGCAGATCACTGGCAGGAGATCAATGCCGCATCCTGTTTGTCCATCTGACAACAGCGCACGGGGTCGCTCTCGCTGCTGGAAGAGCTGCGATCGAGGTGACTCCGCATCATCTTCTCCTCTCACAAGAAGAGATGGAATTTACTGATTTTCGCGCTGTAATGAATCCTCCGCTGCGCCGGCAGAGTGATTGCATCGCATTATGGGAATCTCTCGTTGCCGGTAAAATCACAACGATTGGCAGCGATCATGCACCTCATTTAGCGACAGAAAAGCTGGCTCAGAGCGTGGAAGCAGGAAGACCCGGCATCCCCGGTATCGAGACAATGGTACCGCTGATCTTAACTGCAGCGACAAAGCAAAAGATTCCGCTCGAGAGAGTGATATCAGCAATGACTGATCAGCCGGCAGCTCTATTTAAATTGAGCGGCCGTGGTGCGGTCGAAGTCGGCAACTTCGCTGACATCACTGTGGTCGACCCATACGCCGAGCAGATAATCAGTGGTGAAAGATTCCATTCACAGGCCAAACTGACTCCATTCGAAGGAAGGAAGGTCAGCTATCTTCCGACAGCTACCTTTGTCAACGGCAAGCTTGTCTATTGTGGTGGCGAGATCATTACCGATCAACCCTGCGGTCGATTTATCACACCTGGTATTTAGCGAATGAGGGGACGAGTTTAAAGAGGTGGATGGTTAAGAAAAAGAAAAATAACCTGTAGGGGTACGGTATGCTGGAACCTACCACGGTAGACAGGTCATTGCAAATTACTTTTCTCTGCCATTGCAGACGCCTTTCTCCGTCATTGCGAGGAGCTGTATACCCGAAATGCAATGAGGGGGACAGTGACGAAGCAATCCCGTTGCTTAATCCTACAGAGTTTGTTTTGCACCTAACCCGGACAAGCCGGAAATCCCAATGACCAAATCTCAATTTCCAAACAATAACCAAATCTCAATAACCAAACTTCTATGAGCGATTTGTCAACAATCGAGGAAAAGACTCCGGCCTTTCTGTTTGAGATTTTGGTCATTGGTCATTGAGATTTGTTTG
>JAJHSB010000063.1 GCA_022684035.1 Candidatus Acetothermia bacterium | reverse complement strand
TGATCAAGTCAGAGGGCAAGCTTGATCGGGCAATCCAGACATCGTCCCCGTGAAAACGGGGAACCAGTACATAAAATACTGGATTCCCGCTTTCGCGGGAATGACGATTTCCTATGGAAGCAGCAGTTTTTAGACAGCCTCGGTTATAAGTGCAACTGTCAATGGTCTCTACAAAACGAGATTGCTTCGTAGACTCGCAACCTTCGGGATTGCTTTGCGGATTCACAATGATAGAGGAAGGTATTCGCAATGACGAAAGGGGGTACGGCGTGCCTTCTTTTTCTCGTCATTGCGAAAGTTCGTAGAACTTGTGGCAATCCCGAACAGAGAATTCTCGTTCAAGTATTTTATCGTATTGGGCCAACTCGAGGAAGCGGCCAAACACGCACTAACGGTACTCCGATAATGTTCGCTCGATCGATAAAGCCCCAGAAACGCGAATCGAGACTATCACGTGAATTATCTCCTAAGACAAAGAACTTACTCTCGGGAACGAGAGTAGGATACCTGCCATACCGCATACGTGGATCGCCCATCCAGTAGTAGCGGTCGAATTGTTCGCCGGTCAATCGCGCTCCATCGACGTAAATCGCACCCTCTTTGATCTGCACGGTCTGTCCGCCGGTTGCAATCAGACGTTTGACAAACCGTGTTCGGCGTTCGTGCAGCTCAATCCCCAGATCATCGAAAGAGTCGATTCCATCCTCTTTGATTCCCAAATCAACTGGGGGAGCGTTAGCTATTCTGAGCAAGATCCGCGTTCCATCGGCCAATCCAGCCAATAGAGTCTCGGCGCGCGCAATCGAGGAGACCGGCTCATGGTTGAGTGAGAGAATCCTTTTACCGGCTGGAAGATTGGCATGGGCAGCAGGAGAGCCAGCGCGAACATTGTACACTTGCAGCTCATAGGGATGCCAAAAGACGATTACATCGCCCGGCTGCGGGTCACGAAAATGATAGCTCAGTATATTAACGAAGAATGAGTCTCCCGGCTCGATCGTTGGAATCATCGATCCAGTAGGAACGGTCATTCTGACAACGACAAATACCATCAAAAATGCGGCGAGGGCTCCCGCCACAATCAATACTTCTACCCATTCGAGGACCTCTTTCATGATCCGTCCGGGCTTCCAACCGTAGCGTTCTGCTATTCGCAATATGAGTGCGGGTTTCTTGTTCTTGCGGCGAATGATTGTATCCATTTACGCTAACCGGCGCAGATAGTATGGTCTGCTTTGCCGTACTCGACCTTTCTTTACCACATCAATCTTTTCGATCCATGGAGCATGGAGAGGAAATGTCTTTTCCACTCCGATTCCAGATGATCTCTTCCGCACTGTCACCATCGCTTTTGTACCACTACTACTCGTTTTTAGTACCAGGCCTTCAAAGATCTGTGTCCGTTTCTTTGCTCCTTCCGTTATTCGCTCGTAGACTTTCACGATGTCGCCAGCACGAAAACTTGTCTGTTCACGAAGAGAATCACTCTCTATCGCTCTTATAAGCTCATTCATTTAATCTCCTTTACCCTAAATTCCTTATTCGTCTATCAACAAAACGACTCTTAGCTGCTCTGATCGATATGCTCGTTATTACTGATTCTGATCACCGAGCAATCTATCCAATGTTATCGCGACTGCCGCACGCACTGACAGATGATTGAAAAGAGCATCTGGTCTGATCGGCGGCAGCAGGAAGTCGCATGTTGCGATTAATTCTTCACTCATTCCCCATCCAGTACCAAATAGTATATAGATTGGACAATGACTTTGCAATATCTTTGTTGTCAGCTCTTCATAAGGGATATACTTTGCGTAATTTGCATCTGCTGTGCGTGCCGATGTGCCAACAAGGAGAGGTCTTTGACCTTCTGCTTCGCTGATGATCTGTACTGTTTCATCGAGGTCGGCAGCTACGTGGATGATTTCAAGTGCTTCCCCGCGGCGGCTACGCTGCTCCGCTTCTTCACCCTCGGTCCAAAACCCGACGATCTTCCACGCGATATCCTGTTGTGAGGGCAGAGGTGTTACCACAAAGTAAGTCGCTACCCCATAAGTATGGGAGGTCCGCGCAATGTCATGGACATCCAAACTGGTCAGTGCAGTGGCAACTATCTCACCGCGTCTATTTTTTATTGGAAAGTGGAGCAGACCGATATAAAGATTACCCATTCTTTTAGTTTTGCTTCTCAGCACAGTTATGTCCACGAATGCCCAAAATATCCGGCCGCTGCTGAGCTGTCTTGCGCCATGCTTGCTCTTCGCGAAAAGTTTCGATCCGGCTATGATCGCCACTGAGAAGCACTTCTGGCACGGCCAGTCCTTGAAAAATACGCGGGCGCGTATATTGCGGCGGCCCTAAGTGTCTTTTGTTATAAAAAGAATCTCCTTCTACTGATTCGAACCGGCCTACTACACCGGGAATTAACCGGGCGACTGTCTCGATGAGAACAGCGGCAGCTATTTCACCGCCGGTAAGGACATAATCTCCGATTGAAATTTCCTCATCGACAAATGATATGACGCGTTCATCTACCCCTTCATAGCGACCGCAAAGGAGAATCAATCCATCGTAAGTAGCAAGCCGCAGAGCATCGGCTTGCCGGAAGAGTTTCCCCTGTGAAGAGAGGAGGATCGTTCTCCTCTTACCGGAAAGTGATGCATTTATCGTTTTTACAGCACGGAACAACGGCTGCACTTTCATCACCATCCCAGGACCGCCCCCATATGGGCGATCGTCCACAGTGCGATGAAGATCATCGGTGAAATCACGCAGATTGTGAAGGTGAATCTCTATTTTTCCCGTTAGTTGTGCTTGATGAAGGATTCCTTCAGCAAAGAATCCGTTCAGCATCTTCGGAAAGATTGTTATTACATCGAATCGCATATTCTCTGATGGGAGTTAATTTTCCATTATGTCAACCACGATCTCTTTACCGGTACGATTCGCTACCCCAGCGAGAAAACCGCGTAAAGCATCGATCATTTTGCCTCTTGCACCCACAATCTTACCTTCATTTTCCTTGCCAATCTTGATGAGCATAATATCAACCTTTTCTGCCTCGATTCTTGCAATTTTAATCTGCGTTGGATCGTCAACCAGTACGCTTTTTTAAAAGAGACAGAGAGAATAGAGCATTACTCTTCTGCGGTTTTAACATCCACAGTCTATTCCTCTGCAGCGACCGGGCTCTCTTCTTGTAGGGAATCTTCTTCTGTCGTTGATTTGCCGGTATCCTGCTTATTTTTGTTGTGCCAACTGGCAAATATCCCTGCTTTTGAGATGATAGAGCGCACCGTTGCCGTTGCTTTTGCTCCTTCTTGCAACCAGTTTAATGTCGCTTCTGGGTCGATTTCAAATGAGGCGGGGTCAGTACGAGGATTGTAGTATCCTAAATCAGCGACCACCTTGGTATCGCGTGGTGTCCGTCCATCTAAAACAACGATGCGATAAGCTGGTTGTCCTTTCCTACCGATTCTCTTTAGTCTTATTCTTGCTGCCATAATTTGCTCCTTGTTGTTATTTTGCTGTCGCGGTTATCAATAATCTGCGTTACTAAATAGCAACCTAAAGTTTAACAAAATTTCTTTGCAATTACATTACGGAAAAATCACATGTAAAGGCGAACCTCTCTCTTCATCTGTTTTATCTTGCGATAACCCGTCTGCGTGGATCCACTCTATTAAACTTCCTTGACCGATGAAAAATCAAACGGAAGATTCATTTTCCCTCTTTTTCCCTTGACCAACTTCAACGCCTTTTTTGCTTCGTTGAATCGCGATAAAATCTGATTGACTTCTCGTACTTGTGTTCCACTGCCACGAGAGATCCTCTTTTTACGTTGGCCGCTGATTATTGATGGATTATTCCGCTCTTCAGGAGTCATCGAGCGGATAATCGCCATTGCTTTCTTCAGATCGCGATCATCAACATTGACTTTGCCGGCGAGCTTCCCCATTCCGGGAAGTTTATTGATGATCTGGGAGAGTGGTCCTAATTTGGTCATCTGTTCCAATTGCTCAAGGAAATCCTGCAGTGTAAACCGATCCTTTTGAATCCGTTCCGCCAGTTTTTCTGCCTGCTTCCTATCAAATTGTTGCTCTGCTTTTTCGATCAACGAGAGAAGATCTCCCATTCCCAAAATCCGTTCGGCCATGCGGCGGGGATGGAAAAGCTCTAAGTCATCGAGTTTTTCTCCTACCCCAACGAATTTTATCGGCTTACCTGTTACATGATTGATCGAAATAGCGGCCCCGCCACGCGCATCGCCTTCAAGTTTAGTCAAGATAACACCCGTAAGGTCAAGATGCGCGTCAAATTCAACTGCAATGTTAACCGCTTCTTGTCCGGTCATTGCATCAGCAACGAGAAAGATTTCATCAGGCGAGGTTTTTCTTTTCATCGCCACCAGCTCAGCCATCAGCAGACTATCAATTTGTAATCTACCGGCTGTGTCAATGATCACTACGTCGCGCAGCTTCTCTCTTGCTGCTGCCACAGCAGCGACAGCGATCTCTTCCGGCGAAGATCCAGCGGCAAAGAAAGTTGGAATATCAATATCTGCTCCGAGTTTCTCCAATTGCTGCACTGCTGCCGGACGATTGATATCCGTTGCGACCAGAATAGGTTTGCGTCCATCTCTTGTTAGCTTCAACGCCAGCTTGGCGGCGCTGGTCGTCTTACCTGATCCTTGCAGCCCGACAAGCATAATCACCGACGGCCGCGACATGAGAGTAAGCGGTGAGTTCTCTTCTCCCAGCACGGTCGTTAATTCATGACAGACGATCTTTATTAGTTGTTGGCCAGGGGAGAGACTCTCCAGTACAGCTGCTCCGACTGCTTTATCACGGATCTTTGCCAAGAGGTCCTTGACAACTTTGTAGTTGACGTCAGCCTCCAGCAATGCCAGTCTAATCTCGCGCAAGCCGGCTACAACGTCTGCCTCGCTCAGTTTTCCCTTCCCCTTGAGGCGAGAAAAGATGGAGCTCAGTTTTTCTGTCAGTGAAGAGAACATCTTATTCCTTTATCTGTGATCGGCACAGCGCTGCTTCAGTGCCAATAACCGAGATTAGATTATCCGTACGATCGACGATTTGCTCAACTAACCAACGCGATTATGCGATCAAACTAATCCTGTATCTTCCAAAAAAGCCGTCCCTAAATTTCCTGCGGCGAACATAGGATGAGAAATGATCTCTTGATACAGATTGCGTGTCGTCATTACTCCCTCGATTTTAAATCGTTCTAATGCACCGTACATCTTTATTCGTGCTGCTTCTCGATCCTTTCCCCAAACGATCAGTTTGGCGAGAAGAGAGTCGTAATACGGTGAAATATTCATTCCATTATACATATAGCTATCAATTCTAATCCCGTGACCACCGGGAAGTTCGTTGATATACAACTTGCCAGTCGAGGGAAGAAATCCACGCGCTGCATCTTCAGTGTTAATCCGGCATTCGATCGCATGGCCATTAAACTCAATCTCCTGTTGAGTGTAACTGAGCGCCTCGCCCATTGCGACGCGGATCTGATCGACGATCAAATTTTTATTACAGATCTCTTCGGTAACTGGATGTTCTACTTGAATCCGCGCATTGACTTCGATGAAGTAGTATTTCCCCTCGCTATTGACAAGAAACTCAACGGTGCCGGCATTTTCGTATCCAAGTGCCGTAGCGATATCGACTGCTGCCTGGTGGATTGCATCACGAGTCTGTGCCGGAATGAGCGGCGCCGGCGCTTCCTCGATCAATTTTTGGTGGCGACGTTGCACTGAACAATCGCGATCACCGAGATGGACAACATTTCCATATTTATCAGCAATTATCTGTACTTCAACGTGGCGCGGATTTTCAATATATTTTTCTAAATATATCTCTGCTGCGCCAAACGATACGCGTGCTTCTTCACATGCGGTTTGCAGAGAAGCCTGGAATTCTTGAGGGTTCCGTACTAATCTTATTCCTCTTCCTCCTCCCCCGAGGACCGGTTTGATGAGTAAGGGATATCCTATTTTCTCTGCCTCTGCTTCTGCTTCTGCGATGGTGATGGGGTTTAATGTTCCCGGGATAGTCGGTATCCCGATTGCTGCAGCCTCTTTTTTCGCTTGCAATTTATCGCCTGTTAATTCCATCACGTGGCGGGAGGGGCCGATAAATTTTAGCTTATGACTTTCACACGCTTCAACAAAGAGAAAATTTTCGGATAGAAATCCGTATCCCGGATGGACTGCTTGCGCACCACTAATCTCAGCGACGCTGATAATTGCCGGAATATTGAGATAGCTCTGTCCAACCGGAGCTGGGCCGATGCAATAAGCTTCTGAAGCCAGCCGCACATGCGGAGCTTCCCGGTCAATCTCGGAAAAGATAGCGACTGACTCCAACGAAAGTTCACGACATGCTTCCACTATCCGTAAGGCGATCTCACCGCGATTAGCAATCAACACTTTATCGAAACTCATTGATACCACCTGTAATAATTTTGTCAATGGCATGTACCATGCACTACTCTCCTTAGTTTGTAATTCTGCCGAATATATTTAGCATAACAGAATGAGTGTACGGGCTTTATAGATCGCAACACTCATTTACCTCTCCTCTCACCTATTACTATCTCTCTTACGCCTTCAAGGTTACCCAAGTACATAATCACCATATATTACCACCTGCGTCAGCAACAAGCTAACTAATATGAAACGATTGCCGTGCCCCTACGAGTGAGGTTGCTTCGATCACACTTCACAACCTTCGAGATTGCTTCGCAGACTCCATTAGACTTTAATAGTTATATAATGAATTAACCAATGTGCCGAGTGAAGAGCTGAATAAGTCTATGCAGCCGCAAAAGCTAGACGCTTATATTGCGAATAAGACCCAGCTCTTCAAGGTGATAAAAGCTAAATAGTGTTAACGCCTTCTAAGGCTACTAATGGAGCAAGCTCACATCACCGTGATTCGGCACATAAAAAGACGGAGGTTCGATTATGGAAAAGAACAAATTTTT
>JAJHSB010000052.1 GCA_022684035.1 Candidatus Acetothermia bacterium | reverse complement strand
CATTGGTCATTGAGATTTGTTTGGAAATTGGTGCTTGGAATTTGTGATTTCAATTCCTTTCCATTTTGCGCAAGACTTCAGATTTTAGTATCTAAACGAGCATTATCTCTTTGAGATTGCCACGAGTTCTACGAACTCTCACAATGACAAGAAAAAATAAGTGCGGCTCATGTAAAATCAGATTGAAAATCACCTTGAATCTCCTTGTAAATTTCAGTAAAGTAGTGCTTTGTGATATAAATAGTATACGAAATAATATTATGCGAAATATATTGATGAGAAAAAGAAACGACAAGAGAATAGGAAGAGATAAAGCTACTGCAACGCAGTTGCATACAGATGATGAATCATCGTCCCTACCGGCAGGGAACACCAATAAACGACAGGAGAGACTAATCACATGGCTCTGGCGCTACCGCTGGCGAGTAGCGACTGGTCTCATCGCGCTGACTCTGTTAAATGGAGTCAGTCTGGTCGTTCCGTTAGTCATGCGTGAGGCGATCGATCTCTTAGCCCGCGGGGAAAGGGGATATATTCGCAGCGCTTTGCAGATTACCGGGTTGGCATTAGCGACAATGGGATTACGGTTTCTCTGGCGTTATTTCCTTATCGGCACATCACGTCGGATTGAACAGGCGCTACGAAGTAAATTTTACACGCATCTGCTTCGCATGGACGCTTCATTCTACAATCGCACTAAGACCGGTGACCTGATGGCTCATGCGACAAATGATATCGACGCTGTGACAAGAGCATGTGGTTTTGGCATATTGACGTTGGTCGACCCGATCATCTTAGTTCCGCTTGCATTGATAATTATGACTTCAATCGCTCCCCAGTTGACACTCTATGCGATTATTCCGTTTCCATTTCTCTTTTTACTCCTGTTCGGATTTGGAAAGATTATTCATCATCGCTTTCAAGCAGTACAACAGACATTTAGCCATGTTATGGAAAATGTGCGCGAGAATGTCGCAGGGATTAGAGTTGTCAAAGCATTTGCGCAAGAAGAAGGGACAAACCGTGATTTTAATCTGATCAATACTGACTTGGTCAACAAAAATATGCACTTAGTTAAGATCTGGGGATTATTCCAACCGCTAATCTCCTTACTTGGCGGCATCTCACTGGCAATCGTTTTGTTTTTCGGTGGCCGTAGTGTGATTGGTGGAGATCTCTCACTAGGAGATTTTGTTGCAATCGGTCAATACATCATGATGCTCTCCTGGCCGATAGTCGCCTTAGGTTGGTCGGTGGACCTGATTCAACGTGGCCGCGCCTCACTGCAGCGGATAAATGCTATCTTAAACACCGAACCAGAGATTAAAGCACCCCGTCATCCTAAGCCGTTTAGTTCAGTGCAAATCGAGTTTCGTAATCTTAGCTTTAGTTATAACAATGGCAAATCAGTCGATACCTTAAACAATAGCCAGCAAAGAAGTTTCCGTCGTAATCAAAACGGCAGAGAGTTAGCCCTGCAAAATATTGATCTTACCATCGAAGAGGGGATAACGTTGGGAATTATTGGTCCTACCGGAGCAGGTAAAAGCACCTTGATTCGCCTTATTCCACGAATATGGGACCCACCTTCTAAAACACTCTTTATTGGAGGAACTGATGTGCATGAGCTTTCGCTCGAGGAAATACGACGACAGATTAGTGTTGTACCGCAAGATCCGTTCCTCTTTTCGACGACCATAGCCGAGAATATTCGATTCGGGAGACCAGAGGCGACGATGGAGGAGATTGAACGTGCCACCCAACTGACCGGAATATACGATGAGATTCGGGCGTTTTCGCAAGGATTTGACACGTTGGTCGGAGAGCGGGGAATCTCTCTCTCTGGTGGGCAGAAACAACGTCTTGCCATCGCCCGTGCGATAATCCTCGATCCCCGGATCTTGATCATGGATGATTCCCTCTCGGCAGTCGACGCAGAGAGAGAAGAGATGATTCTAGATAATTTACAAGCGATATTTGCGGCAAAGACATCGATTGTGATCGCTCACCGTGTCTCCACAGTAGCAAATTCTGACAAAATCATTGTATTAGATCGAGGCCGCATCGTTGAATCGGGTAATCATAACGCCTTGGTACAAAGAGAGGGGATATACAGCAACCTTTACCGGCTGCAACAAATTGAAGGATAGATGATCTATGGATTATAACATCGAAGAGGAGATATTAGGACAGGCATTCGACTTACGTCTGATACGACGGCTGATTAAATTCTTAGTGCCATATAAGTTGATGTTTCTAATCGCGGCAATATTGGTCTTCGCATTAACGGCAATTGAAATCGCAATGCCATACATCACAAAGATCGCGATTGATCGTTATATGACCCTGCAGTTTGCTGTTGCCAGTTTGCCGCCTGAAGAACCGATTGACTCAGCGATCATTCTCTTTCCCTTATCACCTTTACACGATGAATTCCAAGAGGATGTATATCTGGTCGATTTACGCTCTTTACCAAATGCAACGCGTATCCGCTGGCAAGAAGCCGGATATATCGGAATAGAACGGTATCTATTCATTGCCGAGGATGCAGCGGCAGTGGCCGTTGTCGCAGGTCATCCTGAATTATTCATCCCTCTGCAAGGCGGGTATGCAATCAGAGAAGAGAATCTTATTCTCTTGCCGCAAAACGATCGCGCATTACTGCGGGAAAGCAGCCTTCATGGTATCTTGCTGTTGACGATAGTATTTACAACAGCGCTGGTGTTACGCTTTGGGCTCAATGCAGTTCAGGCATATATTCTTCAATTGACCGGACAGCGAGTGATGTATGATATACGTCAAAAGATCTTTGCTCATATTTTACGCCTTCCCATCCGCTTCTTTGACCGCACTCCGGTCGGTCGCGTGGTAACCAGAACGACAAATGATGTGGCAGCGATAAATGAGATGTATACCATGGTATTGGTCACTGTATTTCGTGATTTCTTTCTCATCATCGGTATCTTTATCATTATGTTGCGGATCGACTGGCAACTGGCATTATTCATCTTCGGATTTACCCCGTTCCTGTTTTTCACAGCGCTTAAGTTTCGTAGCTACGCCCGCGAAGCTTTCCGCGATATCCGGCGCACGCTCGCCAAGTTGAACGCTTTTATCCACGAGAGTATCTCCGGTATGGAGATCATCCACCTCTTTGCGCAAGAAATAAAGAGCAACTCTCGTTTTTCCAAGATTAATGCGGAAAAATATCAGGCAGAGATCAAGCAGATGCTGAGTGTAGCTGTCTTCAACCCGATCATGGGTATTATGGGCTCATTGGCCGTTGCAACGATAATCTGGTATGGTGGATTCGATCTTCTGCGCGGCGGATTGAGTTTTGGAACGCTCGTTGCGTTTATCTCCTATATCAGTCTCTTCTTTCAACCGATCATGCACTTGTCACAAAGCTACAACGTTCTCCAAGGAGCGATGGCCTCTTCAGAACGGATTTTTATGTTGCTCGATGAGAAGGAAGAAAATCGCGGGAAAGGACGAGTAATCCCTGATTTTAAAGGTGAGGTAGAATTTCGCAATGTCTGGTTTGCATACAACGAGGGAGAATGGGTTCTCCGCGGAGTATCATTTAAGGCGGCATTAGGAGAACGAGTGGCGATCGTTGGGCCGACCGGTTCAGGTAAAACAACGATCATAAGCCTACTTATGCGGCTATATCCGATCCAACGGGGTCAAATTCTGCTCGACAACGTTCCCATCGAAGAGCTAGATATAAAATTTCTTCGCTCGCATCTATCGGTCGTTCTGCAAGATGTTTTTCTCTTTTCCGGCGACATCATCGACAATATTCGCTTAAAAGCTGCGATTCCCGAAGAAGAGGCGATTGCAGCCGCTAAATTTGTTAATGCTGATTTTATCGACGACATGCCGGACGGCTACTACACAGATATCAGAGAACGAGGCGCAATCCTTTCAACTGGCGAACGACAGATTCTCTCCTTTGCCCGCGCCGTCGCATTTAAACCGCAGATATTGGTCTTAGATGAAGCGACAGCGAATATTGACTCGCATACGGAAAATCTTATCCAAAATTCTCTGCGTAAAATCATGCAAAACCGTACCTCGCTCGTCATTGCGCATCGTCTATCAACGATTCGCGAAGCAGATAAGATAATCGTTCTCAGTAAAGGCCAGATAATCGAGGAAGGAACCCATGACCAGTTATTAGAACAAGGCGGCCTTTACGCTACGCTCCATGCACTCCAGTTTGCTGCGACAAAGTGCAGTACGGATATTCCGATTATGGCGCATCAGCAGATTATTCCTACACGTGAGCGACCAGAGATATGGAGTACGGAGCGTTAATCAGGGTCAGAAGATCCTCGCGTCCATGACTCGCTGAACTTAACTGATTAGAGATTCATCTTGACAGTTACCGCTGCTCTCGTTATAGTAAAGATAGCTGGAGGATATAAGGGTCCATAGCTCAGCGGCAGAGCAACCGGCTCATAACCGGTCGGTCCCAGGTTCGAATCCTGGTGGACCCACCATTTATGGATAAATTATTCATCAATATAAGTGCCGCAGTACAGAGAGATCCGCCTAAAGCGGCGATCGGTATATCAATCGAAGATAAGGATGGCAACATTATTGAAGAGGTCTCCGAACTGATTGGTCGCGCAACAGCGAACGTGGCGGTTTATAAAGCGTTGATTGAAGGATGTCGGCGTGCGCTTGCCTATGCGCCACAATCAGTAATTTTCTTTACCGCCAACCATGTCGTTGCCAATTGTTTGAATCAAATTTCTGAGACGCGGCGTCCCGATCTTCAGCATTTAAATATGATTGCAAAAGAGATGTTGAACCGTCTTCCCTCCTGGCAAGTCAACTACGTCCATAGCGGAGCCAATCAAAACGCCCAAGTTCTCGTAGAGAAAGCATTTCGTCAGCAAGCCAGAACGCAACGGCAACGTGAACAAATGGAAAGTAAAATCGCGGCAAAGATAAAAGATCTGAGTGATACCGAGCTAAAAGAATTGCTTACACAGCTTGACGCACATACCACTACCAATTCAAAACGGAAAGCGTTGAACCTCTAACCGATGCCCGTTACGGCCAAATAATATTTGTAATGAGAATAGTATTACAACGTGTACGTCGTGCCTTAGTGCGTGTCGATAGTCAGATCATTGCCAGGATCGATAATGGCCTCTTGTTGTTGATCGGTATTGCAAAAAATGATGATGGGATGCATGCTTATCGCCTTGCTGACAAGATAATTCACTTACGTATCTTCGAAGATACGGAAGGGAAGATGAATCTCTCAATCGATCAAGTCGGTGGTGAAATACTGGCTGTCTCGCAATTTACGCTTTGCGGCAATACAGATCGTGGTCGACGTCCCAGCTTTACTGACGCTGCTCCACCACACGAAGCCGAGCCACTCTTTATGCAATTCGTCGACTACATCAGAAAGAAAGGAATTGCCGTGCAAACCGGCAAGTTTGGGGCCAAGATGGACGTAGAACTGATAAACGACGGCCCGGTAACTTTCATCTTGACGTAACTACTTTTAGTTATTCAGTCAATCCATCTACGTCGTTACCCTTGCGCAAAGGGCAGCCGATGGAGTATTATTGTTGATCGCGATGGAGAGTTGCATCTGGCCGGATTAAATACAGAAATTTAACCACAGAGAAGACAGAGAAGATGAAACGAGTAAGAAAGATTCTCTTTTCTCTTTTACGTGCAGTGATCCCGGTGGTTTTCGTTTCATGCGGAAACTACTGAGCACGGAATATAGGCAAAGATAATTGATTGGAGGGATTGGGTTCCTCAAAGCATTTGCCTGAATGAGAAATCTGATATCGAAATATACAATTTGAGGAACCAATAACAGATGCCATCTGTACCTAAATATAGAAGATCACGTTCCAAAGTTCGTATGCACCAGAACCACCAGAAAATGAAAGTGCCTGCAGCGACGGAATGCTCACATTGCCATGAGATCAAGCTACCCCATCGTGTCTGCCCTAAGTGTGGACATTACAATGGAATGGAGATCATCAGTCAGCCGGAAAAGTAAGCATGCGCATAGCTTGTAATTGCAATCGCTGCAGCAGCGAAAACCTGTTCGTTACAACTTCTTCTTACTGGTAGAGAGAGAACTGTACGCGATAGTAATGCACTTTTAGTGGACGGTTTTATAGCGACTGTACTTGTGAGGAGGTACTCTCTATCGCTGCCCATATTTTTCGCGGTAAAATGTATGCATCGTTTTAATGTCGTGTTGTGATAATTCAACTACATCACCGAGCAGACGAGCGAAGATGATGCTCTGTGCCGTCTTCTCAACCAGTGAGCATATTTTGAGCGCTTCCGTGATCTCAGCGGCCACTCCAACGACACCATGATTGGCAAGCAAAACAGCATTGCGGTCAGCGAGAGCAACGAGTGCAGAACGGGCTAACTCATCAGTTCCAGGAAGAGCATATTCAGCGACTTCTACTGCTCCCCCGACTATTTGGACAAGGTCTTCAACGACCGGTGGAATTCGTTTCCGCACGATTGCAAAACTGGTGGCGTAGATGCTGTGCGTGTGTACAATTGCATGCACATCCCGGCGCTCGTTATAGATAGCCAAGTGGAGCGGAAGCTCGCTCGATGGACGGTGATCACCGATTAAGATCGTACCAACTTGATCGATGAGGACTATATCTTCACGTTGTATTTTATCGTAATCGATACCGCTTGGAGTGATGAGGATCTTCTCAGCATCGAGACGTAGGCTAATATTGCCCCAGGAACCGAAGACGAGCTGCTCGTTTGCCATCCGGCGGGCTGTGTCGATGATCACTTGCTGGTAGTGGGCGATTTTACTCGTCATCTTGCTCGCCATCTTGGGCGAATAATGCCGTTATCTTTTCTCGATCGGGTCGATAGATGATGCCCCGTTCGGTGATAATTGCACTGATCTTTTCGGCTGGTGTTAAATCGAATGCTGGATTGTAAACAGGAATCTCATCCCCGGTGATCTTTACTCCGGCAATATGGGTTATTTCGTAA
Source organism: Candidatus Acetothermia bacterium (assembly GCA_022684035.1). Classification (GTDB taxonomy): domain Bacteria; phylum Bipolaricaulota; class Bipolaricaulia; order UBA7950; family UBA7950; genus UBA7950. The sequence goes on along the minus strand of JAJHSB010000052.1, from coordinate 8,559 downwards.
CTGTTACGCTCTTCGATCGGTATCTCTTCCCGACTGGAAAGTGTCAAGTCAAAGGTCGAGAGAGGGGCAGCAACGTAAAATGGAACGTTATGTTCCTCTGCCAGAATCGATAGTGGATAGGTACCGATCTTGTTAGCTACATCACCATTGCTGACGATGCGATCGGCTCCGACGAGCACCATATCAATCATCTTCCGTTGAAAGAGGAGACCGGCAGCGTTGTCAACGATCAATGTTACCGGGATGCCGGCTTGTGAAAGTTCCCATGTGGTAAGGCGTGCTCCCTGCAGATAGGGACGTGTTTCACAGGCGAATACGCTTATTTTCCGCTGGTTGGTATAAGCAGCGGATATCACTCCCAATGCTGTGCCATAGCCTGCCGTGGCCAGTGCGCCGGCATTACATAGTGTGAGGATGCACGCTCCGTCGTTAATTAAAACAGCGCCATGCGCGCCGATCAAACGATTGACTTTGATATCTTCAGCGGCGATCGCCTCTGCTTTATTGATCAACTGCGTCGTTATTACGGACTTTGATTCTGTTGCATATTCCTTTGCCGTTACGAGCATCTGCTTGACTGCCCAGCGCAAATTTACCGCTGTCGGACGTGTCTTGATCAAATCATCTCCCGCGCCCTGTAAAGCCGGCAAAAACTCAGGAGAAGATTGATTCTGCAGCGCTGCCAAAGCTATTCCATAGGCTGCTGCTACGCCGATCGCTGGCGCGCCACGTACGACCATCTCGCTAATCGCAGTAGCAACGGCGTAGTGATCACCACAGATGACATAGGTAATCTCATGCGGAAGTTTGCGTTGATCGAGTAAATATAGCTTATTCTCTTTCCAGAATAACGTTTTCACTCTATCTTCCTGAATAACTGTGATAATACTGGCTCGTTATTAACAGAGCATAACGAATGGGATGGCAACTTTCACGATTTATACTCGTTGCCAACTCGCCAGGTATTTTTTCTGCTCTTCATCCAGACGATCGATCTCGATCCCCATTACTGCTAATTTCAATTCCGCCACCTGTTTATCGATCTCTAACGGTAGTGGAAGAACTTTTGCTGGTAAGTTGTTCTCTCGCAGATGGAGCAGCGCCAAGACCTGCAATGCGAACGCCATATCCATTATCTCTGCTGGATGGCCGTCAGCAGCGGCAAGGTTGACCAGTCGTCCTGCGGCAAGGAGGTATATCTTCTTGCCATTTAGATTGTACTCATCAATATTCTTGCGGACTGTTCGCTGCGTGCGGGCTATCTTTTTCAATCCAGCGACATCGATTTCAACGTCGAAATGGCCTGCATTGGCGAGTATCGCTCCATTTTTCAACCGCTTGAATGTATCGACATTGATCACTCCTGTGCTGCCGGTTACAGTGATAAAGATATCGCCTTCGGCTGCTGCCTCTTCCATCTTCATCACTTGATACCCCTCCATCGCTGCTTCCAGTGCCTTGATCGGGTTTATCTCGCAAATGATAACCTGCGCGCCTAATCCTTGGGCGCGCATCGCCACTCCTTTGCCGCACCAACCGTAACCGACAACGACAACTTTCTTACCTGCGATCAGAAGGTTGGTAGTGCGGAGGATCCCATCGAATACGGATTGCCCCGTTCCGTAACGATTATCAAATAGATACTTACAGTGGGCATCATTGACCGCCAGGATCGGTATCTTTAGCGCTCCCGCTGCTTCCATTGCCTGAAAGCGAAGAACACCTGTTGTAGTCTCTTCTGCACCACCACGTACTCCGGGCAATAAGTCAGCATATTCTGTATGGAGGAGAGAGATCAGATCTGCTCCATCATCGATAATTAAATTAGGTTCTGTCTCGAGGGTGTGTGCCAGGTACATTCGATACTCCTCGGGAGATGCATCGTATTTGGCGTTGACCGTAACACCACTCTCTGCCAACGCTAAGGCGACATCGTTCTGGGTGGAAAGAGGATTACTACCACAGATTGCCACCTCTGCTCCGCCATCCTTGATAACTTGTGCCATGTACGCGGTCTTTGCTTCTAAATGAAGACAAATAGCCACTTTCATCTTTGCAAATGGTTTGGTCTGTCGTAAACGACGGGCCAATTCTCCCAGTACCGGCATATGTCCCTTGACCCACTCAATTTTCAGTGTGCCACTGTTGCGTAATTCATCTGTCGTCGGCATCGTACCTCCGTATTGTCATTGTCAGTTTGTTTTAATCGCATCCTCTACTCTTCAATCGCGTCCGGCAGGGCCGGCAGGGCGGCATGTACAGTATGGGGTCATCCGGTATGGGCCAGTATTGCTTTATATCTCCCTTGAAATACATGACCAACTCGATCATCTCTCTTATTGAATCACTTGCTATACACACCGTTTAACTGCCTCATACCTTTTGAAAGATTACCATCTGGCGTTTCTACAACATTATTCATAAGGCAGTAGGCATGACAAAACTAATTGTTTTTCGTTAACATTGTTAAGCGTATTTAAGGAAAAGTAAGCGGTCATCATCATTAAAAATGTTTTTCTCTCGTTTCCTCTTGAGGTCACGTGATATACTGCGCCGTTATACCCTATTCTTAGCGGTCTTGCCATGCAGTAAGCTTATAGCAAAGCAAGGCTAAATGTCAATATTAAAGACCTGACCCCCCAATCACCCGTAACTATGACGAGAGAAGGTGTAAAAGTATGCAAACCATCAGAGTGCGACGATTTTCTTTAAAGAAAGTTCTAATTTCGCTTAAAATTTCAGCCAAAATCCAAAGAGTAAAAATTGGCGGAGGGGGTGGGATTCGAACCCACGGAACCTTTCGGTTCGCCGGTTTTCAAGACCGGTAGTTTCGTCCGCTCACTCACCCCTCCATACTGCAAGATATTGACGACATAGTTACAGAGTTATTATACTGCAAATTGCAGGCACGGTCTACTTAAGTTGTAGTTGAAATTGTTCCTCCTCCAAGGAGAGAGTCACCTTGATAGAGAGCGACGAGTTGGCCAGGAGCAATGGCACGCTGTGGTCTGTCAAATAATAGCGTGAACTGATCAGCAGCGATGCGGTTGAATCGAGCCGGCACAGCAGGGGTTCGATAACGGATTCGTGCGTGCAGATACGTGCCATCTGCTATCGGTTCTGAGGACAAGAAGTTGGCTCCGACTGCATGAAGTTGCTTAGTATACAATTCACTCTCTTCGCCGACGATCAGCTGATTGGCTGCGGCATTAATTTTCACAACATACAACGGGCGATCCGCCGTGATCCCTAATCCGCGGCGTTGTCCAATCGTATAACGGGGAAGGCCTGTATGTCGCCCAAGAACTTTTCCTTGTTGATCAATGATCTTTCCTGGTTGTAAATCCGCATCAGAAAAGAGGAAGGTGTAATCACCTTCGAATGCAAAGCACAGATCCTGACTTTCAGGAAGTACCGCCGCGCTGAGACCGTACTTGTCGGCAAGTGTAAAGACTTCTTGCTTGGTAAGCTCTCCGACTGGAAAAAGGAGACGATGCAGATCTGGCTGGCGCAGTCCATAAAGGAAATAAGTCTGGTCTTTTCTTCTGTCAACTCCTTTATAGAGCTTTACCTGTCCTTTTTCGTTGACCAACCTTACATGATGGCCGGTAGCGACAAAGTCAAATCCACCTTCTTTGGCGTAATGCAGCGCAGCCGCAAATCGAAGATGACGATTGCACCGTCCGCATGGGTTAGGCGTCTCTCCGATACGGTAACGAGCTATAAAATCCTTGATGATCAGGTGATAAAACTGATTACTGATGTCGATCGTCTGATGAGGTATCCCTAATTCACGTGCGGTTAGAGCAGCTTGAGCGAGAGAACAACATTTATTCTCTCCTTTCCAGTCAGGTGCACCGGGAAAGGACCATAACCAAAAAGTAATCCCTGCCACGTCAAACCCCTCTTTTTGTAAGAGAAGCGCGGCTATTGCACTGTCAACACCGCCGCTGAGGCAGACGAGAACTCGCTTAGTCGCACCCATACGGAATAATGCAAAGGAACGTGAATTCTTCCTCAGCAGTATTGATGAACTGGTGCTCTTCTCCTGCTGGGACGTAAACGACATCTCCCGCTTGCAACGGTATCTCTCCATCGATCTTTTTCACTGCTCCCCAACCTTTTAAGACATATACTTCATGCTCCCATGGGTGGGTATGGTATGAACTGCAGCCCTCTTTACCAATAGTGAACATGCGCATGATGGAGTTGACTTTACCTTGATCTGGGCCGATTAGTACCCGTTTTGTGATGTGACAGATCTGCTTTCCATCGTGAATATCGATCGCCTTGACTGCTCGACTCGCTGCTTTATAAATCATCTACTCCTCCGTAATCGTTCGTGATAACGTAATTTCAGTCAGCACTGACTTGAGGGTGCCATTCTCAGTTGCCTTCAGTCTCGCTGCATAATCCTTGATTTAGGGTTACGATTATCAATTAAATTGTAACTCAAGTTACACTCTACTACATGCCATGCCCCCTGATTACTGCTGGATTAGCACAACCAACAATTGCTCGACGGAGAAGTATAACTAAAGAAAACCACCACGATGATTCTTACTCGCTGAATAACAAAGAACTCTACTCCTTATCTTTATAAGGATAAGGACAGATACCGCGATAGGCGCAGTAGGTACAAGCAAGATACTCAGGATCGGGATCAAACTGCCCATTACGAATACCCGTTGCCACATATTCAATATCAATCAATATTTGCTCCAGTCTTTTCTCAGTGGGTACAAATTGGCCGATAATAATTTGCGGGGTAAGAAAGTGTAGTTCTATTCTCTGAGGTAGTTGATTGAAAATTCTTTGGTAGGCCAAAGCATAGATACCCAGTTGGCGACTCTCTTTTGTGCGACGATCCGCTTGCGCGCTATCTTTGATCTCTGAGGTCTTATAATCAATGATAATTCCACCTTCATCACTCTGATCGATGCGATCGAAGTGCCCGATGATCCGATTATTCTTTTCAATCACGGAAAATCGCCTCTCGACTAAATGAGGAATCTTGCTGTTCTTCCCCTGGTATTCATAAAAGCAGGCTAATGCGCATAATCCTTCTTGAAACCGCATCTCCTCGTGCTCGCGTGTCAGGAACCCTTCGGCGCGCCAGTTCTGCTTAAAAATCTTCTGGAGATCTTCAAGTGGTATATGGCGCTGAGAGAGCAGGTTGATGTTATACCACCTGATCGCACGATGGATCGCTGCTCCATAGATAACTGTGTGGTGTTGGCGAATCGGAATTTTCTCTCGATGGATGTAATGATATTTCAGTGGACAGGTCAGATAGTCGTCGATCTGGCGGTACGACAGATTGAGCCTCTTTGCTTCCGAGATGATATGCTCGTCAATCAAAGGTTTTTCTGGTCTTATTTGATGGTCTTTTAATGTGGCCAACGGCGAACGTTTAGCCGTTTTGATGGTCGCAATTGGAATATCCACCGCTTCACAGATAAAGAGGCTCGGCTTGCGCGGTCGCTTTCCTCCGTAATCAAGCGCACTCGTTAAATAGAGGCTCTTTTTCGCACGTGTCATGGCAACATAGAATAAGCGCCGTTCCTCTTGTTGATGGAAATCTGCTGTCGGTAAGATATCTTTAATCAATTCATCCGGCAGAGAGAGAGGATCACGACGGTGCCGCGACGGGAAACGCCCGGAGACAAGACCGACAAGAAAGACATGAGTAAATTCCAATCCTTTTGCCTGGTGAATCGTAAGGAGACTCACAGCGTCTTCGTCCCAGTCCGCCTCTCCGACGGCAGGATTATCCCCTGCTTCAATCAGCGCATTGAGATAGTCGATAAACCATGGAACGCGGTCATACTTTGCTATCTCTTTGAATCGTTCGATTAGTGCAAAGAGTTTGGCCAGATTTTGCATCGCTTGCAGATCATCTCTCTTCTGCGAACAGCTCAGCGATTTCAGGTATTCGGTACGGACCATCAGGTATTCGTAGAGCAGGCTGCCGGTCGTTTCGTCCCGTGATGTAGGCATCATTGCGCTGATATCATCTGCTATCTTCTTTATCTTCTCCCTCTCTTCCCTTGAGATACTAAGGAAACCCTCTGTTTGGGCGGCGATACGGAAGACTTGCAGTAAAGTCTTATTGGTGCGGCGACTGTAGCTCGTAAGGAGGGCGAGCGCTTCAGATTCCAATTGGTAAATAGGCGACCCGGCAAGGAAGTGCAGTGATAGGTTGTCACGCGGATCAGCCATCAGGCGTAGAAACGAGATCGCAGTTTGGATCTCCCAACGATCGTACAAACCTCGACTACCAGAGAAACGCCACGGAATATGGCGGAGATTCATCGCACGTAAGAATGGATCTGCTTGGATATTACTCCGCACTAAAACGGCAAAATCACGATAGGAACATCCCTTTTCTTTCATTATCGTCGCGATCTTTTCCGCGACAAAGTCGGCTTCATCGGATAAGGTTTCAAATGAACGGTAATTGATCGACTTAACGTCGGTACTCACTGCGATCAACCGTTTTTCGATGCCACTGCGCACTTCTAATCGATCCGGATTATTATTTTGGATCAACCGGTAGGAGGAGTCGAGGATCTCTTGAGTAGAGCGATAATTAATCTTGAGTACGATCAATTTTGCATCGGGAAATTGCCGTTGAAAATGGAGGATATTACTGATCGCCGCTCCGCGAAATTTATAGATTGACTGATCGTCGTCACCGGCAACAGCGAGATTATGATGACCGGCAAGGAGCTTCAGCAACTCAAACTGAGCGTAATTTGTATCTTGAAACTCATCGACAAGGATATAGCGAAATTGCCGCTGATAGCGAGCGAGGATCGCTGGATGGTCACGCAGAAGGCGCAGCGCTAAAGTGATCAAATCACCGAAGTCGACAAACCCTTTTTCAAGCAGGAGTTGTTGGTATTTGGCGTACACATCGGCCAATTCATCTTGCAGCATAAATTCCGCGGCCAGGGCTTCATCGTTTGAATCAGTCTTGATTCTCTTCTGCAGCTGCTCGACATAAGCACGATATTCTTGTGGAGTGATATCCTCATCCTTAGCGCGGGAGAAGAGGGTCAATATTGCCCGCAGATTACTGATCGGATTGCCGAGTGGACGTAATGATTTAAGCGGCAGATCAAAGAGGTGATCTTTGAAAAAGATCACTTGTTCCGGTTCAGTAAGAATACGGAAATCCGGCGTCAGACTGATGAGGAGGGCATTTTCCCGCAACAGGCGATCGCAAAACGAATGGAATGTGCTAATCTGAGCATCGATATATCCGTAGGGAACTAAGATATCCACCCGTTCTTCCATCTCTGCCGCCGCTTTCTCGGTAAAGGTAAGGGCAAGAATCTCAGCCGGCCGTGCCTTTTTTTCGGCGATCAGATACGCAATACGCCGCGTAATCACCGTTGTTTTGCCTGTTCCTACTCCGGCAACGAGGAGCAGCGGGCCTTGATCAAAGGTAACCGCCTCATATTGCTCTTCATTGAGATTCTGTAATAACTTATCAATCATCGCTCTCCGTTAGGCTGCTGCCGGCTGTGCCCTTCAGTCGTAGCTGTGATCTTTCATCTGATTATAAATCCAATAGTCAGGTGCAACATAACAGCTACTCCTTACGGGCAACCACAAATATCGCCGCATTGCTCTTATGAAGAATCTTCCGAACAATTCTCTGCACAACAGGTATTTTCTCACAACAAGGAAATTTCAGGTAGGGAAGGTAATCAGCCTTGATCGCTTCTGATTGGACGATTGAGAAGTATCCGTTCACCAAATTTGCGAAGTAATCTCTCAATTTATCTCCGGAACGTCGCGGCCTGAACGTCTCAAACTCGCACACAAAGAGGCCGCCGGGCTTGAGGATCCGGTGTGCTTCCGCCAGGTATCGCTGCGCACCCGCCTGGCCGTCGTGAGTCAAGATAACCGAGCCAAGCACCCACACATCCAGGACTGCATCGGCTGTCGCATCTTCGAGTGGGATTCCTTCAACCAGGTCGACGACGTGACAGGTAAACCTGTCTGATGGGAATTGTGCTTCCGAGACCTTCTGAGACACCGCTTGAAGATTGCGCGGAGATGCATCCAGAGCAACAACACATAGACCTGCTTGCAGGAGAAGGAGACTATCCCGGCCTTCACCGCAACCTGCATCCACCACTCTCCGCTGACTACGCTGTTGCTGTGGCCAAAGATCAGCTATGAATCGTGCAGCCTTCGATGGTGGGAGATTGCGACCCACTGGATGCCAGTATGGTAAGCTCTGCTTATGTATCTCTGCTGACTTTGACACTCCCTATCCTCCCTGTTGTTTGAAATCGGGGGGGACAGAACACCTATTTCTCTTTTTTACTGCACCCCACGCACTTCCGTTTGAGATTTATTTTAAGAAGAGATTCCAGTTTTTCTATAAATGCATTATCTCCGAACCCGGACAAGCCGGAAATCCCAATGACCAAATCTCAATTTCCAAACAATGACCAAATCCCAATAACCAAACTTTTATGAGCGATTTGTCAATAATCGAGGAGAATATCTCGGCTTCTCTGTTTGAGATTTTGGTCATTG